>NZ_JAMQHN010000163.1 GCF_025993755.1 Thermomonas sp. | reverse complement strand
TGCGCGCCTTCTTGTCGTAGAGCATGCGCGCCCGAAGCACCTCGAAGCTGTAACCCCTGCCCATGCGGTTCATGTCTTTGGCCACTCGGTTGACTGATTCAGTATAGGCATTGGTATCGGCTGCTCGAAGTAGGCGAAGTGCCGGCACCGTACTCGAGCATGAGCGTCTTGCCTTTCGCGAAGGCGATCGGCTTGGCTGTCGCGAACATAGGCAGTGTGCTGAGTAGCGCGAGCGCTACCCAACGTCGTGGGAATGTCATTGGCATATCTCCGTGAATGCCGCACGCAGCGGCATGCGGACGAAAAGCGTCCGGAATGGCACAAAACGGAGTGTTAAGCGATCGGTGGTCGCAAGAGCGTATCGAGCGATCGCGAGAGATACGTCGGAGTGTTTCCGGTCGCGTGGGTGGCATGCGGCGGAACCGATGCCACGACATCCGGCAGCGCATGCAGATAGGCGGTGCCAAAGCAGGCGGTCAGATCCCAAGAGGCAGGCTTGCAGCAATCGCAAGGCATCTCGTGCGTGTCGAGCGACGGGGCCATCTCATCACCACATGGCATGTCCGCCATGGCCGCGGCCATTTGCGCTGCCGCGATCTGCTGGAGCGCCTCGTTTGCCGCCTGCGCTGGCGCGATCTATGTCGAGGCGATCAGGGTGATGATCACCAACCAGTGCACCAAGCGGGACACGCGTCGCGGCATGGAAAGGATTCTAGTCCCGGGTGGCAGGTTGCGGCTGACCGCGCGTCGGATCCAGCAGGGATTTCATCTGCTCGATCTCGGCCTGCTGCCCTTCGATGATGTTCCGGCAGAGCGCCTGGATATCTTGGCTTGAAATCCTGGCTTCCTCGCACATCAGGATTGCGCCTGCATGGTGCGGGATCATGGATTTAAGGAACTGCCGGTCATCGACGCCGGCCTGTGCGCGAATCCCAAACCAACTACCGACCAGAACGAGGCCAGCCAAAGCAAAGATCACCGCGTTCTTTCGCTTGTCCTGGTACATGGCGCCCATCAGCGCCAACTCCAGGATCGCCATGGGTGCGGTCATCAGGGCCGCCATGTAGAACTGGTTGATATTCGGCACGACATTCGCGAAGCGATCAACCATGGCGTACATGAGCGCGTACATACAAGCGAATGACAGCACCAGCATGAGCGCGAATCGCCCGTAGTGCCCGTCGCTGGTCTGGTGGCCGGTGTGGCTGACGTGACCGCCCTTCGTCCGGGCGTCGTGAGTCGTCTGGTGCTTGGAGTGCGCTTGCATGATTGAACCTCCTTGAATGGCGGCGCGACGAGCCGCGCCGCCGAAATTCGCGCGTCAGTGGCCGGTGTACTCGGCCTCCGACAACACACCGTCCTTGTTGGTGTCCATCATGGCGAAGTGCGCGGCCATGGGATGTTTGGCCGGCATCTCTGCCTTCGACAGCTTGCCGTCCTGGTTCTTGTCGAGCGCACGAAACTCCTTTTGGGCCGGGGTGATTTCTGCAGTTGGCGCCGCGTGACCCGCATGGCTTCCATGCGCTTGCAGTTCCGCCGCGACGGCTACCGCGGACAGGGACAGGAGGCCGACAGCGGCCAGCGAAACGAATTTGTTCATGAACCTACTCCAGGTGGGGGGAAAGTCTTAGTGAGAAGACGCGCCGTGTGCGGACAGCGCGGGTGCTGCGTGCGTTGCGCCCAGGGGAACACGCGCCAGGCGCAGCGCATTGGTGACGACCGAAACAGAACTCAGGCTCATGGCCAGCGCCGCGATCATCGGGCTGAGTAGCAGACCGAACACCGGATACAACACACCGGCGGCGATCGGCACGCCGATGGCGTTGTAGAGGAAGGCGAAGGCGAGGTTCTGCTTCATGTTGGCGACCGTTGCATCCGAAATCGCCCGCGCCTCCAGGATCCGGCTCAGATCGCCTTTGACCAAGGTGACCTGAGCGCTGGACATCGCGACGTCAGTGCCGGTGCCCATGGCGATGCCGACATCCGCGGCCGCGAGAGCCGGCGCATCGTTCACACCATCGCCGGCCATGGCGACACGTCGCCCTTGCGCCTTGAGTTGCTGTACCAGCGCGGCCTTGTCCTGCGGACGCACCTCGCCTCGCACGTCCTCGATGCCGAGTGTGCGACCCACCGCCTCGGCGGTCGATTGCGCATCGCCCGAAGCCATCACCAGATGCAGGCCTGCCGCACGCAATGCGTTCAAAGCCGGCAAGGTCGTGGCCTTGATCGGATCTGCCACGGACACCGCGCCCGCCAACCGCCCATTCACGGCGAGGAACATCACGCTGGCGCCCTCGCCCCTCGCCGATTCGGCACGAGCAAGCAGCGGCGCGACATCGGCGCCCACCTCGGCCATGAGCGCCTTGTTACCGAGGGCAAGCTTCTGCCCTGCGATCTGCCCGCGCACGCCTTTGCCGGTAACCGAATCGAAGTCATCGGTCGTCGACAGCGGTAGGTTCCGGCGCTTGGCTTCGGTCAGGATCGCATCCGCCAGCGGGTGTTCGCTGCCCTGCTCCAGGCTTGCCGCCAAGCCCAGCACGGTGTCGTCCTCGAACCCGTCGGCGGCCATGACCGCGCGAAACGCCGGGCGACCTTCGGTCAGGGTGCCGGTCTTGTCGACGATCAAGGTATCGATCTTGCGCAACTGCTCGATCGCCTCGGCGTCGCGGAACAATACGCCGGCACGCGCCGCGCGGCCGGTGGCGACCATGATCGACATCGGCGTGGCCAATCCCAGCGCACACGGACAAGCAATGATCAGCACCGAGACCGCATTGAGGACGGCGTATGTCCACGACGGCTCCGGCCCGAACAGGCCCCAGCCGAAGAACGTGAGTACGGCAATCGCCAACACCGCGAGCACGAACCAGAACGCGACCTTGTCGGCCATGCGCTGCATCGGTGCACGCGAGCGCTGCGCCTGGGCGACGAGCTGCACGATCTGCGACAGCACGGTCTCCGAACCGATCCTGTCGGCGCGGATGACGAGGCTCCCGGTGCCATTGATCGTGGCGCCGATCACGCGGCTGCCTGCGGTCTTTTCAACCGGAATCGATTCGCCGGTCAGCATCGATTCGTCGACGCTGGAGCGCCCTTCGAGCACTTCGCCGTCGACCGGCACTTTTTCGCCGGGGCGCACGCGCAGTTTGTAGCCGATGTGGACATGTTCGAGCGGGATGTCGTCTTCGCTGCCATCGTCGTTGATGCGACGGGCCGTCTTCGGCGCGAGCCCCAGCAAAGCCTTGATCGCCGCCGAAGTCTTCGAGCGGGCACGCAACTCCAGCAACTGCCCCAACAGAGTCAATGACACGATGACCGCGGCGGCCTCGAAATAGACGCCGACCCGGCCATGCTCACGGAACGAATCCGGGAATAGATCCGGTGCCACAGTGGCCACCACGCTATAGCCGAAGGCTGATGCAACGCCAATCCCGATCAGCGTGAACATGTTCGGGCTGCGGTTGCGGATCGATTGCACGCAACGCTCGAAGAACGGCCAGCCGGCCCAGAGCACGACCGGCGTGCTCAACGCGAGTTCCAGCCAGGTGCGGGCACCCATGCTCAGGAACGTCAGCCGGTCGCCCAACATCGCCAGCAGGAAGACCACGACGGTCAGCGGCAACGTCCACCAGAAGCGATGCGAGAAGTCGCGCAGTTCCGGGTTGTCCTCGTCCTCCAGGCTGGGCATTTCCGGCTCCAGCGCCATGCCGCAGATCGGGCACGTCCCCGGTCCTTCCTGGCGGATTTCCGGGTGCATGGGACAGGTGTAGATCGTGCCCGCCGGCGCGGCGGGCGCCGTCTCGGCCTTGG
>NZ_JAMQHN010000162.1 GCF_025993755.1 Thermomonas sp. | reverse complement strand
CTTCGCCACCCACGACCCGTTCTGGCTGGGATGGGGTATTGGCCCTGGCCGGGCCATTGGCCGCCGAAACGGGCGACGCGAAGAAAGCAAAAGCGGCAAACATCACGCTTGCAAGCAAGCCTGAACGACTGGACATCGGCTGGTTCTCCCCGGGAAATACGACAGACGCGCAACAAAAATTTCGTGATGATGCGCACATTCCCCTATGTGCGGCGCAAACACTAGCACGGGGTTCTGACGAGGGCTTGCCGCAGCGCAATACGGCACCGAATGGTATAGATGATATAAATATCAATACCTTGTAGATGAAACCTGTGCTACGTCAGAAAGTTCTCCATCCACGGTCAGGCTGATTTACTCATAACTAAAAGTTATATCTCAATAGCCTCCTGCTGCTAAACTCCCGCCCGTCATCGGGGAGTAGCCGCCCTTCGCCACGAAGGGGCTGACGTCAACACACTTGGCCCATCGGCCATGGCGTCCGCAGTGTCCACGCCTGGCAAGACCTTTGACCACGACGCCTCCGACCTGGCCGGGGATGCGACGTGGTCGATCGTCCGTTGTCCGGCCCGGGACACTGCATGCAATCACTGTTCATTTCGACCGGCGTCGTTGCACTTGCGGAAATCGGCGACAAGACCCAGCTCCTCGCCTTCATTCTCGCGGCGCGTTTCAAGAAGCCGCTGCCGATCGTTCTCGGCATCCTTGCCGCAACTCTGGTCAATCATGGCCTCGCCGGCGCGTTGGGCGCATGGATCACGGCATCCGTCAGCCCGGGCGTCCTGCGCTGGGTGCTGGGCCTGTCGTTCCTCGGCATGGCGGTCTGGACGCTCGTTCCAGACAAGATCGAGGACGAAGAAATGCGGGTTGCCAGACATTTCGGCGTGTTCGGCACCACCCTGGTCACTTTCTTCCTGGCCGAAATGGGGGACAAGACGCAGATCGCCACGGTCGCACTGGCCGCGCACTACGGCGCGCCGCTTCAGGTCGTGATCGGCACGACGCTCGGGATGTTGATCGCCGATGTGCCGGCAGTCTTCGTGGGCGGCAAGTTCGCAGAAAAAATCCCCATGAAACTGGTGCATGCGGTCGCATCGGCGATCTTCGCCCTGCTGGGCGCCGCGACGCTGTCCGGGATCGGGCTGAAGCTCGGCTTCTGACGCTTTGACCTGATGCCCGCTGGCTCCGATCCCGCAATGGTGGTTCAATAGCGCCTGAAGCGGGGGTGCCCGGCGCGACCGGGCTGAGAGAGACCCTTGGAACCTGATCCGGTTTGGACCGGCGTAGGGAGCTTGAACACGGCGGCAGATTCTTTCGGGAATCGCCTTGCGCCGTTCGATCCTGCATGGGTCGTCCTGCGCGGATCGCTGCCGGCTTTCGCTTCGCCCCTTCCCCACTGGCGATTGCGAACATGATCCTGCGACTTTCCCCACTGCTGCTTGCACTGCTGCCGCTGCTGGCCCACGCCCAGTCCGACGCACCCCCTCCGCCCCAGGAAAGAACCACGATCCTCCCCGGCGTCAAGGTGACGGGGGATCGCCGCGAAGCGCCGCGCAAAAACGGAATCGACGCCTGGGGCAAGGCCACGCTGCACGACACGCCGGCCGCGATCAGCGTCGTCGGCCGCGAACGGATCGAGGCCCGCCAGATCCGCACCCTGAGCGAACTGGGGCACGAGGACGCCGCGCTCGGCGACAACTACGCTCCGGTCGGCTACTACCAGAATCTGTCGATCCGCGGCTACGCACTGGACCTGGGCACCGGCTACCGGAACAACAACCTCGCCATGACCGGCGAGCAGCCGATCGCGTTGGAGGACAAGCAGCAGGTCGAAATCCTCAAGGGGCTGGCAGGCCTGACCGCGGGCGTGATGGAGCCTGGCGGCGTGGTCAACTTCGTCAGCAAGCGGCCTGCCGACGTGCGCACACTGACGCTGGGCGCGGATTCGCACGGTTCGCTGTACACCGCGCTGGACGCGGGGCGCTGGCTGACGCCGCGCTTCGGGCTGCGCGTCAACCTCGCTTGGGAAACCCTGCACTCTTTCGTCGACCACGCCAACGGCCGCCGCGCCTTCGGCGCGCTGGCGATGGACTGGAATCCGACCGAGCGCACCTCACTGCAGCTGGACATCAACCATCTCGACAGCGCCCAGCGTTCGGCCTCCGGCTACATGCTGCTGGGCGGCGCCCGCTTTCCGGAGCACGTCGACCGCTCGCAGATGCTCGGCTACCAGCCCTGGCAGCAGCCGGTCGCGATCCGCGCCACCAATGCCAGCGCGCGATTGCAGCACGCCTTCAACGACGACTGGAGCCTGCACCTGGCGCTGGGCCGCAGCCGCAGCGTGATCGACGATCGCGTCGCCTTCGCCTACGGCTGCTGGTACGTGGCCGCCTGCGCGTCGGGCAGCCCGCCCAACTACTTCGCGCCGGACGGCAGCTACGACGTCTACGACTACCGCAACCCCGGCGACACCCGCACCGGCGACGAGGCGCGCGCCACGCTGGAAGGGCGTTTCGCCACCGGCAGCGTCAGCCACGACCTCACGCTGGGCGTGGCGGCCTTCCATCGCGGCATCAATCGCCACTGGCACGTCAACGACTACATCGGCACCGCAAATATCGACGATCCCGCCGTCCCGGTCTTCGATCCGTCGCCCAAGCAGATCGGCCCGCGCGTGCAGCGCCTGAACAGCTGGCAGCGTTCGCTGTTCGCGCTGGATCGGCTGGGCCTTGGCTCCCACTGGCAGCTGCTGCTGGGCGCCCGCCACGTCCGCCTGAGCGAACAGGCGCGCAGCAAGAAGAACGTGCTCGAACGCGACACCCACCTCTCGCACACGCTGCCGCAGGTGGCGTTGCTGTGGCTGCCGGATGACGCCCTCACCCTCTACGCCAGCTATGGCGAAGGGCTGTCGCTGGGTCTGCAGGCGCCGTCATGGACCAGCAACGACGGCGATTCGCTCGGTCCGCGGCTGTCGCGCCAGGTCGAGGCCGGACTCAAGTACCGCTGGACCCCGCGGCTGGATCTGGAAGCCGCGCTCTACCGCATCCACCAGCCCTACCAGTACGCGCAGCCGGACAATTCCTGGGCCGGCTTCACCTTCGTCCAGCAGGGCGAGGAAGTGCACACCGGGCTGGAGGTTTCGGCCAACGGACGCCTGAGCGAGGCCACCGGCCTGCACGCCAGCCTCGCGCTGGTGCGCGCCCGCGCGCAGGGCACCGGCACCGCCGCCTACGACGGCCACCAGGTCGTGAACGTTCCGCGCCTGCGCGCCACGCTCTGGATCGAACATCGCCTGAGCGCCTTGCCGGGTTTCACCGTGCAAGGCGGCTGGCGCTACGCTTCGGCCAACCCGGCCACGCCCGATGGCGCGCTGCGCGCTCCCGCCTACGGCGTGTTCGATGCCGGGGTGCGCTACGACGGTTCCTGGGGGCAACGGGAGATCAGCGCCCAGCTCGGCGTGGACAACCTGTTCAACCGCTTCTACTGGCGCGACACCGGCAGCTCGCAGGGCGACAATTATCTGTTCCCCGGCGCGCCGCGCCTGCTGCGCCTGAGCCTGCGCGTCTCGCTATGACCCTGCCCCTGCACGAGCTCATCGCCGCCACGCTCAGCGCCACCAGCGTCTGGCTCGGCACGCGCCGCAGCCCGTGGTGCTATCCGGCCGGTCTGGTCTCGGTGTGCGTCTACATCTGGGTCTATTTCGGCGCACGGCTGTATTCGGAAGTGCTGCTGCAGTGCATCTGGATCGGCATGCTAGTACTCGGCTGGTGGCGTTGGCGGCACCACCTCGACCGCAGCGGCCACGTCAGGGTGGCGCCGCTTCCCGCGCGAGATGCCGTGCTGCATCTCGCCATCGGCATCGCCTGCGGGCTGGCGCTGGGCTACGCGATGGCCACCCACACTCCGGCCGCCCTGCCCTGGCTCGACGCCATGCTCACCACGCTGAGCCTGGTCGCGCAGTTCTGGCAGAACCGCCGCCACGCCGCGACGTGGTCTCTGTGGATCGCGGTGGATCTGGTCTATATCGGCATGTTCGTGAACAAGCATCTGTTCGTCACCGCGGTGCTGTACACCGGCTTCGTCGGGCTGGCCGCCAAGGGCCTGCGCGACTGGCGCCGTGCGGCGCAGATGCAGGAAAACGCAGCCGGTTGAACCTCAGAACGGATCGGCGGAAGGATCCCAGGGATCGGCCGCACCCAGCTGCTCGCGCAGGGCCTCCTCATCCGCCATCGCGATCCAGTCCTGCCCCTCGGCGAGGTTCACCACCTGCAGCTGGCTGCGACGGATCCCATCGCCGTGCAGCGGGCTGAACACCAGCAGGATCACGCCATAGGACGCATCCAGCACCGCCGCCTGCCAGCGCTGGCCGTCGGAATCGTCGAATGTACGCACGCTCTCTCCAGCCAGGTCGGTAGCATCCATTCTAGGACAACGTCCGAAAAATCCGCCTTGATTCCACGCCCGGTCTGCGGCATCCGGCACGGCCGCCTCGCCACATCCGCGCGGTTCGGCCAGCTGTTGCTTCCCGTTTGACTTCGATCAAATCCACCCGCCGGAACCCGTGTAGATTCTCGTTATATACACAACAACATAACGAGTCTTCCCATGAAACTGCGCGCTTTCCTGCTGGCGCTGCTGCTGGCCCCGGCCCTGCTGTCGGCCAGCCCGGCCGACCATCCCGAAGAAGGCATGCCCAGCAGCTCGGTGCGCATCACCGGGGCGGTGAACGCGCCTGCGGAATTCGACGTGGCAGCGCTGAAGCGGCTGGTCCAGCGCAATACCGGTCCGGTGGACGTGGTTTGCGCCTCCGGGGCCACGGTGGGCAGCGCGCAGAATTTTCGCGGCGTGCGCCTGACCGACGTGCTGGATCACGTCGGCATCGCGGTGGAAGGGCACAAGGACGCGCGCCGCATGGTGATCGTCGCCCGCGCCACCGACGGCTACTTCGTCACCTTTTCGTGGAACGAGCTGTACAACACCGCCATCGGCAAGGACGTGCTGATCGCCTGGGAAAAGGACGGCAAGCCGCTGGACGTCCATGACGGGCAGTTGCTGCTGATCTCCGGGCAGGACATCAAGACGGGTCCCCGCCATGTGCGTTGGCTCGACCGGATCGAAGTCGTCCGCATGCAGTGATGCAGCCACGCAGGCGGCACCGTCGCCTGCCATCCATCGAAGGCCACCGAAGTCGCGGACAAGGACGCGGCTTCCCGCCTCGTGCCCATTGATTCCCCCTAGCCTGAGAGACACCCATGCCCATTTCAGCCCACCGATTCCCGCGACGGCAGGCGCTCGCCGTCGCCCTGCTCGCCATCCTCGTCTGCACCACCACGGCCCAAGCCGCCGACGACACGAACACCGACAAGAACGCCTCGTCCTTCGAACTTGGCAGCGTGGTGGTCCACGGCAAGAAACCCGACCAGCCACCGGCCGGCGAATCCGCCATCACCCGCGAACAGATCGAACAGTTCAACCGCGACACCGTGGGCGAAGCCGTCGCCATCGCGCCCGGCGTGGCGCTCTCGACCAACAGCCGCAACGAATCGATGGTTTACGTGCGCGGCTTCGACCCGCGCGAGGTGCCGGTGTTCCTCGATGGCATCCCGCAGTACGTGCCGTACGACGGCTACATCGACTTCGGCCGCTTCACCACCTTCGATCTCGGTGAAATCCGCGTCGGCAAGGGCACGGCCTCGCTTCTGTACGGCCCCAACACGCTCGGCGGCGCGATCAATCTGATCTCACGCAAGCCCACGGAGCATTTGGAAGGCGATGTGCGGATCGGTGGCGGCAGCGGCGGGGAGCTCAGGGCTGCGGTCAACCTCGGCATGCGCCAAGGGGACTGGTACCTGCAGGCCGGCTGGTCGCGTCTGGATGCCGACGGCTTTCCGCTGCCCGACGGCTTCCACGACTACAAGACCACAACGACCGACACCGGCGACCAGCGTGAAAACGCCTACCGCGACGATCGCAGAGTCTCACTCAAGATCGGCTATGCCCCCGGCAACGGCAACGAATTCGCCCTCGGCTACGTCCGCCAGGACGGCGAGAAAGGCAATCCCGTCTATACCGGCCGCGCCAGCAGCGGCATCCGCTACTGGCGCTGGCCCTGGTGGGACAAGGACAGCCTGTATTTCATCGGCAACGTCGGCCTCGGCGAACGCGCCAGCCTTAAATTGCGCGCCTACTCGGATCGCTACGGCAACGGGCTGGAAGCCTACACCAACGGCAGCTACGCGACGCAACTGCACAACACCAGTTTCCCCAGCATCTACGAGGACAGAACCCGTGGCGTGAGCATCGAACTGTCCACCCAGGCCTGGAGCAACCACGACCTGCATCTGGCCGCGCACTACAAGGACGATCGCCACCGCGACAGCAATCCGCTGTCGCCGATCAAGGATTACCGCGACGTCACCACCTCGCTGGCGCTGGAAGACACCATCGCGCTGGGCGGGGGCAACAGCCTGCGGATCGGCGCCAGCCACGAGCGCCGCAGCGCGCGCGAGGTGTATTTCTGGCCCACCGGATCGACCCACGCCAACAATGCCTTGATCGAACTGCTGCACGACTTCGGCCAGGACGGCCAGCTGTTCATCAGCGCCTCGCACAAGACCCGCTTCCCCACCATCAAGGACCGCTATTCCGCACGCATGGGCCAGGCCTTGCCCAACCCCGATCTGCGCCCCGAGGTCGCCACCCATTTCGAACTGGGCTGGCGCGGACATCCATGGCAAGGCGCACAGGTCGAGGTCTCCCTGTTCAACAGCCGAATCGGCAACCTGATCCAGGATGCGATCGTGCCCTCCAACCAATGCGGCGGAACGACCTGCAACCAGGCACAGAACATCGGCCGCGCTCGCAACCGCGGCATCGAGCTGTCCCTGCGGCAGGACTTCGCCGAACGCGGGCAACTGGGCGCGGCGTACACGTGGCTGGATCGCGACAACCTCGGCAATCCCGCCGTGCTGCTGACCAACAGCCCGCGCCAGCGTCTGTTTGCCTTTGCGCAATGGGCGTTCACGCCGCAATGGACGCTGCAGGCCACGCTCGAAGCCGAACAGGGGCGCATCGTCACCTACAGCGGTCCGGGCAACCAGAACGGCTTCCTGCAGCTGGGCGGCTACGCCAACCTGGGTGCCAAGCTGGTGTGGTCGCCACGGGACCGGTTCGAGATCGAAATCGGCGGACGCAACCTCGGCGACAAGTGGTACGAACTGGCAGAAGGCTACCCGATGCCCGGCCGCACCTGGTACGGCAACATCAGCTATCGGTTCTGATGGTGCGTTCCGCATCCCCCCTGCATGCGGGGGGATGCGGTCAGGCCGCCACGGCCAGGATCACGTGCGAGGACTTGACCAGCGCCAGCAGCGCAGCGCCTTCGCGGATGCCGAGTTCGCGCACGCTTTCGTTGGTGACGGTGGCCACCATGGCGCGGCCACTGGACAACTGCAATTCGACTTCCGAGTTCACCGCGCCTTCCCGGCACTGCGTGACGGTGCCTGCCAACGCATTGCGCGCGCTGGTCCGCACGCCAGGCGAGGCGAGCACGACGAACGAGGACTTGATCAGCGCGATCGCGCTGCCTCCTTCGCGCAGCCCGAGGTTCTCCACGCTGCGGTTGGTGATGATGGCCACCAGCCGATCGTCGCCGCCGAGGTCGAGAACGACCTCGCTGTTCACCGCACCGCGCTGGATCGCGCGAACGGTGCCTTCGTACTGGTTGCGCGCGCTTGTCCTGAGCATGAGATTCCCCAGCCGTTCGAGCAGTCGATCCAGTGTCGCATTCTCCGCAGATCCGTCCTGTCCCGCCAGCAGCCGCTGCTGCAACGCGGACAGCGCCTGATGGAACGCCAGCACGCGACGCCCGGTTTCGGTCAGGCGCGCACCGCCCCCGCCGCTGCCACCGGTTTCGGTCGCCACCAGCGGCTCGGCGACCAGGCCATTGAGCGCGGCGATGGCGTCCCAGGCGCCCTTGTAGCTCATGCCCATCGCGCGGGCGGCCGCGCTGATCGACCCTTCCGATTCCAGCGCCTGCAGCAATTGCGCCCGTTTCGGCGTGAGGCTGATCCCTCCGCCACGCAGGTCGATCAACGGTTCAAGCACTGGGAAGCCCACTTCGGGATGAGCGCCAAGCATAGAACAAGCGGGGCTTTCAGCCCGCCGTGCTTCTGATCGGGATCACATTCCCGCAAGTGACCGGCTTCCCATGGGCGGCGGGCAAAGAAAAACCGCGCCGTAGCGCGGTTTCATGATATTGCCGTGTCACGCGGTGCATTGCGTGACGTTGTAGTTGTGCCCAAGGGGGG
>NZ_JAMQHN010000161.1 GCF_025993755.1 Thermomonas sp. | reverse complement strand
ATTTGAACCTCCTTAACCATCGATGAGGGTGTCGGTAGAGCAGCGGCGCCGAGTCTGGCCGCTGGCGAGTTCGTCACGCACCGCGCCGAAGCGCAGGTAGAGCGCGGGCACGACGATCATGTTGAGCACGGTCGAGCTGATCAGGCCGCAGAGGATCACTACCGCCATCGGCGCCTGGATTTCCGAGCCTGGCTGCCCGGCGGACAGCGCCAGCGGCACCAGCGCCAGGCCGGCGGCGAGCGCCGTCATCAGAATCGGGATCAGGCGCTCTTCGGCGCCGCGCACCACGGCCTCGCGGACGTTCGCCACCAGGTCGTGCTCGGCCAGGTGGTGGATGTGGGCGATCATCATCACGCCGTTGCGCGTGGCGATGCCGAACAGGGTGATGAAGCCGATGATCGAGGCGACGGTAACGACGCCGCCGGCCAGATACACGCCGACCACGCCGCCGACGATCGACAGCGGCAGGTTGAGCATCACGAGGAAGGCGTCGCGCGCTGTGTGGAAGGCGACGAACAACAGCAGGAAGACACCGACCACGACGGCGGCGCCCAGCATCATCAGCACGCGCGAAGCCTCGGCCGCCGATTCGAACTGGCCGCCGAACTCGATGTGGTAGCCGGCCGGCAGCCTGACCTCGCCGGCGATCTCCGCCCGCATCTCCTCTACCACGCTTTTCAGGTCGCGTCCTGCGACGTTGGCCATGACGACGATCTTGCGCTGCACGTTTTCGCGATTGATGAAATACGGGCCGCGGTCGTTCTCGATGTCGGCCAGCGCGGAGAGCGGCAGGCGAGCCCCGGACGGCGTGGTCACCAGCGTGGCGCGGATCGCGTCGAGGCTGGCGCGCGTAACCGGATCGTAGCGGACCACCAGGTCGAAGCTGGCCTGCCCCTGCAGGACCTTGCCGACGACGAGACCGTTGAATGCTGCCTCGATGCTTTCCGACAGTTCCGCCGCCGACAGGCCGTGGCGCGCCAGCGCGTCGCGCCGGTATTTCACCGTGAGGAAGGGAATGTCGGTCTGCTGCTCGGGCTGCACGTCGACCGCGCCTTCGACCCGCTGCATGACGCCCTTGACCGCTTCGGCCAGCTTGCGCAGTTCGCGCTGGTCGGCGCCGAAGATCTTCACCGCGATGTTGGCGCGCGTGCCGGAGAGCATGTGGTCGATGCGGTGCGAGATCGGCTGGCCGACCACCACCTGCACGCCGGCCAGCCTTGCGAAATCCGCGCGCAGCGCGGCGAGAAATTCCTCCTTGCCGCGCTCCCTCATCCTCAGGCTGACCTCGATTTCCGACTGGTGCACATCGAGCGCGTGCGGATCGAGCGGCGAACGCCCGGTGCGGCGCGCGGTGGCGACGACCTCGGGATGGGCGAGCAGCACCTCCTCGACGTTCTGGCCCAGTTTGGCCGATTCGGCCAGCGCCGTGCCGGGCAGCGTCTCGACGCCCACGGTCAGCGTGCCTTCGTTGAAGTCGGGCAGGAAGGACTGTCCGGCGACGGCGAGCCCGACCAGGGCGGCGGCCAGCAGCGCGCCGCTGGCGGCGGCGACTACCCGCCAGCGCTCCAGCGTGGCGTCGAGGAGGCGGCGGTACGTCCCACGCAGCCGGACGACGAAGTGCGGCTCGCGATGACCTTCGATTTCCTTCGACTGCCCGAGGAACAATGAGGCAAGCACCGGCGTGATGGTGATCGACACCAGCAGCGAGGCGAACAGGGAAATGACGTAGGCCAGTCCCAGCGGCACCATCAGCCGGCCCTCGACGCCCGAGAGGAAAAACAACGGCACGAACACCAGCATGATGATCAGCGTGGCGAAGACGATGGAGCCCTGGATCTCCTTGGTGGCGAGGAATACGACATGCAGAGTCGATTCGCGCTTCGACTCGGGCTTGTCGTGGTTCTCGCGCAGCCGCCGCACGATGTTCTCCACCACGATGATCGCATCGTCGACCAGGGCGCCGAGCGCGATGGCGATGCCGCCCAGGGTCATGGTGTTGATCGTCGCCCCGAGCGCCTTCATCGCCAGAATGGCGGCAACGATGGACAGCGGCAAGGCCACCAGGGTGATCGCCGTCGAGCGCACCGAGAGCAGGAAGGCAAAGACGATGGCGACGATCAGGATCGCCCCGTCGCGCAGCGCCGCCAGCAGGTTCCGGATCGACACCTCGATGAAGTCGGCCTGGCGGAACAGGCGTGTCTCGATCTTCATGCCGGCCGGCAGCGAGGCCTGGATGTCGGCCAGGGTGCGGTCGAGCACGCGCGTCAGCTCCAGGGTATTGGTCGCCGGCTGGCGCTGGATGCCCAGCACCACGGCGGGCTTGCCGTTGGTCGAGCCGATGCCGCGAAAGACGGCGGTGCCGAGCCCCACCTCGGCGACGTGGCGCAGCAGCACCGGCTGGCCGTTCTTCACCGCCACCACGGCTTCGGCGATGTCCTCCACCGTGCGCACGCGGCCGATGCCCTGGATCAGGTATTCCTGGCCATTCTCAGCATAGAAGCCCGCCGCCGCATTCCGGTTGGCGCCCCCGGCCGCCTTAACCACTTCGTCGATGGTCAGGCCGTAGGCCGCCAGGCGCTCCGGCTTCAGCGTGACCTGGAACTGCTGCAGGTCGCCGCCGATGGGCAGCACCTCGGCCACACCCGGCACCGCCAGCAGGCGTTTGCGCAGCACGTAGTCGGCGGTGTTCTTCAATACCACCGTCCCGCCGTCGCTGACTTTTGCCGGATCGTCCCAGGTCAGGGCGATGAACATGATCTCGCCCATGATGGAAGCGGCCGGCGCCATCACCGGCGCCTCGATGTCGGGCGGCAGCGCCGCCTTCGCCAGTTGCAGTTTTTCGGCGACGATCTGGCGCGCCAGGTAGGCGTCGGTTCCCCAGGCGAACTCGACCGTGATGACCGACAGGCCGATCTTGGTCGAGGAGCGCACGCGGCGCACGCCCGGCGCGCCGTTGAGCGCGGTCTCGATGGGGAAGGTGACGAGCGCCTCCATGTCGACCGGAGCCATGCCCTCGGCCTCGGTGACGACGGTGACCGTGGGCGCGGTGAGGTCGGGGAAGACGTCGACCGGCGTGCGCGCGGTCTCGACGCCACCCCAGACGAGCAGCAGCAAGCTGCCGACGAGGACGAACAGCCGGTTGCGCAGCGACCATTGGATGATGTGTCCGATCATGATCGCCCTTCCTCAGTGCGCATGGCCGACGGCGGCGGACATCGAGGTCGACAGGCGGATCAGGTACGCGCCTTTGCTGACCACGCGCTGTCCCGGTTCGAGGCCGTCGAGAATGGCGATGCGCTCGCCGTCGCGGGCGCCCACGCGCACGATGCGGCGCACGAAACTTTCGCCGCCGGTCTGCACATAGACGACCGACGTGCCGCTTTCGTCCTGCACGCTGCCTGCCGGCACCAGCACGGCTTCGATCCCCTCGCCGGCATAGAGCCGGGCCCTGGCGGTCATGCCCAGGCGCAGGCCGCCGGGATTGGCGAACTCGAAGATGGCCGGCACGGTGCGCGTGCCGGCATCGACGACGCCGCCGACGGCAATCAGCTTGCCGTTCCGTCTCGGCTCAATGACGAAGGGCTGGCCGAATCCGTCCACTGTGAACGATGCTCCGCTCAAGGTGTCCATGGTGCCGAGCTTGCCGATCTCGCTTTCCGGCACGCGCGCTTCCAGCCACAGCCGTTCCGTGTTGGCGACGTGGAACAGCGGAGCGCCTTCGGCGACGAAGGCGCCCGGCGCCACGGCAACATCGGCCAGCGTGCCATCGATGGGCGCGCGGATGGCAATGCCGCCCGTTCCGCCCAACTGGCCCAGCCGCGCCTGCGCGGCCTTCGCTTCGGCCTCGGCCATGCGCTCGCCGGCGCGCGCCTCAAGCAGGCGTTTCTCGGGAACGGCTTCGTCCTTGAACAGCGCCTCCATGCGCTCGCGTTCGCGCCGCGCCTGTTCGAGCGCGATCTTCGCCTTGCCGGTCGCCGCTTCCAGCGTCGCCAGGTCGGTCTCGCCGCCGAGGCGCGGTGCGAGGGTGGCCAGCACCTGGCCTTCCTTGACCGTCTGGCCGACCCGCGGAAAGGCGCTGGCCGGACGCAGCACGCCGGCCGCCGGCGCCGTCAGCAGCGCCTCGCCGTCGGGCTGCGCCTTGATCGCCGCCGTGGCGGCGACCGAGGACCGCGCGCGGCCCTTGACCGCCTCGGCCGTGGCGAAGTCGATCTTCCACTGCTGTTCCTTGGTGAAGGCGATACCTTCATCGTCATGGCCGTGGTCGTGCTCGGCTTGCGCCGCCTTGGCATCGGCGAAGACCGTCACCGGACCGAGTTCGTGGGCGATGTTGCCTGCCGGCGTTTCGAGGATCAGCGCCAGTACGCGTTCCCCTCCGGACTTGGGCGTCACGGCCGGCTTGAAGATGCCGGGCACGGCCGGGGCGTCGGCGACGAAGCGCTCCTCCGGCGCATTGCCGCCCGCGAGCACGACGATGAGCCTGCCTTGCGTCACCGGCTTGAAATCGGCGAGCCAGGTGAAGTGGACGATGAAGGTCGCGGCTTGGCCGACGGCGAGGCTCGGGAATTCGACGAAGAGCTCGGTCCTGTCGCTGAAATGGGTGATTTTTTCACCTGTCGGGCCATGGTCGGCATGGCCGGCGGCTTGCGCGGGCGCGCCGTGGTCGTGGCCGCCGGTGCCGGCGTTCTTGTCGCCGCAGCCGACGAGCAGCAGTGCGGCGATGATCGCCGCGAGCAGTCTGGATGAGGTTTTCATTGCGGGAAGCTTCCGGTCAGTTGATCGAGATCGATGCGCGCGGCGCGGGCCTTCCATTCGAGATCTAGGGCCGTCAATTCGGCTTCGAGGGCACCCTTGTAGGCATCGAGCAGTTCGAGGACGGTGGATTCACCGGCGCGATAGGCGCTCTCGGCGATACGGACGAGGTCGGCGGAAGGCGCCAAGGCTTCGTTGCGGTAGCGGGTGGCCGCCGCGATCAACTGCGTGACCTGACGATGCAGGCCGAGCAACTCGCCTTCGGCCTGTTGCCGCGACAGACCGAGTTCAGCGCGGGCTGCCAGCGCTTGCGCTGCGCTGCGTCGATCCTTGGCCTGCTGGCGGTCGAACAACGGCAGGTTGACCGACAACACCAGGAGAGGGCCGCTGTCGCGCACGGGGCCATCCTCCACCTGCTTGCGACCGATGCCGACCGTCAGTTCCGGCAGGTTGTTCCGGGCGACCGCGCTGTCGCTTTGCGCGGCCTCGGCGCGTGCAGACAAGGCGGCGAATTCGGGGCGCGCAGCGAGTTGCGCCTGCAAGCTGGCCAGGGAAGGAGGCACCTCCGGCAGCAAGCGCCCTTCGACGTCGGTGCCGACTTCGCGGCCGATCAGCGCGGCGAGTCGGGCGCGGCCGCGTTCCCGTTCGGCGCGGGTTTCGGCCAGCCTCGCCTCTGCGCTGCGCTGTTCGCGGGCGAGCCGGCGGCGGTCGTAGCCGGATACCTCGCCGGCCCCGGCCAGCTTGGCGACCACGCGGTCGATGGCCGAGAAGCGCTCCGCCCAGGCAGCAACCGCACGCGTTTGTTCCTGCAGGCGCAGGAATTCATGAAACGTACGGCGCAATCCGGCAGCACGTTCGTTTTGCCGGGCGCGGTTGTCGGCCTCGGCAGCGCGGACACGATGGCGCGCCGCCGTCTCGCGCAGGCCGCGACGCCCGGAAAGATCCAGCGTTTGCGACAGCTGCCAGGTGCGTTCGCGGGAAGCGCCGGTCTTGTCCTGCCCGAATTCCAGCGTCGGATTGCTCCAGGTGCCGGCTTCGATCACTTCCGCTTCGGCCTCGCCGAGTCGGGCTTGTTGCAGTTCTGAAAATTCCGGGCGGGCAAGGCCCAGGCGGAGCGCTTCGCTTTCGGTCAGCCCGGCCGACCAGGCCGGGGCGGTCAGCAAAGCCAGCAGCAGCGTCAATGACGAACGATGGTGTTGCATCGAAATCCTCGAAACGGAAAGTTTGGATTTCGACGGGACGCGCACCCGCCATGGCGGGCGCAGTGCGGCAAATCAATCGGTCAGGATAGTGTCCCGTCGACTCAGGCGACGAGGACGGATCTCGGGGGACGTTCGAGTCGGACAGGGGTGACCGAGACAAAGGACTGCCGCGGGGAAGCCGCCGCGACAGCCGGCTCGGGGGGGAGATGAACTTCGATCTGGGCCGGCAACATCAAGGTAAACAGCGGGTGGGCGTGGGAATGGTTGTGGTCGCTGCCGCTCGGCTGCTTGGGATCGCCGTTGCCGACCCCACCGTGATCTTGGTCATGCACGTGCTTGTGATGCCCGAAATGCTGACCATGCTGGGCATGGCCATCAACGCTGTCGCATACCCCGGACGCCGCCGCGTAGGCGGCATTGATCGGGATGACGAGTGCCAGCAGGAGGATCCAAAGCAAGCGCATGCCACGTACTATATCAGAGAAACTCCATCGGACATGACGCAGGCGCACAGCCCAGGGTGACGACCGTCATGTTGGAGACCGACGAGTCAGAAGCAACACCAGCGCCGCCGCGCCAAAAGCCGCGCCGGCGGCGAAGGTGAACACGGCACGATTCGGGCGATCGGGGGGAGTGCGGGGCAGTAGTGGTAAGAAACAATAAAGTCTGTCGGAGAGGTGCTACCTAACTCATTGATTTATTGTGCCTCGAAAATTAACATAGACTCTCAAAAATCCGTCGAAGTCTGCGATTTATTCGTTATGCATTTACCGAGTTGCAATATAGTCTGTCGAGGCCAATAAACAAGCGGATCTCCGATCCTCGGCCCCAGCCGACTTTGAGCCTACGGTCTGAGTCGGGCGGTAATATTTCGCTTACCACCCGTTTAGCTGAAAATCGTATAGAACCAGAGCGTCCTTATCCTACGTTCGTGCTTCCGATCCCGAGCCCCTGGTTGGCATCCAACGGCGGACCAAGTAGGCTTGTAACGTCCACTGCAGAGGGGTAATGGGGTGTGGCAATTCACCATCTCAAGGGGACTACCCCGGCACAAGATTTACCACGATGGCGACCCCATTCGGTCGGTTTTCGGCATGGATGGACCCGCCGAAGCTCGTGACGTATTGGCTGGCAGCATAGAGGCCGATTCCCTGGTTCGACTCCATATCGCGTGAGGTTTCGCCGAACAGGAAGATCTTTTCCGGGTCGGCGACATGGGGGCCTTGATTGAACACCTCGAACGTCACTTTCTGGTGATCGTGCAGCGCCAGACGCAGCTCGACCGCCGTGCTCGGCAAGGTATAGCGCTTTGCGTTATCAAGGAGGGCTGCCAATACCTGGTCCAGCAGGATGTCATCATATCGAGCAAGAACTCCGTTCTCCGGACCTACGTAGGCAAGGCGAAAATCTACTGAGCTTAGGTTGCCAACATAGGCTGACAGCGAAGCAGCCAAGTCGTGTGCCGCGAGACGCGCGGTGTCCCTGGAGGAGTCGATCTCGCGTTTTTCCTTCAGAAGGTCCATCGTGCGCCGAATGCGCTCCAGCAGCCTGCGCGACTCCTCGTCGAGCTGATCATTCAGCAACAGCGTGGCCACTGGAGACCGAATCTCGTGCGCTATCAGGCTCAGGCTCTGTTGGTGTTGTGCAATCGCGGCCTCTGTGCGCTCCAGCGACCTGGCCTTCCTTTCCACCTCGGCGCGGATACGCCGGTCCAGATAGCTGATGACCCGGCCGATGGTGCTCACCTGGTCGCGCCTTCCCTTGTACTTGTCCCGCACGTCGCCGTGCCGGCGTTTGGCCAAGACCATGGCATCTGCGGTAATTGTGCCGACCGTACGGGCCACATAAAAGATCAGGAGCGCAAGGTAGAGGACGATCAGCATAGCGAAGCTCAGCAACGCGATCACCCGTGCGGCCAGGTCAGGAATGACGTTGCCGGATGAGCGCAATTCCGCAACCAGGGTGCCAGTAACCTGGCTCTGGATCGTCTGGGCGACTCGGATGGTTTCTCCCTTGAGTAGGTCGGTGATCCGATTGCCGATTCGCTGCATGATTCCCGGTGCCGCCTCAAGCCCTGGAGATTCCAACGCCTGTGATGACCAGAAAAGTGGTCCCGCGTCACTTCCCTTGCGGACGTCTAGGATGGCTCCGGAAGGCACCGAGCTCAGGTAGGCCTGCGCCAAGGACGCCAGCGCCGCGCCTTTTTGCGTTTCCGAGATGATGATGGGAGTAGCGTTCGATCGGTGGATGTCCAGTCCGATGCTCATTCTCTTCAAGCCCGCATCGGGCCATCCATCGAATCGCTGATTGAACGCGGCCGCATCGATGCGCATGGCAATCGTCACATAACGCGCGCCTTCCGGCTGCTCCACCCGTTCGATTGCCTGGCCGCTAACCAGGGGGGTCGGCTTGCCGCCCTCAGCATTGAGAAAGCCCGCAATCTCATACAGGCCCTCAAAATGCGCGGGATTCCGCCATTTGGCCTCCGCCGGAAGGCTGGGGATTTCCAGCACCAGCCGTAGCGTGGTCGGAGACGCCCCGCCGGACCGGAAGCGCAGTCGGATGAGATCGCCATCCTTCAGTGATCGTCCTCTTCGATGCGGGGTTACCTCGCCCGTAGGGTATTTGATGATTGCATACACGTAGCGTCCGAATGGGTCGTTCTGCACGGTGGCAAAGCACGCCTGCACGGTATTCGGCGAGTGCTGATTCGCTTCGTCGATATCGACCGGGTACTCCAGGATGCAGGCGCGCGGCTGTTCGGTACGGACGAGTTCCTTGCGAAAGGTTTTGATGTTCCCCTTGGTCAGAAAATAACCAAAGAACGGCTTGCCCACGGTGGCAATCTTCAGAGTCCGCCGCGCTTGCGCATAGTCGACGGGGTTGTCGAGCAGCGATGAGCCGTCCGGTTCGCGCGTCGTCGTGAGGAGGAATTCCACCAGCTGGGTGCGCAGCCCCGCCACTTGCAGCTGCTCATCCTTGTGCCGGACGGCCCGGAATATATCGAATGCCGCCCAGGACAACAGCAAGAGCAGGATCAGCAGCGCCGCCGTCGCGCCAAGGGTGAAGCTGTAGCGCTTGCTGCGAGATTCCGCCCAGTCGCGCCAGCGCCGCCACCGGTTAGCGTTCCCAGACGTAGGCGCCACCGGAACAATGTATTTTGTTGAAATCCGGGTCGACATCCTCGAACTTGCGCCGGATATTCATGATGTGCTGGGTGACCGAATGAGCCCCTCCGCTTTTCAGTACCTCCCCGAGCCGGGCCAGATCGACCCGTTTACCTTCGGCATGCCAAATCAGGCTGACGATGCTCAGTTCCGTCGGGGTCAGCCGGATGATTTTGTTGCGCCAGCAGCAACTGCGCTTGTAGGGGTCGATGGCCAGTTCCGGCGGCAAATTGTCCCCCGCGGTAGCGTCGCGATTCCGCCATTGCAGCGCCCGCTCGACATGGCCCAGCAGCACGGCATCGACGATGGGCTTGGTGATGATATCGCTCGACAACGCGACGCTCACCTCCCCGATGACGTCACGCGTATCCCCGGTCACGATGATCGTTTGGCACCCTCCGGTCGAAAGTGTCTTGACATAGTGAATACCTTTCAACCGCCCGGTGGTCGAGGGGCTGAGCTGGAGATCCACCAGCGCCACGTCGTATCGGTGCTGCGCGATCAAAGCATCCGCTTCCTGTTCGTTCGCTGCACTATCGACATGGACGTCTTCGATCTGCCGGACCAGGGCGAACAGGCGATCACGCATCGCCTGTTCGTCTTCAATGATCAAAATCCTTCGCGGCATTGACACCCTCCTGTGCCGATCCTGAATTTAAGGTTATCACGGTGGCAATCATGATTTGTCCCCACTTGGTTCAGAAATGCTGACCGGAATCAGGATTCCTTGATTTGCCGTCATCCGTGTCAGCAAAGATGAACTCCAGGGGGGATGTTTCTTGACCCGCACGTCCTCAAAATGCTGACATCGAAAACCTATTTGAAGGGCCTCACCCATGAACCCGCAGACCGCCGAACTCTTGTATCAAATTGGCGAGAATCTGGACCTTGGGATGTTCCCCTCCGTATCCGACGGCGGCCTTGTTTGGCCAGCACGGGCCGACGTCGTTTTTCAACCGCCTGGCTTGGAGATCCAAAATGGACAAACACCCTCCGCATCACAATCATGGCAAACCGGAGCACCCGGAGCACCCGGAGCATCCGGAGCATCCAGCACCCCACTGCCCGCCGCACCCGGAACCGCCGGTGCCGCATGGACGGCCGGTGCCACCCCATCGATCTCATGCCGCGTACATGGGCTCGCCGAGTGGGTGCGGGCGTTAGCGGCGGCCTATCCCGGGACGGAAGCGGCAGAAACCAGGGAGGCGCTATGGCTGCGAGTTCCCGCCTCTCTTCTTCCACGTCTCGGGTACCGTGCAGTCTTCGTCATCGCCCTCCTTCCGGGACGCGGCATCGAGCGCGGCTGGGCTTTTTGGGACCATGGCATCTGGGGTCTCCAAGGCATCGGGCCGCGGCACACGAATTATGGCGACGCTTCGATTTGCGCTTATGATTCCCGCGACGGCACGTGGAATTATGGCGACCCCCTCGTGGCCTTGCTTGATCTTTTCGCCGTATGGGCTGTCCGCCACCTTTTCTTTAGCCAGTTTGGCCGTTGGCCCGGACCTCAAGCCTCATTCAGTCCGTTTGAACGGCTGCGGGAATATCGCGACGACGAACACTGTGGTTGCGCTGCCCCCAAGGGGCGCTATGCCGACTGCTGCAAGCTGGGCGACCTCCGACTGGTTACTGGAGCCATAAGCGAAGTGCTTTCTCAAGCACTGATGCCGCGCGCCATTCCAGCTGCGGTTTGCTCTTTTGCCAACGACATGATTCCCCCACATATAACCTACGATGGTGTGTTCCCGACATTCCTCATGAGTCGGGGGGGCATCGCAAACCGTAACCCCTCAATGACCATACAGGTCGTGAGATACCCAGTCGGTTATTACTCTAACTACACTCAGAAATCAGCCGCTGATCCACCGAGACGGTGAATATCTATTGCGGTCGGGAGTGTAAGTTCGCCAGATCAAGAATCTGACGTTCGGTGCAATCGGAACACTAATGATTGGCGCATTGCCGCCCATGCTGTCGGCAGGCTGTACGGCCGCGGCCGAATTAGAGACGATGGTCACAGCCCGGAATTCGGCCTTGCTTCCGTATAGAGGGACCTTATTGAATAGCCGGTATTCGATAAGTTGCAGATGCCGACGAAGTGCTCAGATTGGACGGAGCAGTCCGACAATTATTTCTTCATCGACATCAGCCCGCGCAGCATTCGAATAGCCCCCCGCATTGACCTCGCCGGCGTGTTGCCGAACCCCATCAGCAGGCCTTGCTGTTT
>NZ_JAMQHN010000160.1 GCF_025993755.1 Thermomonas sp. | reverse complement strand
GCGGTGATGGCCGCCTCCCGGAAGCGTTCGGCCACACGCTCGACGGTCCACTCAGCCATGGCGCGCCTCCCGTGCACCGTAGAGCCGCTCGCCGATTTGCCGGATCAGCTCGCGCTCCATCCAGTCGAGTCGGGCGTCCTCGAGGGAGACGACGAGCAGGCGCTGCTCGCGCCAGCCGCGGCGCTTGACGGCCTCCACGTCCATCGACTCGGGCTGCAGCCGACCGAGCGGGCAGCGGTAGCGAGGGGTCGGAACAATCATCTCAGTCCTCCTGCGCCGCGTCGTGAAGCGGGAGGGCCCAGAGCAACAGCGCCAAGGCGTCGGCCTCGTCGTCGTCCGCCGGGGCGTGGCCCCGCGCACGCACGGCCGCCATCACCGCGTCCTTGCCGGCGTTGCCGCGGCCGGTGGCGTGCTTCTTGATCGTGCCCACCGGCACGCCCTGGTAGGGAATGCCGTGGTGCTCGCACCAGGCCGTGAGCGTGGCGAGGAAGCCGCCGTAGACGTGCGCCGCGTCGGTCGAGACGTGGCGGCGCACTTCCTCGAAGACCAGCGTGTCGATCCCGTCGGCGTGGGCCTTGAGTTCGGTGAGCCAGCGCTTGAAGCGCAGGAAACGCATGCCGCCGCCTTCGAAGCGTCGGGGCTTGAAGGCTTCGGTGCCGCTGGTGATTCGGCCCGTGCGGTCGCGCAGCGCCCAGCCGGTGGAGGTGCCCAGGTCCAGGGCCAGGATCGTGGTGTGCATGGTGTCAGTCCTCGTTCGGTGGGGACTGACGCATCCGACGCACGATATCGATAGTTCCCGTGAGGCGCGCGCACGCGCGCGCGCGTAGAGACTTACGATGGACAGCGTCAGATGCGTCAGTCCTGTCGGTGGTCACGGGTGTTCAGTCGTCGGCATAGGGGGTGTAGGCGGGCTGCATCGGGTGCTTGAGACCCACGCCACGGAAGCCCCGGATGCCGGCGGCGTTGCGCCATTTCTCGACGCCGCGGGTGATCAAGAGGTCGGAGAAGCGGCGCTGTGAGCCGACGAACTCGCCGGCGGCCTCCGCCCACTGCTTCCAGTCGGTGAACAGTTCGGCGGTCAGTGACTTGGCATTGGCCTCGCGCACGCAGCGCTCCTCCAGCCAGCGGCCCAGCGCGTCCTCGGCTTCGAAGTACTCCTCGGTGGCGGCCACGACCTGCGGCGGCGGATCGAGCCGGCCCAGGCGCTGCCAGGCCAGGCACCCTTCCAGCGCCCAGGCCAGGATGCCGTCCCGCTCGGCCAGCAACTTCTGCTGCAGGTGTTTGTCGCGCCGCTCGGGCGGCACGGTGATCGTGAAGGGGATCAGGTGCAGCCTCCGCTTCATCGCCTCGTCGATGTTGCGGATGGCGGGCTTGTGGTTGCCGGCGACGAAAAGCTTGAACTGCGGCCAGAACTCGAAGAAGTCCTGCCGCATGAAGCGCGCGGAGATCTTGTCGCCGCCCGTGAGGCTCTTGACCTTGGATTCGGCCCAGCGCCGCCCTTGCTCGGTCTCGATGGAGGAGACGAAGCGCGCCCCGCGCAGGCCCGCCATGTCGGTTGGATGCCGGTCGCTGCGCGTCTCCATGAAGGTGTCCATCGGCGCGCTGGCGGCGTAGTCGCCGAGGATCGTGGCCAGGGTGTTCACGAACACCGACTTGCCGTTGGCGCCGGTGCCGTAGAGGAAGAACAGCGCATGCTCCCGGGTCGAGCCGGTCAAGCAGTAGCCGCTGACGCGCTGCAAATAGGCTTGCAGGTCCGCGTCGCCGCCGGTGACTTCGGCAAGGAAGCGCCGCCAGGTCGGGCAGTCGCCGCCGGGCGTGGCGGTGGTGATCTTGGTCATGCGGTCGGCGCGGTCGTGTGCGCGCATGCGCCCCGTCCTGAGGTCGACCACGCCGCCTGGGGTGTTGAGCAGCCAGGGATCGGCGTCCCACTCGGCGGTGGTCGCGGCATGACGTCGGTCTGCGCGAGCCAGGCGTTCGACGCCGCCGACGGTGCCGGAGGTGGCCAGCTTGGCCGCCAGCTTCGGGTTGTCGGCCTGGAGGGCCGCGTGTCGGCAGACACCGCGGATCAAGTCGGTGGCCGCCAGCGTCTCCTCGTTGCGCCAGCGCCGACCGTCCCACACCAACCAGCGGCCCCAGGCCGCCACGTAGCGCCAGTCGCGGTGGTAGCGCCGGGTGAAGGCCAGCGCCAGGGCATCTTCGGTGCCCCACACCGATTCATCCGCGCCGATCACCGGCTCGCCGGGGTCCGCAATGTCATGCACCTGCACACGCGGACCGTGGGCGAGGAAGGCCGCGACGTCGAAGCCCTCCATCACGGCGTCCGCCGCGTCCCAGCCCTCGGCGGCTTCCTCGGGTGGGTAGAGGATGTGGCAGGTCTTCGCGCCCGCCGACAGAATCGCCTGGGCCGCCTGCACGGCGTACTCCCAGCCCGGCTTGTCGCGGTCGGGCCAGATCAGCACCGCCTTGCCCGCCAGCGGCGACCAGTCGGTCTTGTCCACCGGGGCGTTGGCCCCGTGCATCGCGGTGGTGGCCACGATCCCGATCTCGATCAAGGCCTGGGCGCATTTCTCGCCCTCGACCAGCACGACCTGGGCGGCGTCCTGGATCCCCGGCTGGTTGTACAGCGGCCGCGGCTCGGGCGGGGCTTTTCTGCGGCGGCGCGCGTCCCAGGGCCGGAATTCCTTCTTGCGCCCGGGCGGGTCGTAGCGGTAGACGACGGCGATGAGCTGCCCTTGTGCGTCGAGGTAGTCCCACTTGGCGGTGGCCGGGCCGAGATCGTCGACCGGGGTCTCCTTGGCAGCCTTGCGCGCCGGGGCCGTGGGAGCACGGCCGACGAGGTCCTCGGCCAGGTCGAGGACGCGGGCGAAGTCGCCGTGCACGTCCACGCCGAAGTGGGCGCCGATCAGGTGGAACACATCGCCGCCGTCGCCGGTGGCTCGATCGGTCCACAGTCCCGCCTTGTCGCCGTCGAGCACGACCTCCAGGCTGTCACCCGGGCTGCCGAGCACGTCGCCGATGACGAACTTGCCGCGGCGCGTCCGACCGGCGGGGAACAGGGTGAACAGCACCGACTCCAGCCTCGCGAGCAGGGCGGCGCGCACGGCCTCGCGGCGCTCGGACGCCGGGATCTCGGGCTCGGGCGCGGTGTCATTGAAGTCCAGCATCCGCCTCCTCCTCGTGCACTGCGTCGGCCGTGAGCAGGGCTTGGCTTTCCTCCATCCACGCGATCAGTTCGCTCAGCTTGAAGCGCAGCAGCTTGCCGACCCGGTAGTGCGGCAGGCGCAGACGCCGGCGCTCCTTCGCGTGCGTGAGCCAGTAGTGCGGCAGATTGAGCGCCAGTGCCGCCTCGCGTGCGTCGATCAGGCGCTCCCCGAGCACCGGGTGCAGTGGTCTGTCGGTCATGCCGCAGCCCTCCAGCACCGGTCCTGCCACGGACACATCCGGCACTCGACATGGGTGGGATCGGCGAAGGCGCGTGGAAGCAGTTCGCCCGCCTCGGTGGCCGTGATGACCTTCACCGCCCGGTCGGACATGCGCTGCGCCAACGCCGCATCGAACGGCACCAGCTCGGCGTGGATCTCCATGGTGTCGGCGTTTACCGCCGTGAACAGGGCCGGGTGCGCGTGCAGTTCGAGATAGGCCTGGTAGAGCGCCACTTGCGCGGCGTAGACCGGGCGGGCAGACGCAAGCCGGTGCTTCTCCAACTCGCGCCACGATTTGGCGCTCAAGGCTTTGTTCTCCCACAGCGCCGGGTAGCCGGAACCGAACCCCAGATCGGGCCCGGCGACGATGACGCCATCGACGTGGCCCTGCAGGCGCCCGTCGAGCGCCGAGAAGCCGAAGGGCTCGCCCGCGTCGTCGCGCGTGCGCAGATCGAAGCCCGCCGCGCGCAGCCATCCGACCATGCAGTCCTCCATAAGGTGGCCGCGCTCGAAGACGCGCAGCATGCGACCGTCGGTCTCGCGACCCGGATCGACCGGGGCGTCGGCGACCTCGTATTGCAGCGCGCGCTCGCACGCGGCCCCGAGGCGCGAGGCGCCCAGGTACGTGCGGCGAGGCTGCGCCGCGCGAGACTGCTGCATCCCGGCATCGATCAGCGCCGTGACCTGACCCGACAGGCTCTTGGAGGCGTTGAAGTCCATCATCGCCGCGCCTCCTTGGGTGCTGCCGTGCGTGCCGTCTGCGCTTGAGCCTTCGGCTCCTCCCACGGCAGATCGTCCTCGAGGTCGGCGAAGGGGTCGGACACCGGGTCTTTCAAGCCCCGCACCGGCGGGTACTTGGTCGCTTCGTGGTGCTCGACCATCGCGTCCGTGTAGCAGGTGACGATGGCGTCGATCACCTGGAGCGCCTCGTCCTCGGAGTACGCGCCGAGGGGCTTGTCGAAGCCGATGCGTTCTGCCGCCGCGCCGAAGGCCTTGAGGCACTTCCTCATCGCGGCCATTTCGACGTCAGACGGGTCGATCATCGCGACCTCCCCGAGGGGTGGGCGTCCGTCCCGCACCCGCAGCCACTGACCGTAGAGCGCATGAAACGCCTCCTGGCAACGCCGCGAGCAGAACACCCAGTCGATCGGATAGCGCCGGGCGTCGCCCACCGGATGCCGAAGGTCCGAGTGGCCGTAGCCGCGCGCCTGTCGTTTGCAGACCCAACACTTCACTGACCCTCCTCTCACTGCGCCCAGGCGGGCTTGCCCGGCATGGCGGGGCGTTGCGGGTTGACGGGCGGCGTCGTGCGCGGCGGGGTTGCTGCGGCGGGCGCGCCGGTGGAACCACTGCCGGGGTTCTTCGGCGGCAGCCCCATCAGGCGGGCGTAGTCCGGGTGGTCGGGCTCGACGGCGTTTCGGATGACGTTCTTCAAGTCGCCGCGGCCGTCCTTCTCGATGTCGATGCGGGCCGCAAACTCGATGCCGTCGAGCTCGTGGAAGCCCTGGATGCGCCGCGCGGCGGCGGCCTGCGGGCTCATGTCCTGCGGATGGACGTTGCGGGCGGAATTGAGCACGGCGCGCACGAAGCTGCGCCCCATCTGGCCCCAAGCCGGGCCCTTCGGGGAGTGCAGGCCGATGTTGCTCCAGAGCTTGCGCCGGGCGTACTCGCCCTCCAGCACCACGAACTCGGCCGCCAGATAGACCGAGCCAGTTTCAAAGCTCTGCGTGGCGTAGCCGCCGGTCCAGCCCTGGGCCGGGTCATCGAAGCCCCCGGGCTTGAGGGTCATGCGCACGCGGGCGAGCGTGCCCTTGGGGATGAGGTCGAAGTGCTGCTGCTGCACGTCGTTGAAATCGCACCAATCGGTCATGGCTTACTCCTTGGATGTCGGGATTCGAGTGGCGGCGGCGCACTTGTCGATCAGCGCGCGCAGGTTCGGCGGCTCCAGCAACTCGAGCTGGCCGGAGCGGTCCTTGGCCGGGACGCCGTAGGGGTTCACCGTGTGGCAGACGAAGGCGCGGTAGATTGATCCGTCCTCGGCCTTGATCTCGGCCAAGGTGACCACCTCGTCGACGATGCCGGGCAGTTCCGCGGCGGTCTTGGCGCCCTCGATCTGCGGCACGAAGACCTTGCGGTTGAAGTCGTCCAGGCGCTCGTCGAGGATGGCCACGAACACGACATGCTTGCCGCGCGCGTGCTGCAGGTGGGTCAGCGCCCCGATGAGCTCGGCGCCGAGCAGGCCGTAGGCGCCCCGGGTGTCGGGCTTGCCGGTGCGCTCGCTGTAGGACTGCGGCTGGGTCTTGGCCCAGACGAGCGCCAGACGGGCGAGCACCGTGATGCTGTCGACGAAGTAGGTGTCGTACTTGGCCAGTTGCGCCGGGTCGCCGTAACGCTCGCAGACGTGCCGGTAGTGCGCCTCGGAGAACGGCGCATCCGCGGGCAGCGCCGGGTTCGGGCCGGCCAGGAACACCACGAGATCGCGGAACTCCGGCCAGGTGGTCGGGCGCACGCAGTCGCCGCGCCAGTCCTTGACGGCCAGATCCCCGGCCTCGAGGTCGACGAACAGGGTCGAGGCTTCGGACAGCGTCTTGAGCTGGCTGGTCTTGCCGATGCCGCTCTTGCCCAGCAGCACGAGCTTGACGCCCTGCTTCTCGCGCAGTCGCTGGTCGGCGGTGATGATGGGAAGGGCCATCACGCCACCTCCTTCAGCCGCTCGGCCACCAGAGGGTTCCAGAGGATCTGGTAGCCGCTGTGCCCGTTGCGGGAGTACGGCATCGCCTCGGCCCAGGCCTCGCCGGCCTCGGTCAACTCCCACTCGTCGCGGTCGTTGCGGAACTGCAGGCCGTGGTGGGCCAGGCGCTGGTTGGTGGCCTTGGCCGACAGGCCGAGCAGCCTGCCGAGCTGGGTGGCGTTGAGGGAGCAGATCGCCTCGTTCGCGGCGGTGTCCCGGGCAGGAAGGGCGCGGCGCAGGGTCTCGACCGCCAGCCCCGTGTTCTCCTGGATGCAGGTGAGCGTGGCCGCCATCGCGATGCCGGGTTTGACCCCCGGCACCTTGGCCACGGCCTCGCCGATCAGCAGGAGGGCGGTGACGCGGTCCTGGGTGGGCGTCGGCAGGGTCGTACGTGCACTTGGCGCCGTGTAGCTGCCCGTCTTGCGGATCGCCGGCAGCACCTCGTGGGTCACCCAGCGCTTGAAGTGCTTGGCCTCGCGCTTGCGGCTACCCAGCACCAGGCTGTAGAGGCCGGGCTCGTTGACGACGTTGACCTGGTCATTGCCGCGCGAGATGCCCTGAATCGAGATCAGGGCTTGCTCGTCAGGGTCCAGTCGCGCCAGGGCGCGGGTGGTGTTCGGCAGTTCAAGAACCGCGCACACATCCGCCGCGACGAACCACGGTTCGCCTTGGGCATCCGTGACGACCCGGACCGGACGGCCCTCGAAATCAAACGGGATCAGTTCGGTGCTCATGGATCACTCCTCCGAGACGAGGGCCAGCCGGAACGTGGGCTTGCCGGGCTTGACGGTGCGGGCGGCCTCGAACCCGGCGCGCAAGGCGGGCGGCCAGTTGTTGAAGCGGGACTCGGACACCGAGTACTCGACGTCCAGGTAGTCCTCGACCTTCTCGCCGGCGGCGGCGATGCGCCGGGCGATGGCGGCCAGTTGCGCCTGGTCCCAGGACACGCGCTTCGGGACCTCGACCGTCACGCGAAGCAGCCCGTCCTGCAGGTGCACGATGCCGAAGTCCTTGCCGGCCTCGATGCGTGCAGCACGGGCCTGCTCGCCGTAAGCCGCATCGAGCGCGGCGTCGAACTTGGCGCGCGCCTGCTTGAGCCAGGCGAGCGCTTCGTCCAGGTTGCGGCTGATCTCCGCCTTCTGGGCGGGCGGCAGCGCGGCCAGCTGGCCGACGGACATCGCAGCGATGTCGGCGGGGTAGAGGGTCAAATCGCTCATCGCATCCCCCTTCAGCGCGCCGCGCGCTCGGAGGTCGAGTCGTGCAGGGCGCCACGCTCGAACTCGATGACCGACTCCAGGGGGTAGCTGACGCGCTTGGACAGCTTCAGGTAGCGCGGGCCCCGCCCTTCGCTGCGCCAGCGCTGCAGGGTCTTGGGGCTCAGGCCCCAGCGCTGCGCGAGCTCGTTCTCGTTGAGGACCCGACGGTCGCCGGGAGACAGGCTGTTGATCGCATCGACCGGCGACCGGGGGATGGTGCTTGCCGTTGTCGGCATGGAAGCCTCCTATGACGCTGTTGAGGAACAGGTGTCATTGCAGGCTTCGGGTGGCGAACCTTGGAGGGACCGAATGGCGAACCACGCGGGAACTTCGGGTTCGCCAAAGTTCTCGCCGATACGAAAACGGCGGGCACAAGGCCCGCCGTCATGGTCGAGGATCAGTCAAGGACGGCTGTGCGTCACTCCGCCTGCAAGGCGGCGATCAAGGGGCAGCGCACCCGGCCGCGAATGGCATTGCAGCGCTGCACGAGCTCGGACAGCGCCGCTTCGATGCGCTGCAGGTCAGCCAGTCGTTCGCGAACGTCAACGAGTTTGCGCTGAGCCTGCGCACGCGCCTCGGCGCAGTGCGATCCGTCCTCGAGCTTGAGCAGTTCGGACACCTCGTCGAGACTGAAGCCCAGCCGCTGTGCCGACTTGATGAAGCGGACGCGGCCAAGCTCGTCGGCGCCGTAACGGCGGATACTTCCCTGCGGCCGATCTGGTTCGGGCAACAGCCCCTTGCGCTGGTAGAAGCGGATGGTTTCGACATTGACGCCAGCCGCGCGCGCCAGCGCGCCGATCGTCATCGCCTCGATCTCGGGCGTGCTGTTCATGGTCTTGACTCCGTACTTAAGTACGGAAGTAAGCTTACTCCATGAAACCAGACACCCCAACTGCGCAAGGCAGTACCGGAGGCGGCCGTGCGGCGCTCGCGGCCGGATTCGTCTCGGCCATCCTCGCATCGACCTGCTGCCTCGGGCCATTGGTGCTGATCACGCTGGGCTTCTCAGGGGCATGGATCAGCAACCTGACGGCCCTCGAACCCTACCGCCCGATCTTCATCGGCGCGGCCCTCGTCGCGTTGTTCCTCGCCGGGCGACGCATATGGGCGAAAGCCCCGGCGTGCGAACCCGGACAGGCCTGCGCGGTGCCGTCGGTTCGGCGCGGCTACGAGCTGCTGTTCGGGATCGTGGTCGCCCTGGTGATCGTGGCGCTCGGCTTCCCGCTGGTCGCGCCCTGGTTTTACTGAACGGAGGTTTTATGAAGAGATTGCTTGGTTTTCCGATGCTGACGCTCGCCCTGATCGTGAGCGTGCCAGTCATCGCCGCGACAAAGACCGTCACCCTGTCAGTGCCGGGCATGAACTGCGCCGCCTGCCCGATTACGGTCAAGAAGGCGCTCGGCAAGGTGCCGGGCGTGGCCAAGACGGACGTGAACCTCGACAAACGACAGGCGACCGTGACGTTCGACGACGCGCGGGCGAATGTAGAGGCGCTGACGCGGGCGACCCAGGATGCTGGCTACCCCTCGACGGTGGTCGGGAGCGTGAAGTGACTGCCGTCGTTCTGGAATCGACGTTGACTTGTCCGGAGTGCGGTCACACCAAGACCGAGACCATGCCTACCGATGCCTGCCAGTGGTTCTATGAGTGCGAGGCCTGCCACGCCATACTCAAGCCCAAGCCCGGGGACTGCTGCGTCTATTGCTCCTACGGCACTGTGCCGTGCCCACCAATCCAGGAGCGTGGCAGAGGTAGTTGTTGCGCCAGCTGAGCGCCAGTCTCAAGCTGAAGGAAAGCCCAGCAGCCGACGCTGCTCGCCCCAGTCGCGAGGCAGCAGGTCTTGGCGGCCACGCAGCGTGTGCAGATTCAGATGCCGGGGCTGGCGGCCCTCGAAAATCGCCTCGACGATGTCCGGTGCCAGCATGGTCATGCGCAGCACCTCGGCCGCCCAGCCTGGCTCCAGTTTCAGCGCGCGCGCCAGGTCGGCGGTCGTCGGATAGACGCCTTCGTCGATCAGCCGCTTCCAGTAGAAGGCCTTGCCGAGCGTCTTGATCATCGGCGCATCCAGGCCGCCCGCGGTCGCGGCTGCGGACTCGGGCGTCGGCGGGATCAGGAGCTTGCGGTTCTGCCGGCGCTTGATCGTCAGGGGCACCAGGGTCACCCGCTGCCCGTCGCTGACGTAGCTGCGCGCATCGTGGCCGACCTCGACCCGGACCGCGCGACGGCGGGAGTTCGGCGTCGGATCGGGAGGCGACCGGGTCATGCCAAGACCTCCTCGGCGCTCGCGCGGCACTCGTCGACCAAGGGATGCGCGCCGATCTCGGGCCCCAATCCCAACCAGCCATCCTCGCGCCAGAGGATGTCGAGTCCGTACTCATGCAGTTGCACCCGCTCGATCAGCAGCCGCGCGATGCGTTGCTGCTCGGCCGGGAACAACTGCGCCCACACGTCGCCGATGCGTCGCATCGCCACCACCACCTGCGCTTCGTCGAGGGCGGCACCCGCCGGGTGGCGCTGGCACGCCCGCCAGGTGCCGATCAGCACCTCCGGCGCCGAGAGCGCCGCGTGGATCTGCGTCAGCACCACGTTCTCGATCTCGGCCGCGGGCAGATGGCCGACGTCCGGGGCGTCCGGCGCCAGGCTCGAGCCCGCGTTGCGGCGCTTGTGCAGGTAGGGGACGTAGTAACGGTAGGTGCGTCCGCTCTTCTTCTTGACGAAGGTGTGCAGCATGCGCTGCCCATCGGGCGCGAACAGCAGCCCCGCGAGCAGCGCCGGATGCTTGGCCCGGTGTTCGCGCGGCGCCTGCTTGCGGCGCTCGATGAAAGCGTGCACGGCGTCCCACAGGTCTCGTGGCACGATCGCTTCGTGTTGGCCGGGATACCAGGTGCCGCGGTTGCGGATCTCACCCAGGTAGATGCGGTTGCGCAGCAACGCGAAGATGTATTGCTGGTCGATGGGTCGGCCCGTGCGCCGGCGCCCGCCTTGGGTCACCCAGGCCTTGGTGGTGTGCCCCTCGATCGCCATCTCCCGCACCAGCCGTGCAGCCGAGCCATGCTCGGCGTAGCGCCGGAAGATGTCACGCACGAGTGCGGCCTCGCGTTCGTTGACGACGAGCTTGCGATCGACGACGTCGTAGCCCAGCGGCGGCATGCCGCCCATCCACATGCCCTTCGCCTTGGAGGCGGCGATCTTGTCGCGGATGCGCTCGCCGGTGACCTCGCGCTCGAACTGCGCGAAGGACAGCAGGATGTTGAGCGTGAGCCGCCCCATCGAGGTGGTGGTGTTGAACTGCTGCGTGACCGAGACGAAGGAGACGCCGTTGCGGTCGAACACCTCCACCAGCTTGGCGAAGTCCGCCAGGCTTCGCGTCAATCGGTCGATCTTGTAGACGACCACGATGTCGATCCTGCCGGCCTCGATGTCGGCCAGCAAGCGTTTGAGCGCCGGGCGGTCGAGATGGCCGCCGGAGTAGCCGCCGTCGTCATAACCCTCCTCGACGGCGATCCAGCCCTCATGACGTTGGCTGGCGATGAAGGCCAGCCCCGCGTCGCGTTGGGCCTCCAGGCTGTTGTACTCCTGGTCCAGTCCCTCGTCGGTGGACTTGCGGGTGTAGACCGCACAGCGCCTCGATGGCGTGACGGGACCAGGGGTCGGCATGGTCGACGAGGACACGGGCCGTTGTGATCTCATGCCGGCTCCTTCTGGCGGTGCTTGGTCTTGAGGCCGAAGAACGCGGGGCCCGACCAATGCGTGCCGGTGATGTGGCGGGCAATCGCCGTCAGGCTCTTGAACCGCTGCCCCTGATACTCGAAGTCATTGGGCCCGCGCACCAGCACCCGGTGCTCGACGTCGTCGAAGATCCGCGTGAGCACGGTGCCCGGTAGCAGCCGACTCGCGTCGCGGCGCAGTTGGCGCGGCAGGATGCCCGTCTCACCGATCTCCTCGAGCTTGCGGCGGGTCGCGGGCTTCAATCCGCCGAAGGCGCGCTCCTGGATCCTGTAGGCGAGCCGGCTCTCCAGCCAGGTGCGGTGGTGATGCTTGGGCCGCTCCTCGAAGTACTCGTCCCACAGCGCCCAGAGGCTGTCCATCGACAGGTGGGGCAGCTGCGCGACGCGGGCGGCGACGGTGGTCGGGTCTGCAGGGCTTGCGTGTGTCGTCATCGGCGAACTCCTCGTGCGTGATCGGGGTTCGCATTCACGCGCTGTGGCCCGCAGAAGCCAAGGCCAACCGAGTCGCTGTCGGTGGCGGGATGGCCAGGCGGCGGAAAGGGGCGGGCACGCAGCCGCCGCAGGGCGCAGGCCAACCGGTCGACGATCTCTTGGTGCGCGTGCCGAGGCCGATCGGCCTCGGGAGCCAGGGCGAAGGGTTCGGGTTCGTGCATGGTCGGCGTTTCGATGGAAAACGCCGCTCATGCTAGAAATCGAAGGCACTTCGCGTAACGGGTTTGGGCGGGGGTGCGCGGGCTACTCGTCGTGGACTGAGATGGGCCGCTTAAGCAGTGGCTGCGCCTACCATCTGTGTTACCGCAGGCTTCGTGATGCTCAATCCATAAAGCCTCTCCAACTCGTCAAGCATTCTCTGCCTCCTATATCTGATAAACGCCAGATGATCGTTCCACAGACTGGCGTCGGTCGGACTCCAGGATCTGGGGTCGGCCAATGGGATAAAGTCGTAAGATGCCCAGTACTTGCTACCGTCATCACTTTGAAAGAACTCCCTTGGGTGACGAGCCCGTTTGTAGTTATTTACCTCGGCGGGCATTGGCTGAAAGTTCCATAGGACGTCTACAGCCTGCTGATACGCCTCGTCCGCCCCGTCTAGATTGACCGGGAATATGTGGTCGACCTGCGGCTTGTTTTCGTGAAAGACATAACTGCGGTGGGGCATCAATACCTTTGTCGCGAGCCAAGGCTGGCTGAGCAACTGGTATTCGTGCAGGTCTCCAGTTCTGTTCTTCTCGACGGCGAACTGCCGAATCTTTGCAAGCGGAAACCCCTGACCACATTCGGCCGATGCCATAGCCTCGCGAGCAAAGGCATTGACCATCGTCTGGGTATTCCAGTCGCAAAATTGCGAAAGCAGGAAATACTGATGGATCAGTTGTAGTTCTGATGCCGACAGGGCCCGGATGCGCCATTCATGCCCATGGCGCTTACGTATAGTGAGATAGGCCGCAAGAGGCAGAATCGCCAGCCAGCGGGGCACTATCGATGCATGATTGACATTCAGGAGTCCTCTCAGATAACCGGAAAAAAGCTCAACCAGCGGTTCGGCCTCATTTCGTAAAATGCTCTCAAATGTCTGAATGTCCGCTTTTTCCAGACGACTCTCGTCGATGCGGATAGTACCCTTGACCAGAAGGTGAAAGAGCTGCAACACAGATATCGATGAGAACTTGATGCCGCTTGCATTCTCGATCTTCTCGGAAAGAGCCCACAGCCGTTCTTCGTAATCGGAGTACACGGCCTTGATTTTGCCGAGCACAAGCTCTAGCTGGGTCAGCGCCATACCGCCGGTATTCAACCGACGGAACACCTCGTTAACCTCTCTCGGTGTGTCTGCCCTCACTGAGAAGTAAGCGATCGACTTGTGATTGGTGTCGACGAAAATGTCCCATAGCGCTTTCAAGTTTCGACGAACCAGAAGCCTCCTCCGTTGATCGTTTCCTGCTGCGGGCAGAGCGCGGTCTTCAAGAGCAATGTATTCGCTCTCGTTGCATCGTAGGCATGACAACTCAGTCATGCGGAGATAGCGCGGCTCACTCGCTGCATTGGCGTCACGAAACAGGAAGCCGGTTTCGTCCGCCTCTGAAGCGTCCTGATCGAATAGCAAATCAAAGTGAAGAACTCGATCATTAAAACGGTGACGAAGTACCGAATACAGCGTCTGCAAGCGCTGTTGACCGTCGTAAACAAGCAGCTTTGCTGCCCCCCAAAGCCCGACATCAACTTGTTTCGCATATTGCCCGGGCGTGTAGTCGCCAATAAAGCGGCGATATGGAACCTTCTGCTCCGTCTCCCATAGCACGATCCCGCCGATCGGATAACGCCTCAGCAGCGAATCAAGCAGCAAGCAAATGTAGGTTTCCGACTCATGACGAGTCCCCCACACATATTGACGCTGAACTTGAGGGAGATACCACCCTGCATTCGGTGCGTTGATCTTGTCGAGAACTTCCCGGATTGAGATGCCCGAATACGACATATCTTCCTCCCAATTTCCGCGTGCTCACCGAACAAGGGGCTGGCCCGAGAAGACGAACTGATTGTAGCTGTCGAAGCTTTACTCATCTTGCCACGACCGATCCCAGGCGCGAGGTTCGGCGCTTTCCAACAGCAGCAGGGTCAAGACGCGATCTTTTGATGCGTAGCTGTGCTTGAACTCGCGCAGTTTCATGTAGGGTGCCTCCTCCGGACACCAGATCGCAGCGGACATCTCGACGCCCTCCCAGGCCTGCACGACGCTCGCGTCGGCGGCGAGCGTGCCGGGTAACGGCTCTTGCGGATCGCTGGTGCGCCGGATACGGGCGCGCGTCTTGACCGCGCTGCTGCTGCGCCATTCGTACTTCACGTAGCCGTTGTCCCAGTAGATCAGGATGGCGCGCTGCGAGGTGAACTTGATGAAGCGGATGCACAGCGCCTCGAACGAGACCTGGAAGCGCTTGGCAATGGCGCTGAGGACGTGCAGATCGATGCGTCCGTTCGAGATCCACTCGCGCAGCCGATCGCCGGGCATCAGCAAGTTGCTGGCGAAGTCGTCGGCCTCGCGCTCGATCAGGCGCATCGTCTCGTGGCCGGAGTGGACGCTCTCCTTGTCACAGTTGAAACGCGGCTGCCGGTCGCGGTGCAGGATGAAGTGCCCGAGCTCGTGAGCGATGGTGAATCGCTGGCGCTGCGGGCTGACCGTGCCGTTGTAGGCGATACCCCAGACCTCAGGGTCGCCGGGATCCCGCGCCAGCATGCCCTCGAAGGCATCGTCGTTGAACTGCACCGGGGGACGAATTTCCCGAACCCCTTTGCCGTAGGGCGTGGTCGGCAGCATCTGCCGCACGACATCGAGATCGACGGCCTCGGGCACGTCCGCGCCATACCACGCCCGCAGCCACTTGTGGACATGGCTGGCAGCAATCGAACCGGTGAGGTGGCGCGCGGCGCTCAATCGTCAGTCCCCGCCCTGGCCCTTGTCGGGGAACATGATCTCGAGCGCCTGCCGGTAGCGTCTCTTCTCCTCCTCCGTCATCCCGGCGTACTCGCGGAAGAAAGCCACGTCCTCGGGGCTGGCCTCGGGAACCTGGGGGATGGGCTCACCCATGATGTCTTCCATCGTGACGCCCAACACCCTGGCCAGCGCCTGCACGCGCTCGGCGGAGGGGCGTTGGCCCTCCTTCATTTCCAGTTCCCAGATGTAGGCCTTGGTGCAGCCGACCGCGTCGGCGACTTGCTGCAAGGTCAATTTCTTCGCCTCGCGAAATCGCCGCAGGCGAGATCCAAACGCGGAAGCCATGGCGATGTCCCGTCTCGAATCGACTGTCAGTGTAGAAAACCAGACCGAAAGTATAGCCATGAGATACCCAAAGGCGCCATACGTGCCACGATGATTGACAAGCGGGAATGGGCGGGACACAATCGCGCCGTATCTCGCTGCTTTACTCTGGCGAGATCGCCGTTCGGTAACCCAGTCGCCGGCCCGCGAACCAGCCCCCCTCGGTCCGCAGCCCCCGACACCCCTTCGGAAAGGACCGAGAAGATGAAGAAGACCTTCGTCGACGTGCTGCTCGAACTGCCGGTGGACGCGACCCTCAGCGCTTTCCTGGCCTCGCACGGCCTGCCCGTGGCCGACGATTTCGACTGGGAGGACACGCCTCGCACCTCGCAGGCACTGGTGGAGGCCGTTCGGACCTGGCCCGACGTCGCCGCCCGTGACCGTCTGATCGGCAACCTCATGGCCAGCATCCAGCTGGCCGACCCGGCCGGCAAGCAGGCGATGTTCCAGGCCGCCGCCGGGGACGGCGCCGCGCTGCTGGGTCTCGTGGCATGCCGGAGCGACACCCACCGCTCCTTCTGGCTGTATGCCAACCATCCGGCGCTGTTCGAGCGGGCCTGCGAGTTCGACTACCTCGAGCGCCACGGATCGCAAGCCCAGCAGCACGACCTCGGCGTGAAGCGCCGGCCGAACACCTCGGATGCCGCACTGGCCGCGCTGCGCCAGGCCATCTCGGCCTTCTATCAGCGCGAGCTTCAATGCGGCGACGGCAGCGTGGCTTACCTGGTGGAACGCAGCCCCGGCGTGTTCCTGCTGACGGTCCACGTCAAGGATCTGGCGATGCTGCGCCTGGAGTTCGAGGGCGCCCATCTCACCCGTCGCATCGGCAACCCGAACATCCACATGGTGCTGGAGTACGCCGTGGCCACCGGGGTCGTCCGAACGTTGGTTCGTGGCGGCGCAAAGTACCACCAGATGCTCGTGGACGCCTTCGCCGAGCACCTGTTGGGCGTCAAGGTGGACGCGCACCGCATCAAGCCGCCGACGCTGGACCTGTCGGTCTTGCGCCTCGGCTTCGATGTGCCGCAGGCCGTGGCGGACGGTTTCGTGGCGCTGCAGGTCAAGTCCATCTCGGTGCTGAGCCCGAGCACGGCACTGAAGCTCGATTGCACGGCGATGGCGTCGAGCGAGCAGCGCTGCGTCACCGAACTGCTGCGCGAGGAGTTCCCCGGTGAGGACCCGCTGGCCCGCGGCTGGTTGATCACGGCGGCACGCATCAACCTGTACTACCCGCCCGAACCCGGAAAGGCTCGTTCCAAGGTCGTCACGGTCGAGGTGACGCGTCGCGGACGGCTGAACCTGCACAAGTTCGATGCCGCGTTGCAGGCGCAGTTGGAGGGCTACCTGGTCTCGCTGGGCATCTTGCAGCCCGGCCAGACGCTGAACGTCCGGGAAGCGCCGCCGGAAGCGGACACGGCCAATCCTGAGCCGCATCCCTCCACGATTGGCGAGGACTAACCGGTGGCCACGCACGACGCCTGGGCCCTGGTGTGCCGCTTGTTCGCGGGCGGCACGCCCATCCTTCGAGCCGCGCTCTCTCCCCGCGAGAGCGCCGCCTTGCCGGCCCTCGGGCAGGCGGTGAAGCCCACGACCCTGGACCAGCGATTCGTGCTGTGTCCCTACTGCCACCAGCACCGGGCGCAGGTCTGGGGCGGCGGGCGCCGGGGGTGTAGTTGTCAGTGCCCCGAGTGCGGGCCGGTGGCCGTCGCGGCCGACGACATGGCCGCGTTGGCGCTGGACGAGGACTGGCTGCGCCGAAAGCTGCGGCTGGCGCTTTCGATCGAGAGCCGCGACGGCATCGACGCCCTCGGCGATGGCGTGTGGCGCCTTGGCGATTCCCGGTGCTCGCCAGTCCTGCTGGCGCGCGATCTGATCCGGCTATGGCGCGAGCCGGCCCTGCTGGAACGGGTGCGGGTAACAGGAGGGGCGATCCGCGTCATCACGCCGAAGCCACGCGAGACGCGCGGGGCGCCCTTCGGCCCGGGCGTGGAATGGTTGGCTCTGGAGGATCGATTCGCCTTCTACGGAGGCGGCATCTCGTTCATCGGCGCGACGGGAGAGCCGCCGGCAGCACAGGCCAGCGATCCAACGACACCGGTGCATGGGCCGTTCTCCGCCGACTTCCGCTGGGTGACCTTGCCCGAGGTGTGGCCGCATGGGGCGATCCGCCTGACCAAGGCTCAGGCGGCGGTCTTCGATGCACTGTGGTCATTCAAGGGCGAGCCCCGGACAGCGGAACAGATCATGCGGCGCGCCGGGTTGGACAGTGACAAGCCCATCGAAGTGTTCAAGGTGAAGCCGCGCGACAAGGGCAAGCCCGAGGCCGAGGGACCGCTCTTCGCCTACCGTGAGCTCGTGGTCACGCAGAAGCGCGCAGGGTTGTATTCGATGCCATGCGCTTCGGGAGCATTGGCGTGATCCCGCAAAACCCTGAATATGGGGAAAGGCAGGCCCATGACGTGATCTGACCAGCCGCTGCGCTGAGGCTCGCGCCGGCTTCAAGAGCCTGTCGTCTTCAAACTTCGGAGTGCTTGAAATGAGCAAAAAGAACCAGTGGGTCGTACCCGTCAACGGCGGGCGTCAGTGGGGCGTGCGCGGAGAGGGCAACGACCGCATCACATCCATCCATGAGACCCAGCAAGAGGCGATAGACCGCGCGCGGGGTATCGCCATCAACCAACGGAGCGAGTTGTTCATCCAGGGCCGAGACGGGCAGATCCGCGAACGCAATAGCTACGGCGACGATCCGTTCCCGCCGAAGGGATGACTTTGGATCTGGCCTGGTGCGTTGCGCAGCAGGTCTGCTCGTGCAGACACGCAGGCGAACCGCTTGCGGCGGCGCACGCACAAGCGGTTGAGGGACAAGGCTGCCTGCGTGCGCTTCCGCCAAGAAGTTGGCGCAGGTCATGGGAGAGCGCCATCCGCTGCGGGCGTCGCACACCGTATCGGCCCAACCTCGCGCTGCGGCAGGGATTTGCCGGTCGACTCTTCAAGTCCGTGTCATTGTCGACTCCCCCGTCACCAGCCGGTACCCCACCTGCAGCTCGGTGAGCAGGTGGCGCGGCTGTGCCGGGTCGTCTTCGAGCTTGCGGCGCAGGTTCGCCATGTGCACGCGCAGGTGGTGGGTGCGCTCGGCGTAGCCGGGACCCCAGACCTGCGTGAGCAGCTGGCGGTAGGTCAGCACGGCGCCCTGGGCGCGCAGCAGCACCAGCAGCAGCCGGAACTCGATCGGCGTCAGGTGCACGAGTTCGCCGCGGCGCCGCACCTCGTGCGTGCGCGCGTCGACCTCGATGTCGCCAAAGCGCCAGCCTTGCTCGGCCTGCGGGGGCTGCAACCGGCGCTGCAGCGCGCGCAGGCGGGCCAGCAGTTCGTCGATGCCGAACGGCTTGGTGAGGTAGTCGTCGGCTCCGGCATCAAGCGCGGCGACCTTTTCCTGCTCCTGGTCGCGCGCAGACAACACCAGGATCGGCACAGCCGACCATCTGCGCACCTGCGTGATGATCTGTTTGCCGTCGCCGTCGGGCAGGCCGAGATCAACGATGATGAGATCTGGCCGGCGCGTGGCGGCGTCGATCTGGCCGCGCCTGACGCTGTCGGCCTCGCTGACGCTGTAGTTGGCATCCGTGAGTGCCAACCTCACGAAGCGGCGAATCGGCGCGTCGTCTTCGATCAGCAGGACATGGCCGTGTTCACTGGTGCGAGTCATGCCCCGGACCCCTCCTCCGGCGGCGGCCGGTGCGGCAGGCGCAGGGTGAAGACGCTGCCGTGCGGCTCGCGCTTGCGCGCTTCCAGGCGGCCGCCGTGCAACGCGGCAATGCGCTCGGCCAGCGCCAGTCCCAGGCCCATGCCAGGCACGGCGGATTCGCGTGCGCCGCGCTGGAACGGCGCAAACAGCCGGCTCGGGTCGTCGCCAGGCCAGCCGGGGCCGTCGTCGGCAACGTCCAGCCGCAAGGTGTCGTCGTTCTCCAGTCGTGCGCTCACGCTCACCGTACATCCGCTCGGAGTGTGTTTGCAGGCATTGTCTAGCAAATTGACGAGCGCACGCTCCAGCAGCAGGGCATCCACCTCCACCAGCGGCAGATCGGCCGGCAGCTGCACGTCGAGGCGGTGCCGCGCGCAGGCGCTGCGGGTGTGCTGCAGGGCGCTGGCGACGATTTCCTCCAGCGCGTGCCATTGCTTATCCGGCCGCACGGCGCCAGATTGCAGGCGAGCCAGTTGCAGCAGATTGTCGAGCAGCGCCTGCATCGCGCGCGCCTGATCGATGAGGCCTTGTAGCAAGGGGCGTACGGCGGAGTCGATCTCGCGCTGCAGCGCGAGCTCGGCTGTGCCGAGGATGCCGGCCAACGGCGTGCGCAGATCGTGTGAGAGCGTAAGCAGCATGGTGTTGCGCAGCCGCTCGCCTTCCATCTGCACCAGCGTGTTGCGCGCCACCTCGACGAAATGCACACGCTCGAGCGCCACCGCGACCTGCCCGGCGCAGGCTTCCAGCGTCTCCATGTCCTCGGGATGTTGCCACGTGGCGGTGTCGCGTGCGGTGACGGCTAGCACGCCGCGCACGCGCATCGGTGCCTTGAGTGGCAGGTAGCGCGTCGCCGATGCAGACAGCGTTCCGGTACCGGCGCCGGCTGGCTCGCCATGGTCAAGCACCCATTGCGCGATGCTCACGTCCACCTCACGCCCGGCTGGCGGAGGCAGCAGCCGGTGCTGCTCATCGGGTAGGCAGACGGTGATCTCTACGCCGAAATGCGCGCGCAGCGTCTCCTCCGCGATCTCGACGATGCGGCCCGCCTCGAGCGCCGCCGACAATTCGTTCGCCAACCGCGTCAGCAGCGCACTGCGCCGTTCGCGCTGGCGCATGGCCAGCACGGCGAAGCGCAGCCGCGCGGTGAGCTGGCCGATGATCAGCGCCACTGCGAGCATCAGTGCGAACGTCAGCAGATACTGTGTGTCGCTGACGGCAAATGACAGATGCGGCGGAACGAAGAAAAAATCGAAGCACAGCACCGCCAGCAGAGCCGCCGAGGCGCCGGCGAGTCGCCCCGCCCGCAGCGCCACCAGGACCACCGCGAGCAGGTACACCATCACGATGTTGGCAAGGTCGAACACCTGCGCCAGCGGCCAGGCCACGGCAGTGGCTAGTGCGCAGGCTGCGATTGCCCAAGCGTAGGGGTGGCGTGGGCGGGCCGCGTCGGCTGCAGCGGGCGCAAGCGCGCGCCGCGCCGCGGGCGTGTGACCGGTGCCGGCCGGGCCCGATGCCGCGTCACCGATCCGCACGATGTCCACTTCGGGTGCAAGGCGCTGCACGGCGCGAGCCAGGTCGCGCCGCCACGGCGGCGCAAAGCGCCGCTCGTGCGCCGCACCCAGCACGATCCGGTTGGCGTTGCGATCGCGCGCACACCGCGCGAGCAGGCTGGCCACGTCGTCACCGGCCAGCGTCAGCACGTCGGCGCCCAGCCGACGTGCTTCCGACAGCAACCTCATTACCCCATCGCGCGGTTCATGTGGCTCAGCACTCGTCAAGCGATCCACATGCACGGCGACCCATTCGGCTTCCAGGCGGCTGGCCAACAGCGCGGCAGCGCGCACCAGCGGTGCATCGCGCGCGCTGCCGATGCCAACCAGCAGCCGCTCGCGCGTCGGCCATACGGCAGCCACGTCCTCGCGCACGCGCAGCGCGCGCATCTGCACATCCACGCGGTCGGCCACGCGCCGCAGCGCCAGCTCGCGCAGCGCGATCAGGTTGCCGGGGCGGAAGAAGCGTTCAACGGCCGCCTGCGCCACTTCGGGCAAGTAGACCTTGCCGGCGCGCAGGCGCTGGACCAGGTCGGCGGCCGGCAGGTCGATCAGCGTGACCTCGTCGGCAGCGTCGAACACGCGGTCTGGCACCGTCTCCCGCACGCGCACACCGCTGATCGCCGCCACCACGTCGTGCAGGCTCTCCAGGTGCTGCACGTTGAGCGTGGTGTAGACATCAATGCCAGCGGCAAGCAGCTCCTCCACGTCCTGCCAGCGCTTGGCATGGCGGCTGCCGGGAGCATTGGTATGGGCCAGTTCGTCCACCGCGATCAGCGCCGCCGAAGAAGCCAACGCCGCATCGAGGTCGAACTCGGGCAGTGAACGGCCACGGTAGTCGATGCACTTGCGCGGCAGCACTGGCAAGCCCTCGAGCAGCGCCTCTGTCTCCTTACGGCCGTGGGTTTCCACCAATCCCACGCAGACCGCCACGCCCTCCCGCCTGCGCTCGTGCAGCGCCTGCAGCATCGCATAGGTCTTGCCGACCCCGGGGCAAGCGCCGAAGAAGATCTTCAGCCGCCCGCGCCGCTGGCGCGCTTCCTCGGCCTGCACCTCGGCAAGCAGGCGGTCGGGGTCTGGGCGGCTGGGCGGTGGATTCATGACTCGATCAACGCGCGAGATGCCGTCAGAAGCTTCGTGCAATCATGACAGCCCAACGCGTGCGGGAGAGATCGACTCCATTGCGATCGGTCCAGAGGGAGCGGTCAGCATCGGTGCCGGTGACCTGCACGGTGACGCTCGTGGCCTTCCAGCCTGCGCCATGCGTCGAGGCATCGTAACTCAGCGCGAGCCTCCAGTCGTCGTAGGAGTGGGGGCGGGCATCGCCTCGTAGACGCTGCTGACCGGCGTGCAGTACCAGCTTGAGCGGACTGTCACCGATCGGCAGGTTCGCACCGAGGTCTAGATAGGTGCTGCCGGAGGGCGTGTCGAAGCCGAAGGTGCGGCCGGTGCTGTAGAACAGCTTGGCCGACAGCCAGCGCCAGGTGGCAGCGGCATACAGCTCGGTGGTGTCCGCGGCCACCATCCCCGCAGGGCGCGAGCCGGGGTAGCGGTAGTGGATCAGCCCGAGGTCGAACCCCACCTGCTCGTTGAGACGCCTGCGCCAGCCGCCGTAGAGGTCGAGCTCCAGACTGCCGGAGAGGTAGCCCTGGTAGTCCTGCAGCCAGTTCACGTTCGAGCCCCAAAGGCCGGCGTAAAAGCCGGAAGATCCACCGAGTTCGGCGCCGCCTTGCAAGGCCGGCTTGCCTGCGGTCTGCGTGATGCCGCGGAAGATGTACTGGCTGGCCAGCGTGACGTTGGTGGCGACTGAAGGCGCATCCCCGGCGTAGGCGGGGGGCTGGCCTCCGGCCGCCAGGGCCAGCAGCAGGCCCACGCCACGCCGCAGCGGCGATGACAAGCAAGACATGCAAAGACTCCTTCGAGGGTTGGAGAAGGTTCCTGCGGCGGACGCGAGTCGCCGGGCCAGGCGAAGGACCGACGAGGGGCCGGTCGCCTCCCGTGAAAAATGCGCTTGGCGCACGTCAGCGCGCCGGTGCGGTGCGGCCAGTGGCGAGCGCATCGAGCGCGAGGTTGATCTGCAGTACGTTGACACGCGGCATGCCGATCAGACCCAGCCACGGCGTTTCGGTGTGCGCGCGCACGAGGTCCTCCACCGTGGCAGCGCTCAAGCCGCGCACGCGGGCGATGCGCGGGATCTGCCAGCGCGCTGCCTCGGGCGAGATGTGCGGATCCAGCCCGCTGGCCGAGGCGGTGACGAGTTCCATCGGCACGGGGCCTGGGGCATCGGGGTTGGCCGCACGCAGGGCGTCGATGCGCGCGCGCACGGTCTCGACGAGCGCCGGGTTGCTCGGCGCGAGATTGCTGCCGCTGGAGCCGGCGGCGTTGTAAGGCATCGGTGCCGTGGCCGACGGCCGCCCCCAGAAGTACCGGGGATCATCGAAGGCCTGGCCGATCAGGCGGCTGCCGATCACTTTGCCGTCGCGCACGACCAGGCTGCCGTTGGCGCGCTCAGGCATCACGAGTTGCGCAAGTCCCGTGAGGGCCAGCGGATAGACGAGCCCCGTCGCCAGCGCGAGCAGCACGAAGCTGAGGGCGGCGGGTCGCCAGAGGGTTTTCATCGTATTCATGGCAAGACTCCGAAGTGCTTTACGCCCAGCCCAGTGCGACGAGCACCAGGTCGATCGACTTGATACCGACGAACGGCGCAACCACTCCGCCCAGGCCGTAGATCAGGAGGTGACGTCGCAGCAGCGTCTGGGCGGACTCGGCGCGCCAGCGCACGCCCTTGAGCGCCAGCGGGATTAGCGCAACGATGATCAGCGCGTTGAAGATCACTGCCGAGAGGATCGCCGACTGCGGGCTGGCCAACTGCATCACGTTCAGCGCTGTAAGCTGTGGATATGTGCCGGCAAACGCCGCCGGGATGATCGCGAAGTACTTGGCCACGTCGTTGGCGATCGAAAACGTCGTCAGCGCCCCGCGCGTCATCAGCATCTGCTTGCCGACCTCGACCACTTCCAGCAGCTTGGTCGGGTTGGAGTCCAGATCGACCATGTTCCCGGCCTCCTTGGCCGCCTGCGTGCCGGCGTTCATCGCCACCGCGACGTCGGCCTGCGCCAGCGCGGGCGCGTCGTTGGTGCCGTCGCCGGTCATCGCCACGAGATGCCCGTCGGCCTGGTAGCGGCGAATCAGCGCCAGCTTGTCCTCCGGCGTGGCCTCGGCGAGAAAGTCGTCCACGCCGGCCTCGGCGGCGATCGCGGCGGCGGTGAAGCGGTTGTCGCCGGTGACCATCACCGTCTTGATGCCCATGCTGCGTAGTTGCGCAAAGCGCTCGCGGATGCCGCCTTTGACGATGTCCTTGAGTTCCACCACGCCAAGCACATGAGCGTCTTCGGCCACTACAAGCGGCGTGCCGCCTTGACGCGCGATGTCCTCGGCGCGTTCGCGCACCGCCGCCGGCAAGGCAGCGCCCGCCTCCTGCACGAAGCGCTCGATCGCATCAAGCGCGCCCTTGCGGATGCGCCGACCGTCCACGTCCACGCCGCTCATGCGCGTGCGCGCGGAAAAGGCGATGAAGTGCAGCCCGGCGGTCTCACGCCCGCGCAGGCCGAAGCGCTGCTTGGCCAGCACGACGATCGAGCGGCCTTCGGGCGTCTCGTCCGCCAGCGACGCCAGCTGCGCGGCATCGGCCAGCGCCTGCTCCACCACCCCCGGCGCGGGGTGGAAGGCCACCGCCTGCCTGTTGCCGAGCGTGATCGTGCCGGTCTTGTCCAGCAGCAGCACGTCTACGTCGCCAGCCGCCTCCACCGCGCGGCCCGAGGTGGCGATGACGTTGGCCCGCAGCATGCGGCTCATGCCGGCGACGCCGATGGCCGCCAGCAGCGCGCCGATGGTGGTCGGGGCCAGGCACACCAGCAGTGCTACCAGCACCGTCACCGACACCGGCTGGCCCTGGCCTGCAGCCTCGACGCTGTACTGCGATAGCGGCAATAGTGTGGCGCAGACGATGAGGAACACCAGCGTCAGCGCCACCAGCAGAATGGTCAGCGCGATCTCGTTGGGCGTGCGTCGCCGCTTGGCGGTCTCGACCATCGCGATCATACGGTCCAGGAAGGTCTGCCCCGGCTGCGCGGTGATGCGCACCACCAGCCAGTCCGACAGCACCTTGGTGCCGCCGGTCACGGCCGAGCGGTCGCCGCCCGACTCGCGGATCACCGGGGCTGACTCGCCGGTGATGGCCGATTCGTCCACCGACGCCACTCCTTCGATCACCTCGCCATCGGCCGGGATCACGTCGCCGGCTTCCACCAGCACCACCTTGCCCGCGGCCAGTTCGTCGCTCGGCACCGGGATCCACGAGGCGCCATGGTGCGGCGCCTGCAGCACCTTGGCGTAGACGCGCTTCTTGGCTGCGCGCAGCGCCGCTGCCTGCGCCTTGCCGCGCCCTTCGGCCAGCGCCTCGGCAAGGTTGGCGAACCAAACCGTCAGCCACAGCCATGCCGCCAAGGTCAGCGTGAAGGCCCCCGGGGCCTGCACGCGTCCGGCCACGGCCGCGATCCCGATGCCGCTCACCAAGGCAGCAGCGACCCAGACCACGAACATCACCGGGTTGCGCCATTGCACCTGCGGCGCAAGGCGCGCGAGCGATTCACGCAAGGCCGCGCGCAGTAATGTACGGTCCCAGGGGCCGGCCGCGCGCGGGCTCATCATCGTCGTCTGCATGCGCATCTCCTATGTCTTTCAGGGTGTGGCGAAGAGCGCCAGGTGCTCGGCCACCGGTCCTAGCGCCAGTGCTGGCACGTAGTTGAGCGCGCCGACCAACAGAACCGTGGCGATCAGCAGCACGACGAACATGCCGTTGTTCGTCGGTAGCGTCCCGGCAGAGGCGGGCACGCGCGGCTTGGCGGCGAGGCTGCCGGCCAGCGCCAGTACCGGCACGATCACGAAGAAGCGCCCGAACCACATCGCCGCCGCAAGCAGCACGTTGTAGAACGGCGCATTGGCCGATAGCCCCGCAAACGCCGAGCCGTTGTTGTTGGCCGCCGAGGTCAGCGCATATAGCGTCTGAGACAGGCCGTGCGCACCGGGATTGGTCAGGCCCGCAAGCCCCGGTTCGGCTCGCAGCGCCAGCGCCGTTCCGGCCAGGACCAGTGCGGGCACCACGATCACCGCCAGTGCGGCCATCTTCATGTCGAAGGTACCGATCTTCTTGCCGAGGTACTCCGGCGTGCGGCCGACCATCAGCCCGGCGATGAAGACTGCGACCACCGCAAACAGCAGCATCCCGTAAAGGCCAGAGCCGACGCCGCCATAGACCACTTCACCAAGCTGCATCAGGAACATGGGCGCCAAGCCCGCCAGCGGCATCAAGCTGTCGTGCATGGCGTTGACCGCACCGCAGCTCGCGGCTGTCGTCGTAGCGGCGAACAGCATGGACCCGACGATCCCGAAACGCGTCTCGAGTCCCTCAAGGCTCGGACCCTGCAGGCCGAGCGCGGTCAGCCGCGGATTGGGCTGCGCCTGCGCGAGAACCCCAAGCGCATACAGTGCGACGAACAGGACCGTCATCGCCCCGATCAGCGCCGCGCCTTGCCGGGCGTCGCCTGACCAGCGGCCGAACAGGAACACCAGCGCCAGTGGAATGAGGAGTATCGCCACCATCTCGGCCAGGTTGCTGAGAGCCGTCGGGTTCTCGAACGGATGCGCCGAATTGGCGTTGAAGAAGCCGCCACCGTTGGTGCCGAGCAGCTTGATCGCCTCTTGCGAAGCCACCGGGCCGAGCGCGATCGTCTGCGTCGTGGCAGTTTGTGTCAGGTCGCGGCCAGCCTCCTGCACCGTGTAGGTGATCGGATCGACCAGCTGCGCCGTCTGGGCGCCGGCAAGCGTCTGCGGCACCCCCTGCGCGACCAGAAACAGCGCGAACACGGCCGAAATCGGCAACAGCAGCCACAGCGTGGTGCGCGTCAGATCCAACCAGGCATTGCCCAGGCCGCTGCTTGCCTTGCGGACAAAGCCGCGGATCACGGCCAGCGCCACCGCGATGCCGGTGGCCGCCGACAGAAAGTTCTGTACGGTGAGCCCCAGCATCTGCGTGCCGTGGCTCATCGTCGACTCGCCGCCGTAGCTTTGCCAGTTGGTATTAGTAACGAAGGAGACTGCCGTGTTCAGCGCCAGATCCGGCGCCACCGCACCGAACCCCTGCGGGTTGAACGGCAGCCACCCCTGCAGCCGCTGCAGCGCATACAGTGCTGCGAGACCGACCACGTTGAAGGCGATGATGGAGAGCGCGTAGCGCCACCACGGCATGTCCTCGTCCGGCACGCTGCCGATCAGTCGCAGCGCCAGCCGCTCGACACCGCCGACCCAGCGCGCGCGCTCGGCCAGCCGCCCGCTGAAGACCAGGTCGCACCAGCGGGCCAGCGGCCAGGCCAGTGCGAACAGCAATGCCAGAAAAATGGCGAGTTGCACCCACGGATTGGCGTTCATTCGAAGTCCTCCACCGCCAGCAGCGCATAAACCAGATACGCCAGCACGCCGACGGCCAACAGCGCAGCGAGTGCGATAAAGGCATCAGGCTCCATGGCCGCCTCCCGTCGGTTGCGGCGCGGCCGGCTTCGGCGTGCCCGACGACGCGAGTCGTCGGCACAGCGCGACGGCGGCGAAGGTCAGGACCACCCAGGCCAGCACCCAGGCGAGATAGAAGAGGTCCATCGGCTCCTCCACGATGCGATGCACACGCTGCGCATCGTGGAGGAGCCGGTGTCAGAACGGGGTCCGATTCGAGGGCGCGGGCATCAAGACCGTATCAAGACGGCCCACGCCCACCTTCGGCACGGTAGTGGCTGCGCATTCGCAGTGAGCCCACACACGCGCAGCCCCGGACTTGTCAATGCCCTGAGCGTCGAAGTGGCTGGCGCGTTGCGTGATGGACTGCCTCTGCAAGCGGGAAGAGCAACCGCTGGCAATGGCGCACGCGCAAATCACCGGCACACAAGTCGGTCTGCGTGCGCTCCGGCGAGGAAGTTGGTGCAGGTTTTGAGAGAAGAGAGGGCAGATCGGAGTCGAACCTGCCCCATTCAGGCGCCCCCGGCAGTGGGGCGCAGCGCAGGCAGAATGGCCCGGAACCCCGCGCGGCGTCGGGGAACCCGGAAACGAAAACGCCCAACCGATAGAGGTTGGGCGTTGAAAAGTGGTGGAGCTGAGGGGGATCGAACCCCTGACCTTCGCATTGCGAACGCGACGCTCTCCCAGCTGAGCTACAGCCCCACGAGGGACGCAGAGTTTAGTGGATCGACCCGGTAGCCGGCAAGCGCCGCGTTGCCGGGCGTGCCTTCCGGTGTGGATCTGGGTTGGGACAGCGCCGGCGGCGCAGCGCATGCCACAATGGGGCATGTCCTACCTTGTCCTCGCCCGCAAGTGGCGCCCGCGGCGTTTTTCCGAACTGGTCGGCCAGGAGCACGTGGTGCGCGCGCTGACCAATGCGCTGGAAAGCGGGCGCATCCACCATGCGCTGCTGTTCACCGGCACCCGCGGCGTCGGCAAGACCACCATCGCGCGCATCTTCGCCAAGTCGCTCAACTGCGAGCGCGGCGTCGGCGCCGACCCTTGCGGCGAATGCGAGACCTGCAAGGCGATCGACGCCGGTCGCTACATCGACCTGCTGGAGATCGACGCGGCCTCCAACACCGGCGTCGAGAACGTCCGTGAATTGATCGAGAACGCGCAGTACATGCCTTCGCGCGGCCGCTACAAGGTGTACCTGATCGACGAAGTGCACATGCTGTCGAAGGCGGCATTCAACGCGCTGCTCAAGACGCTGGAAGAGCCGCCGGAGCACGTCAAGTTCCTGTTTGCCACCACCGATCCCGAGAAGCTGCTGGTGACGGTGCTCAGCCGCTGCCTGCAGTTCAATCTCAAACGACTGGATGAGGCGCAGATCCGCGGCCAGCTCACGAAAATCCTTATGGCCGAGGGCATCGAGGCCGATGCGGACGCGGTGGCGCAGCTGGCGCGGGCCGCCGACGGCAGCCTGCGCGACGGGCTGTCGCTTCTGGATCAGGCGATTGCCTACAGCGGCTCCGGCGCGGGCGGCGGGCGGCTGGACGGCGGCACCGTGGCGACCATGCTGGGCTCGGTCGACCGCACCCGGATCCAGGCGCTGCTCGACGCGCTGGCGGCGGGCGACGGCAAGCGCCTGCTCGACGAGGCGGCGCAGCTGGCGGAGTTTTCGCCGGATTGGGCGGGCATCCTCGACGCCTTCGCGCTGGCGCTGCACCGGATCCAGGTGAAACAGCTGGTGCCGGAGGCGGCGATCGAGGCGGACGCGGTCGATGTCGAAGCATTGGCGTCAGCGCTGCGTCCGGAACTGGTGCAGCTGTGGTACCAGATGGCGCTGAACGGGCGTCGGGACCTTGGCTATGCTCCCAGTCCGCGCAGCGGCTTCGAGATGACCCTGCTGCGGATGCTGGCGTTCCGTCCCGATGCGACGGAACCGGCAGGTGCTGCGCGAAATGCAGCAACAGCAGCAGCAGCGGCGCCGGCGCCCCGTCCGCCGCAGTCGAATGCACGCGCGGCCGCGGCCGCCACGGTGGCGTCGTTAGTGCGCGAAAATGTCGAACCGAAACCGGCCGCTTCCAGGGCGACGGAGCCGGCTGCGCCCGTCGTGGACGCGCCCAGCGCGCGGATCGTCACCGATGGCGAGCACTGGCTGCAGGTGGTGGCCGAATGCGGCCTGCGCGGCGCACCGCGACTGCTCGCCGAAAATGCCGCGTTCATCGCCCATCGCGATGGCGTGCTGCGTCTGGCACTGACTCCGGAACAGATGCATCTGAAATCGCCCAGCCTGGTGCTGCAGCTCACCGACGCGGTGTCGCGCCAGCTGGGCGGTGCCGTGCAGGTCCGGTTTGAGCTCGGGGAAGGGGGCGGCGATACCGCCAGCGCGCGCAACTCGAGGGCGCAGGATGCGCGGCAGGCCGATGCCGAGCGCGGGTTTGCCGAGGACCCGGCGATCCAGCGGCTGGTGCGGGACCACGGGGCCTCCATGGTCCCCGGATCGATCCGGCCGCACGATGTGTCCGGCGACACCCATTGAACGACGGAAGACGAACATGCGTGGAAACATCGCCCAGCTGATGCAGCAGGCGCAGAAGATGCAGGAAGACGTGCAGCGCGCGCAGGAAGAGGTGGCGGCGCTGGAAGCCACCGGAAATGCCGGTGGCGGCATGGTCAGCGTCACGCTCGGCGGGCGCATGGACTGCCGACGGGTTCGCATCGATCCGGCCGCGCTGGCGGATCCGGAAATGGCCGAAGACCTGATCGCGGCGGCGTTCAACGATGCGGTCAACAAGATCACGGCCGCGACGCAGGAAAAGATGTCGGCGGCGACCGCGGGCCTGCCGCTGCCGCCCGGGATGAAGCTGCCTTTCTGATATTGCGATGACGGGGCATCCTGCCGCCGCATTCGCAACGCGGGCGAAAAGCGCGGTTTTCGCCCGCTTGCGCGTCGCACTGCGTGCGCCGCGTGCGCGCATCCATGTGCGCAACCACGCAATCAGGCTTCAGGTCACATGAGCACCTCTCTTCTCGAGCAACTCATCGAAGCGCTGAGGGTGCTTCCAGGCGTGGGCCAGAAGTCGGCGCAGCGGATGGCCTATCACCTTCTGGAGCGCCAGCGCGAGGGCGGGTTGCGGCTGTCCGCGACGCTTGCACAGGCGATGGAGAACGTCCGCCACTGCGTCCGCTGCCGCGATTTCAGCGAGACCGATCTGTGCGCGATCTGCGCCAGTCCGGCGCGCGATCCGAGCCTGCTGTGCGCGGTGGAGACACCGGCGGACCGGTTGGCGATCGAGCAGGCCACCGGCTATCGCGGCCTGTACTTCGTGCTGCAGGGACGGCTGAGCCCACTCGACGGAATCGGCCCGCGCGAACTCGGGTTGGACCAGTTCGCCCAGCGGCTGGACGAGGGCGAAGTGCGCGAGCTGATCGTGGCCACCAATCCCACCGTTGAAGGCGAGGCCACCGCGCATTACCTAGCCCAGATCGCCCGCGCTCGCGGCGTGCGCCCCAGCCGGCTCGCCCACGGCGTTCCGCTGGGCGGCGAACTGGAATACGTCGATCGCGGCACCCTGCAGCACGCCTTCGGCAGCCGTCTGGAAATCAAGGATTGAGCGTCAACGCCGCGCAGGCGCCGTATTCTCTATGCTTGGCTCCTGACTCCTGAACGCAGTCCCTGCGCCATGACCATCTTCCACAAGATCATCAATCGCGAAATTCCCGCGGACATCGTCTATGAGGACGAGCACCTGATCGCGTTCCGCGACATCGCGCCGCAGGCGCCGGTGCATGTGCTGTTCGTGCCGAAGCAGGATTTCGCGACCCTGAACGACGTGCCCGAGGAAGACGCGGTGGTGGTCGGCCGGCTGGCCACTGCCGCAGCGCGTTACGCCAAGGCGCAGGGGTTTGCCGAGCGAGGCTACCGGATCGTGATGAACTGCAACGAGGACGGCGGGCAGACGGTGTTCCAGATCCATCTGCACCTGCTGGCCGGCGCGCCGCTGGGGCATTTCGGCGTGCCGACCTGATCCGAGCCCGGCTCAGGGCCGATGTCGGCGCAGGTCGTGAATCAATTCGCGACGCGTGGCCTCGCCCGCATCCGGCGCATAGCGGCTGCGCTCGAAGCGCTGCGCCAGCCGTTCGAGGTCGGCTTCGGGCTGTCCTGATTCCGTGCGGATACGGGCGACCCAGGCGAGCGCCGGTTCGTGCGGCGCACGGCCCAGTCCGCGCCGGCGATAGCGGGCCTCCAGCGCGTGCCAGGCGCGCAGCAACGGGTCGCGCTCCCTTTCGCCGCGCGCGGTCAGCCAGGCCATCCAGCCGATCGCCAGCAGCGCCGCGCCGGCGAACAGCAGCACCAGCGTCCGGCTGCCGCCGCGCAGTCCCAGCGCGCCCAGCAGATCCTGCTGGCGCTTGGCGTTGAAGCCCAGCAGCATGTCGTTCCAGCCGCGCCGCAGCCAGTCGCCGGCGTTGAACAGCGGCGAGATGTCGATGAATCCGCCGATGCGGCCGGGCATGCGGTCGGCGATGGTGTCGTAGATGCGCTCGGGCGCGACCGCGGCGGTAGGATCGAAGCGCGTCCAGCCGCGCCGCGGCAGCCAGATTTCCGCCCAGGCGTGGGCGTCGGAGCGGCGGATCAGCCAGTAGTCGCCGATCGGATTGCTGTAGGCGCCGGCGTAGCCGGTGACGACCCGCGCCGGGATGCCGGCGGCACGCATCAGCACCACGAACGCCGAGCTGAAGTGTTCGCAATAGCCTTCCCGGCGGTCGAACAGGAAGTCGTCGACCTCGTTGCGGCCGGCGATCGGCACGTTCAGGGTGTAGGCGAAATCCTTGTGGATCCAGGCCATGGCGCGCCGTGCGATGGCCAGGTCGGCGCGACCTTCGGGATCGCTGCCGGCCTCGCGGCGCCACTGCCGGCCCAGCGCCAGCGTGCGCGGGTTGAATCCCTCCGGCAGGCGCAGCGCGCGCCGGCGCAGCCAGTCGGGAAGATCGGGTTCGAACGCCGCGGGCGGTGCCGAATGCAGCGTCCAGCGGGTGACGTTGTACAGCGGCGCGTCGGCGACCGGAGCACGGTCGATGCCCAGGTGCGCGCCTTCGGGAACGGCGGTGGGCAGGTCGAGCGCCACCAGCAGCTGGTTTTCGGTCGGCTCCAGCTCCAGGCGGTAATCCCAGCCATCGCCGGCGGCTTGCATGGGCGCCGGCGGCAGGCGCTGCAGCACCCGCCCCGGGCGCCAGGTCTGCCCGTCGAAATCCCACAGCACCGGGCCGCGCCAGTACATCTGTTCCGGCCTGGGCACCGGCCCGAGGAACTGCACGCGCCCGGCGGGACTGTCGTCGAGCAGCAGGTCGAACATCCCTCCCGGCGTCATCGAATCGGACAGCCCCGGCGTGGCGCCGCTGCGCTGCGGCAGGCCCCACAGCGGCGTTGGCAGGCGCGGGAACAGCCAGAACACGGCCAGCGCCAGCGGCAGGCCGAGCACGAACAGACGCAGCACCGCGACGACGGCGACGCGCCTGGGGAATCCGGTCACGGAGGCGTCGTCGATCCGTCCCTCGTCCGCTGCCAGCCGTTGCAGCGCCAGCAGCGCCATGACCACGGCCAGCAGCGCCAGCAGCAGGCTCAGTGGCGCCTGATCGAGCAGGAAGGTGGCGAACGGCGCGAACAGCGCGAAACCGACCAGGCTGCGGCCGTCGCGCAGGGTCTGCGTCTCCGCCGGCTTGAGCGCGATCATCAGCGCCAGCGCGGCCGAGGCGGTGTCGCGGCCGATGCCGGGCAGCGCGTAGAACACCATCGCCATGCCGACGACGAGCAGAAGCACGCGGATCGCGTTCCCCAGCGGCTTGCGCCACGAGGCCGCAAACACGACGGCGGCACCGAGCGCGAAGCCCAGCCCCAGCCCGTGCGGCAGCTGCAGCAACAGTGGCAGCAGGCAGGCGGCGGCGGCCAGTCGCACCTGCAGGCGACCGGCGTGGCTCAATGCGGGCGAGGCGGACTTAGCCATGCTCGCCGCCTTCGAACGGCAGCAGGGCCAGTGCGCGCAGGCACTGGTGGCGGTGCGCGGCGCCCTGTCCGAGCGTCACGCTTTCGGCGGCCGGCAGGCGCAGCGCGTAGCGTCGGCCGCTGCGTTCGGCGTCATCGACCCAGCGCGCCAACCGGCGGATGCGTTGCTCGTAAGGCAGGCCGGCGGTGGCGTCCCAATCCAGGTGCAGTTCGCCGCCGCGCGGCTGTTCGTGATCGCGCACCAGCAGCGCGCCGCGTCGTGCCGAGGGCTTCCACGCCACAGAGCGCGGCGGATCGCCGGGGCGGTAGTCGCGCAGGTGATGGAGTTCGTCGCCGGCGCGCGCCGGCAGCGGTTGGGTTTGACCGCCGGTGGCCGCGGGAGGTGGCGGCGCCGCGGTTTCCGGCGCGGGATAGACCAGCACGCTCTGCGCCGGC
>NZ_JAMQHN010000159.1 GCF_025993755.1 Thermomonas sp. | reverse complement strand
GACGCCATCCCGCAGCAATGGCGCCAGCGCCTGCGCCAGCAGCAGTGGCGCGATCGCATTGACGCGCAGGCTGTCCTCCAGCGTCGCCTGCTGCAATTGGCCGAAGCGCTCGCCGGAATGCAGCACGCCGGCGTTGTTGATCAGCAGGTCGATGCGCGCCTCCTCGCCCAGCGCCAGCGGCAGTTCGGCGAGGAAGGCGGCGCGCGAATCGGGACTTGCCACGTCCAGCGGCAGCACGTGCAGCCGGCCGGGATGGTGGCCGACCAGCGCGTTCAGTTCGGTGGCCTTCCCGGGGTGGCGGCAGCTGGCCACGACCCGGTCGCCGCGCGCCAGCAGCTGGCGCGTGAATTCCAGACCGACCCCGCGGTTGGCGCCGGTGACGACGGCGGTGCGTGGCATGGGATCTCCGGGGATGGCTTCCGGCCTAGTGTATCGGCGAAGCGTGACGCCTATCATGATGGGCTCGCCGCTGTTGACTCAGGAGTTCTCCGTGAACCTTTTCCGTCCCGCCGCACTCGCCATCGCCCTTGCCGGAGCACTGAGCCTGGGTGGCTACGCCCCACCGGCACAGGCCGCCAGTGCCCCGGCCGTGAACATTCCCTACGAGAGCTTCACCCTGCCCAACGGGCTGCGGGTGATCGTGCACACCGACCACAAGGCGCCGATCGTCGCCGTCAACGTCTGGTATCACGTCGGCAGCAAGGACGAACCGGCCGGTCGCACAGGCTTCGCCCACCTGTTCGAGCACCTGATGTTCAACGGCAGCGAGAACGCGCCGGGCGAGTACTTCACGCCGTTCACCGCGTCGGGTGCCACCGACATGAACGGCACCACCAATTCCGACCGCACCAATTACTTCGAGAACGTGCCCACCACCGCGCTGGACATGGCGCTGTGGATGGAGTCCGACCGCATGGGCCACCTGCTCGGCGCGATCGACCAGAAGACCCTGGACGAGCAGCGCGGCGTGGTGCAGAACGAGAAGCGCCAGGGCGAGAACCAGCCCTACGGCCAGGTGTGGGACGAGCTCGGCCGGCAGTTGTATCCGGCCGGCCACCCGTACCACCACAGCACCATCGGCTCGATGAACGACCTCAACGCCGCCTCGCTGGACGACGTCAAGACCTGGTTCCGCACCTGGTATGGCCCGAACAACGCGGTGCTGGTGCTGGCCGGCGACATCGACCTGGCCACCGCGCGCGAGAAGGTGGCCAAGTACTTCGGCGACATCCCGGCCACGCCGACCATGGCGCAGCCGCAGGTCGCCGTGGCCGCGCACACCGCCGACAGCCGCAGCACGATGACCGACGCGGTGCCGCAGGCGCGCATCTACCGCGCCTGGAACGTGGCCCAGTACGGCCAGCCGGATCTCGACCGCCTCGACCTGTTCGCGCGCGTGCTCGCCGGCGGCAAGTCCTCGCGGCTGGCCAAGCGGCTGATGCACGACAGCCAGCTGGTCGACAACGTGTCGGCGATGGTCTCGTCCTCGCAGCTGGGCAGCAACTTCATCATCACCGCCAGCGTGAAGCAGGGCGGCGATGAGGCCCGGGTCGAGGCGATCATCAACGAGGAGCTGCAGCGCCTGCTGCGCGACGGCCCGACCGCCGACGAGCTCGACCGCGCCCGCACCGGCGTCGAGGCGGCGTGGGTGCGCGGGGTCGAGCGCATCGGCGGCTTCGGCGGCAAGGCCGACGTGCTGGCCGAATGCACCATCTACACCGGCAATCCCGGCTGCTACCGCGACAGCCTGGCCACCCTGGCTGCCGCCACCCCGGAATCGGTGCGTGCCACCGCCAACACCTGGCTCGGCGCCGGCAAGGGCAGCCACACCCTGGTCGTCAATCCCGGCCCGCGGGTTCCGATTGCCGAGGAGCCGACCGTGACCCCGGCGCCGTTCGTGGTGCCCAAGCCGGATCCGCGCTACACCACCCTGCCGTCCACCGTGGACCGCAAGGCCGGCCCGCCGATGCCGACCCGGTTCCCTGACCTGATCTTCCCGAACCAGCAGCACGCCACCCTGAGCAACGGCACCCGGGTCATCCTGGCCGAGCGCCACGACGTGCCGGTGGTGCAGATGAGCTACGGCTTCCGTGCCGGACAGTCCTCCGACCCGACGGGCCGCCCCGGCCTGGCCAGTTTCACCATGGGCATGCTCGATGAAGGTGCCGGCGATCTCGATGCGCTGGCTTTCGCCGACCGCGCCGACGCGCTGGGCGCCAAGCTCGGCGCCGGCGCCGGTCTGGACGGCAGCAGCGTCTATCTCTCGGCGCTGAAGCAGAACCTCGATGCCTCGGTGGCGCTGTTCGCCGACATGCTGCGCCGCCCGCGCTTCGATCAGGCCGACATCGACCGCGTTCGCGGCCAGTGGATCGCCGGCATCCGGCAGGAGCAGGCCAACCCCAGCCGGGTCGCCCAGCGCGTGCTGCCGGAGCTGCTCTATGGCGCCGGCCACCCCTACGCCGCGCCGCGCACCGGCACCGGTACCGAAGCGTCGATCAATGCCATCACCCGCGCCGACCTGCAGCGCTGGCACGACGGCACGCTGCGTCCTGAAGGCGCCACGATTGTCGTCGTCGGCGACACCACGCTGGCGGAAATCATGCCGGTGCTGGAACGCCAGTTCGGCGACTGGAAGCCCGCCGGCGCCGCAGCCACCGCGACGGCGATCCCGCAGGCCGCCGCCCTGCCGAAGCCGCGCGTGTTCCTGATCGACAAGCCCGGCGCGGTGCAGGCCAACATCTTCGCGGCCGAACTGCTGCCGCCGAGCACCGATCCGAAGTCCACCGAATACGACATGGCCAACATGGTCATCGGCGGCGATTTCACCGCCCGCCTGAACATGAACCTGCGCGAGGACAAGCACTGGTCCTACGGCTCCGGCAGCGGTGCCGGCGCCGCGCTCGGCCAGCGCATGTGGACGGCCTCGGCACCGGTGCAGATCGACAAGACCGGTGAATCGGTGGCCGAGATGCGGCGCGAGATCACCGACTACGCCAACGGCACCCGCCCGGCCACCGATGCCGAAGTGGCCAGCATGAAGAGGGTGATGACCCTGACCCTGCCCGGCGAGTACGAAACCGCGTCCTCGGTGATGAACACCATCGCCAGCAACGTCCTCTACGGGCGTCCGGACGACTACGTGTTCCGCCGCACCGCCGAGATCCAGGCGATGACGCCGGCCGCGGTCAACGCCGCCGCGCGCAGCCTCGATCCGTCGCACATGACCTGGCTGATCGTCGGCGACCTGAAGCGGATCGAGGCCCCGGTGCGCGCGCTGAACATCGGCGAGGTGACGGTGCTCGACGCCGACGGCAAGCCGGTGCCGCCCAAGCCCTGAGGCAGTCCCGCCCTGCGCACGCCCATCGAACCACCGCTTGCATCAAGCGGCGGTTCGCCCCATAATTCCGCTTCTTTCGCGCCGCCTTCGGGTTCGATGGCCCGGTGTTAAAGCGACCCGAACAACGCGAGGCGACGTTCCGCAGCCGCAACGGCGAGCGAAACCAGCCCGACCATGCACCCCTGAATCGAGTTCGTCATGAAGACTTTCATCGCCAAGAACGAGACCGTCCAGCGCGACTGGTACGTCGTCGACGCCGAGGGCAAGACCCTTGGCCGCCTCGCCGCAGCCCTGGCCTACCGCCTGCGCGGCAAGCACAAGCCCGTGTTCACCCCGCACGTCGATACCGGCGACTATCTGGTCGTCATCAATGCCGACAAGGTAGCGGTGACGGGCAACAAACTGAACGACAAGCTCTACCACCGCTTCACCGGCTACGTCGGCAACCTCAAGACCGAATCGCTGGCGCAGGCGCTGGAGCGCCATCCCGAGCGCGTGCTCGAGATCGCCGTCAAGGGCATGCTGCCCAAGGGCCCGCTGGGCCGCCAGATGTACCGCAAGCTCAAGGTCTATGCCGGCGCCGAGCATCCGCACGCCGCGCAGCAGCCCCAGCCGCTCGAAATCTAAGGTCCGATTCCCATGGCTATTTCCCAGAATTACGGCACCGGTCGCCGCAAGTCCTCCACCGCCCGCGTGTTCCTGCGCAAGGGCAGCGGCACCATCACCATCAACGACCGTCCGATCGACGAGTTCTTCGGTCGCGAAACCGCGCGCATGATCGTGCGCCAGCCGCTCGAGCTCACCGGTAGCACCGACAAGTTCGACATCAAGGTGACGGCGAGCGGCGGCGGCACCACCGGTCAGGCCGGCGCCATCCGCCTCGGCATCGCCCGCGCGCTGGTCGAATACGACGAATCGCTGAAGTCGGAACTGCGCAAGGCCGGTTTCATGACCCGCGACGCCCGCGAGGTCGAGCGCAAGAAGGTCGGCCTGCACAAGGCCCGTCGCGCGACCCAGTTCTCCAAGCGCTGACCCGAGTCGTCCTCTGGCGTTGTCGTGGCAGCTTGCCTGTACTTCGGTACCGGCGGCGCCGCCACTCCCGGCCAGGGAACGATCGGACGCAGGCATGGGAAAGATGCGCTTGATGGCAGTATTCATCCAGCAAGCGCGTTTGCCTTTACAATCCGTCGCATAGCCCCGTCGCCAAGCGGTAAGGCACCTGACTCTGACTCAGGCATTCGGAGGTTCGAATCCTTCCGGGGCTGCCATATTCGAAATGGTGTTGAAGACACAACCCGCCGCTTGGCGGGTTGTGTCGTTTCGGGACGGGCGCGGTGGGACAATGGCGCACCCCATTCGGACGCCGAGGATGCCCCCCGTTGCCGTGTTTGCGCCGCCGGCCGTGCCGTTGGCGTTGCTTGATTCCCAGCTGCGCGAACGCGGCTACGCGGTGCTGGCCGCGGCCGACGTGGCCGCGCTGGCCGGCGTGGCGCCAGGTGCGCTGGCGCAGCTGGCACCCAGCTGGGACGACCTGCCGCCGGATCACTACCTCAAGGACGGCGGCCGCTATCGCCGGCGTCGTCACACCTGTTTCATTGCCGAAGGCGATGCGCTACGGCAGGTGCCGCAGCGGATGCACTACCAGCCGGTTGAATACAACGCTCTGCACGGCGGCATGGAACGCTGGTTCGAGCCGGTGGCCGAGCGCACCTTGGCGCAGCCGGCGTGGCCGACGCTGATCCGCGCGCTGGCGCAAGCCTGCTGGCGACAGGCGCCGGGGCCGCGCTGGCACGTCGAGGCGCACCAGTTCCGGATCGACACCACCGATGGCGTGGGCCGGCCCACCCCGGAAGGCGCGCACCGCGACGGCGTCGATTTCGTCGCCGTGCTGCTGGTATCGCGGCAGGGCATCCGTGGCGGCGAGACCCGGGTGTTCGCCGCCCAGCGCCGCGAAGGCGAGCGCTTCACCCTGACCGAACCCTGGTCGCTGCTGCTGATGGAAGACGCGCGGGTGATCCACGAATCCACCCCGATCCTGCCGCTGGATCCGGCCCAACCCGGCCACCGCGACACCCTGGTGCTGACCTTCCGCGCGGCCGCGTTTCTCGGCGACGACTGAGCCGCAGGCCTTGGCCTTGCATGACGCCAGCGACTGGTGCTAGCCTCCGGACCGCTGCATCCATCGGCCCAAGGGGCATGCGCGGGGTTTGCGCGCATGGGGTCTGCTTTCACAAAACGGCGCCAGAATCACACCTGTGAACGGCGCGCCACGGCCGTGGGGAATTCAACGTGCGAGTGAATTCG
>NZ_JAMQHN010000158.1 GCF_025993755.1 Thermomonas sp. | reverse complement strand
TCCTCACCCACGGCCCGCGCATGCAGATGCACGACCTGGCCGATGTGGATGAGCCGGTGGTCGGCAGCGACGAATCAGTGTGGGGCACGGAGGACGCGCTGGCGCTGGCCTTCACCCGCCGCTACCACCGCGACTGGCGCTACGTGGCCGCTTGGGGCCGCTGGCTGGTGTGGGACGGGCAACGCTGGCGCACCGAGGACACGCTGGCAGCCACCGACCTGATCCGCAGCGTCTGCCGTCAAGCCGCTGTGCGTGCCGAAAGCCCCAAGGTTGCTGCCAAGCTGGCCAGTTCGGGAACGGTCAGTGGCGTGGAACGGCTGGCGCGCGCCGACCGCAGGCACGCAGCCACTACCGACGAATGGGATGCCGATCCGTGGCTGCTCAACACCCCGGGCGGCGTGGTCGATCTCAGAACCGGCAGGCAGCGTCCGCACGAGCGCGTCGACCGGATGACCAAGATCACCACGGCCACGCCCAAAGGCGAATGCCCGCAATGGACGTCTTTCCTATCCGACATCACCGGCGGCGATGCTGATCTGCAGTCCTACCTGCAGCGGATGGTCGGCTACTGCCTGACCGGCGTGACCAGTGCCCACGCGCTGTTCTTCCTGTACGGCACCGGGGCCAACGGCAAAAGCGTGTTCGCCAATGTGGTCGCCACCATCCTGGGCGACTACGCCTCCACCGCGCCGATGGACACCTTCGTCGAAACGCGCGGCGACCGCCATCCGACCGATCTGGCCGGGCTGCGCGGCGCACGTTTCGTCTCGGCCATCGAAACCGAACAGGGGCGGCGCTGGAACGAATCCAAGGTCAAGGCGATCACCGGCGGCGACAAGATTTCCGCGCGCTTCATGCGTCAGGACTTCTTCGAGTACACGCCGCAGTTCAAGCCAGTGATTGTCGGCAACCACAAGCCCGCCATTCGCAACATCGACGAGGCGATGCGCAGGCGGATGCACCTGATCCCGTTCACGGTGACGATCCCGCCGGAAAAGCGCGATGGCCGCCTGACCGAAAAACTGCTCGCCGAACGCGATGGAATTCTGGCGTGGGCCGTGACCGGTTGTCTTGCGTGGCAGCGCGAAGGACTGAATCCGCCCGTCTGCGTGCAGGCCGCAACCGACGAGTATTTCGAGGCCGAGGACGCCGTCGGGCAATGGATCGACGAGCGCTGCCTGCTCGCCAACACCCACCGCGAAGGCGTGTCCGAGCTGTTTTCCGACTGGCGGGAATGGGCCGAGCGTGCGGGCGAATACGTGGGCTCGGTGAAGCGTTTTTCGGAGCTGATGACGACCCGCAAATTCGAGAAGTGTCGGCTGACCGGAGGTGCGCGCGGTATCGCGGGAATTGCTCTGCGACCCAAGCCCTACGGCCATTCCTACCCCTACCGCGATGACTAAGAAATCGGAGCGAGTGACGGATTTGACAGGTTTGCTGGTTTACCTCTCACGCGTGCGCGGGCGCACACGTCATGGAGACTTTCCGGCAAACCCGTCACATCCGTCACTCCCCGGCAGAAATGGAGCAATGACGATGACCACCACCATTCTTGCCCTCGACTTGGGCACCACCACCGGCTGGGCGCTGAGCGAAAGCTCCGGCCACATCACCAGCGGCTCGGAGAGCTTCAAACCGCAACGCTTCGAAGGCGGCGGAATGCGCTTTCTGCGCTTCAAGCGCTGGCTCACCGAGATCAAGCAGTCCTGCGACGGCATCGACTGCCTGCAC
>NZ_JAMQHN010000014.1 GCF_025993755.1 Thermomonas sp. | reverse complement strand
CTTGCTGGACAACGACTCCATCGATTTCGTGCGCGGGCTGCACTCGGTGGGCATGCCGCTGACCGACAACAAGCAGCCCGACGTGCCCTGGCCCTGCAACGCCCAGCACAAGTACATCGTGCACTTCCCCGAAACCCGCGAGATCTGGTCCTATGGCTCAGGCTATGGCGGCAACGCCCTGCTGGGCAAGAAGTGCCACGCCCTGCGCATCGCCAGCCACCAGGCCCGCAGCGAAGGCTGGCTGGCCGAGCACATGCTGATCCTCGGCGTCGAGAACCCGCAGGGTCAGACCCACTACATCGCCGCCGCCTTCCCCAGCGCCTGCGGCAAGACCAACCTCGCCATGCTGATCCCGCCGGAGGGCTACCGCGCCGCCGGCTGGAAGATCTGGACCATCGGCGACGACATCTGCTGGATGCGTCCCGGCGAAGACGGCCGCCTGTACGCGATCAATCCGGAGGCCGGCTTCTTCGGCGTCGCCCCCGGCACCTCGAAGAAGTCCAACCCCAACGCGCTGGCCACCATCCAGTCCAACACCATCTTCACCAACGTCGGCGTGACAGCCGACAACCAGCCGTGGTGGGAAGGCATCGACAACGGCCAGACGCCCGTCACCGACTGGCAGGGACAGCCGTACGATCCTGCGGTGCGCCCGGCCGCGCATCCCAATTCGCGCTTCACCGTGAGCGCGAAGCAGTGCCCCTCGTATTCGCCGAAGACCGAGGACCCGCGCGGGGTGCCGATTTCCGCGATTGTCTTTGGCGGCCGCCGCGCCTCGCTGGTGCCGCTGGTGTTCGAAGCGCGCGACTGGACCCACGGGGTGCTGGTCGGCGCGGCGATGGGCTCGGAAACCACGGCCGCCGCCACCGGCGCGGTCGGCGTGCTGCGTCGCGACCCGATGGCGATGAAGCCGTTCTGCGGCTACAACTTCGCCGACTACTTTGCCCATTGGCTGAGCTTCGACAAGCAGGGCGCGAAGCTGCCCAAGGTCTTTCACGTCAACTGGTTCCGCAAGGGTGAGGACGGCAAGTTCCTGTGGCCGGGCTTCGGCGACAACCTGCGCGTGCTGGAGTGGATGCTGGCGCGCGTGGAAGGCAAGGCCGGCGCGGTGGAGACGCCCATCGGCCTGCTGCCGGTCGAATCCGAGATGGACCTGGCCGGCCTTGCCCTGTCGGACGAGGCGAGAGGCAAGCTGCTGGGCTTCGACCGGGAAGGCTGGCGGGCCGAATTCGCCGGCATCGGCGAGTACCTGGCCAGCTACGGCGAGCGCCTGCCCGGGCCGCTGGCGGCCGAGCAGGCCCGCATTTCGCGCGATCTGTCGGCGTGAAACGTGCCGGCGGTCACGCTGCATCGAACCTGAATACGCAAAGAAAATTGTGAATACGCCCTGAGGGGCTTGTTAAAGAATCGTTGTCTGGTCTATAGTCGGCAGGTCAGGCCGTCTCAGGTCGGGCGTACTGGTACACCTTTCCTAGTCTCTCCATCCCTAAGGGGGTTACAAAAAATGGCTTCCAACTATTTCGCCAAAGGCCTGAAGCGCAGTGCTCTGACCGTTGCATTGGGTCTGTGCTTCATCGGCGGCGTGCAGGCTCAGACCAACACGGCGGGCGCGATCGTCGGCCGCGCGGCGGCTGGCGACACCATCACGGTCACCAACCCGGCAACGGGCTTCACCCGTACGCTCACTGCCGATGCCAACGGCAGCTATCGCTTCTCGCAGCTGTCGACCGGTCAGTATCAGGTGTCGCGCAACGGCGAAGCGCCGCGTACCGTCACCGTGAACGTGGGCGGTGCGGCCACCGTTGACTTCACTGGGGCCGGCGCCACCGAACTGGGGGCGGTGACCGTCCTCGGAACCGGCGCGATCAACCCGATCGACACCTCGTCCGTCGAATCGACCACCATCCTGACCGCGCAGCAGATTGCCCGGATTCCGGTGCCGCGCAACGCGACTTCGGTTGCGCTTCTGGCTCCCGGCACCGTGCGCGGTGACGCGGCGTTCGGCAACCTGGCTTCGTTCGGTGGTTCGTCGGTCGCCGAGAACCAGTACTACCTGAACGGTTTCAACATCACCAACACCTTCCAGAACCTGAACTTCGTGCAGGTTCCGTTCGAAGGCATCGCCGAGCAGCAGGTCAAGACCGGCGGCTACGGCGCTGAATTCGGTCGTTCGACCGGTGGTGTCCTGAACCAGATCACCAAGCGCGGTACCAACGAGTTCCACGCTGGCGGCAACTTCTTCTACACCCCGGGTTCCCTCGAGGGAACGCGGCACAGCTACTACTACCCCGACGGCAGCCTCCGCACCGATCGCTCCGCGAACGAGACGACCGAATGGACCGCCGCCCTGTGGGCCAGCGGCGCGCTGGTGCAGGACAAGCTGTTCGCCTATGCGCTGATCCAGTACGGCCGCACCAAGTCCGATGCCTATCCGGGCTACCTGGTCGGCGGCAACAACACCCATGTCGGCACCAACCGTCCGAACTGGCTGCTGAAGCTGGACTGGAACATCAACGACAGCAACATCCTCGAGTTCACCGGGCTGTCGGACAAGCGCGACACCACGACCGACTACTACGACACGAACTTCGACGCCAACGGCCATCCGTCGCGCTCCAACACCTACATGGGCACCGACCACTACAGCGGCGGCGGCGACATTTACGTGCTGAAGTACACCGGCTACCTGACCGACACCTTCACCCTGACCGCGCTGGCCGGCACCGGCAAGTTCAATCGCCACAACTACAGCGTGTCGTCCGGCGGCATCGTCTCCGAGTACACCGGCAACGTCGGCGGCGCGGTGGCGGGCTGCCCCCTGGTCATCGATGCGCGCAGCCTGGCGGATCAGGCTGCCACCGGCGGTTCCCGCACTGGCTGTGCTCTCGCTTCGACCGTGGGTCGCGTCGACGCCGGCGATCGCCGCAACCAGTACCGCATCGACGCCGAATGGCAGCTGGGCGACCACCTGCTGCGCGGCGGTATCGACATCGACGACTTCCGTTCGGTGGCGGGCGAGTCCTACGCGGGCGGCCAGTACTGGCGCTACATCAGCAACACCAGGGTGCGCCTGCGCCGGTTCATGTCCGGTTCCGAGGTGGAAGTCAAGCAGCGCGCCTACTACATCGAAGACAGCTGGAGCATCACCGACAACTTCCTGGCCTACATCGGCCTGCGTTGGGATACCTTCAAGAACTACAACGGCAACGGCCAGGCCTACGTCGAGATCAAGAACCAGCTCGCGCCGCGCCTGGGCTTCTCGTGGGATGTGTTCGGCGATGCCTCGTTCAAGGTCTTCGGCAACGCCGGCCGCTACGCGCTGCCGCTGACGGCAACGGTCGCCGTGCGCGGCGCCTCGGTGTCGCTGTTCGAAGAGGAGTACTTCACCTACACCGGCGTCGCCAATGACGGCACCGATGCCCCGACCGGCCTGACGCCGATCCCGGGTACGCACCGCTTCCTGAACAACGAGTTCGGTGTGGCCAAGGACCCGCGGACGATCGCCTCGACCACGCTCAAGCCGATGTACCAGGACGAGTTCATCCTGGGCTTCCAGGCCCAGCTCAACGAGCACGTCTCCCTCGGCATGCGCGCCATCTACCGCAACCTGAAGGCCGCGATCGACGATACCTGCGACTACCGGCCGATCCTGCAGTGGGCGGTGGATCATGGGTTCAGCATCGCAGACGGCGCGTTCCAGACGCCGGCAGACAGGTCCGCGCCGAACGAAGTCGCGGTCTACAACCCCGGCTTCCCGTTCTGCCGCCTGTACAACCCGGGCGAGGACAACACCTACCAGATGGACGTCAACGGCGACGGCGTGCTGGAAACGATCCACTTCGGGGCCAACGACACCTGGCAGGCCGGCAACGTGATGGGCATGCCCGTCGGCGCATCGATCCAGGGTCCGCGCGGCAAGCGTACCTATTCCGCGATGGAACTGTTCTTCCAGGGCAACTGGGACAGGTTCTTCCTGCAGGGGTCGTACACCTATGCGCAGAGCAAGGGCAACACCGAAGGCGGCGTGAAGTCGGATATCGGCCAGGACGACACCGGCACCACCCAGGACTTCGACTACCCCGAGCTGATGATCGGCGCCTACGGCTATCTGCCGAACGACCGCCGTCACACCCTGAAGCTGTTCGGCAACTACGAGTTCACGGATGAGTGGTCCGCCGGCTTCAACCTGCTGGTGCAGTCGGGCCGTCCGGTCAACTGCTTCGGCTTCTACGGCAGCAGGTGGGAATCCGGTTACGGCAACTCCTACTTCTCCTGCGACCTGGGGATGCCGGTGGAGCCGTACGGTAACACGCCTAACGCTGCCGACAACGGCCACACCGTCATTCCGCGCGGTACCGTCGGGCGGACGCCGTGGACCCGGACGCTGGACCTGAACGTGGCCTACAAGCCGAACTGGGCGAAGGGCCTGCAGTTCAAGCTGGACGTCTTCAACGTCTTCAACACGCAGACCACCACCACGGTGTCGGAGACGGGCGAAGACACCGTTGGTCGCCCGACCCAGGGCCCGAACTGCGGTGGCACCGGCCAGGCCCAGTGCACCTACAAGATGGCGACCGGGTACACGGCGCCGCGCCAGGTGCGCTTCATGATCCAGTACGACTTCTGATAGCAACGCAACACCATGCTGCAGTTCAGCGGCCGCCTCCGGGCGGCCGCTTTCTTTTCAGCGACGGGCATCTATGGGATCATGCGGCATGCCGCCCAACTTCATGGAACTCTGGCGGACCGCCCAGCGGCAGTTCGCCGACAGCAGCTGGCCTGCTGCAAAGCAAACGCTGGCGGCGATGTTGGCGATCAAACCGGACGAGCCGGTTGTCCTGCTGCACCTGTCCTACGTGGAGTCCTACCTCGGCAACTACCGCGCTGCGCGCCAGTGCGCGCTGCGCGTGCATGAACTGCGCCCGACCCGCGAAGACGTGGTCATGGAATTGCTCTCGCGCCTGCGTACCTTCAACGAAACCGGCGCAATCATGGAGATCATCGAAGGATTCCCGGACCTGGGCAGGATCGGCATCCGGATGCTGCTGACGATCGCGGCGCAGATGAGCTATCTGAACCTCCAGGAAAGAGCGCTTCCCTATCTGGACGAGGCCTTCAAGGGCGACCCCGACTATCCGCCCACCTTGCTGGCGCGCGCGCAGGTCCTGATCTACTCGGGACGGTTCCCGGAAGCGATCGCCGATCTGGAACGCTGCCGCAAGCGTGCGCCGGAACTGCCTTCGGTCTATTGGCATCTGTCGCGGGTGAAAAAGTCGACCGCCGAACACAACCATGTCGAAACGCTCCGCCGGCTTCTGCGTTTGCGCGGGAACGAGCCCGAACACGATGCCTTGTGCGGGTACGCGCTTCACTATGAGTTGAACGACATCGGGGATTACGAGGCGGCCTGGGACGCGCTCGAACTGGCGTGCAGGTCAAAGCGCGCCATGGTGAACTACAGTACCGGTGCAACAAAGGCGCTGGTGGATGCGCTGGTCTCGATGCCGAAGCTGGAACCTGCTGCCGGGAACGCGCCAGCATCGGCTGGAACGGCGCGCATCCCCATCTTCATCGTCGGCATGCATCGGTCGGGGACAACCCTGCTGGAACAACTGCTTGATGGGCATGATCGGGTCAAGGGCGTCGGCGAGTTGTACGACTTCACCAGCCAGATGCGCTACGCCACCGATCACCATTGCCGCGGCGTGATCGACGCCACGATCGTCGAGCGCTCGGCAACGGTGGATTTCCACGAAGTCGGCAGGGGCTATCTCGAAAGGATGGAGTGGCGGCTCGGGGAAGAGCCGTATTTCACGGACAAGCTGCCCTCGAACTTCCTCAACATCGATTTCATCTGCCGGTCGCTGCCCCAGGCCAGAATCCTGCACATGGTCCGCGATCCGGTCGAAACCTGCTTCTCCAATCTGCGTGAACTGTTTTCGGACGCCAACCCGTACTCCTACGATCAGCTGGAACTAGCCGAGTACCACAACCAGTATCGGCGTCTGATGGGCCATTGGCACGAACGCTGGCCCGGTCGGGTGCTGGACGTGGATTACGCGGAGCTGACCCGGGATCCGGAGGCGGTTTTGCGTCGGGTCTGCGCGTTCTGTGAACTGGACTTCCAGCCCCGGATGCTGGATCTGTCGGCGCGGCATCGCGGCGTGGCAACCGCAAGCGCGGTGCAGGTGCGGCAGGGAATCGTTGCGCGCAAGACCCCGAAATGGGCGCCTTATGCGCGCCACCTGCAGCCGTTGATCGATGCTCTGGGCCAATGCGGGGCGTTCGTTCCGGGCGAGCCCGAACCGGGTGCGGAGTCTGGCGGGAATGTCGATGGAAGGTGAGGGATAGATGGATCCGATGAAGCAATGGCAGGAAGCCGAGCGACTCGCCGGTAGCGAAGGCCTGGAGCAGACGCGCGCGGCCTACGAGGCGTTGCTGGAGGACCGGACGCTTGCGCCGTATGCGCACCTGCGGCTGAGCATGGCCGATCAGCGGGCGGGCAACGTGCGCGGGGCCACCGGCCACGCTCTTCAGGCGTTCGCGAAGGCCTACTCCGATGCCGGCCTGCTGGAGATGCTGTGCAAACTGCTGCTCCGGCTCGGCGAGGTGCGGGCTGCGCTGGCGTGTGCCAATGCCTTGGCGCAGGCAAATCCGACCGCCGGAGCATTGGCCGAGACGGGGAAGATGTTTTCGGATCGCATGCTGCCCGATGCGGCGCTGCCCCTGGTCCAGCGCGCCATGCTCAAGGGCATGGCCGACGCGCCGGCGATGCAGTACCTGCTCGGGTTGAATCTGATGTATGCGGGCAAACTCGATGAGGCGCTGGAAGCCTTGGAGCGCAGCGTTGTCGAAGATCCGAAACTTGCGTCCGCGCACTGGGCGCTGGCGAAACTGGGGGATGCTGCCACCCGCGACAAGCGGATCGATCGACTTCGCGATCTGCTCAAGACCGTCGATGAAGGGCACCAGGACGCGCCATTGCTCTGGTACGCGCTGTTCCACGAGCTGGACCGCGACGAGCAGCGCGTTTCCGCCTGGGGGGCGCTGGAAAAAGCGATGCGTCTGCGCAGGCGTCAGGTGCCACACGACGATGCGCAGATGGACGACCTCTATGCCGCGGCCACGGCCAGCATCGATTCTTACGTGCGCGTGGAGCCGCAATCGGAATCGAGCGATGCGGCTGCCCCGGTCTTCGTCGTCGGCATGCCGCGTACGGGCACGACCGTGATCGAACAGCATCTGTGCGCGCATGCGGACGCTGCCAGCGCAGGCGAACTGCGCGACCTGGCCGTGCAGATGCGATGGGTCACGCAGCAACCGGGCCCGTATCGCTTTGACGGAACTTTGCTGCGGGTCATGCAGGCTGGCGATGCCGGTCTGCTGGGACGGCGCTATCTGGAGCATACACAGTGGTGTGCGCAGGGGCGCGGATTCTATGTCGACAAGTGGCCGGAGAACCATCTTGCGATCGGCCACATCCTGCGTGCGCTTCCGCAGGCGAGGGTGCTCGTCGTTCGGCGTGGCGCTGCCGATACCTGTTTTTCCAACCTGAAAGAGTGGTTTGCAGCGTCCTACTATTACAGCTATGACATGCTGGAAGTGGCGCGCCAGTATGCGCGTTTCGACCGGCTCATGAAGGTGGTCGAATCGGCGAATTCGCCACGGGTTGCCTTCGTTGATTACGAAGCGTTCGTGCAGTCGCCGGCGCAGGTCGTCGGGGATCTGCGGAATACGCTCGGCCTTCCCGCGCGAGCCGATGCCGGCAAGGTCGGTGGGCAAGGCAGCGTCGCGACGGCGAGTTCCGTTCAGATACGCGACGGCGTCAGCGCACGCCACGTCGATTCGTGGAAGAGATACGCCACGTACCTGGCACCAATGCTGAATGCTCTGGAGCAGTCGGGGCACTGCTGATCCAATCGACGGTGCCTTGGACTCTCCGCAAGAGGCCAAGGCGACTGGATTGCGCACGAGGTAGACGCGCTAACGCCGGAGCATGGGCCGAAACGGCCATGGATCCATGAAAACCTGAAACTCCGGGGCGGTCGTGCGAAACGACCGATGCAGTCAGTCAAAGATCCTGCTGATACCGCACGTAAGGCACCGCGCCGTCGTCCGAGGAGTCGCCTGGCGAGAACGGGTTCTTGCCGTGCGTGACGACGTTGTCGGCGCCGACGGTGAGCTGGCCGTTCCAGGGGGTGCGCCAGGTCAGGCCGAGGCCGACGCCTTTCCAGACCGAACTGGTGCCGGGAACGTTGACGACGCGACCGACGATATTGGCGCTGAAGTCGCCGTAGCCGCCGCTGATGCGGAGGCTGCGGCTGTTCCACTGGTCGGCCAGCTGCGGGACCGCGGAGGCCGGAACCAGCCGCGCGCGGGCGACGGTGCCGCCGACGCTGACGAAGCCTTCGCGGCTGATGGCGCGCTCGGCGAACAGGGAAAAATCGTTCTGGCTGTAGCGGGCGCCGCCGATCTGGCTGGGGGCGATCCACGCGGGCAGCACGTCGCGGCCGCTGCCGAAGTTGACGCCGACGCGGTTGGCGCCTCGCGCCAGGCTCACGCCTGCGGTTGTCCGCCGGCTGAGCGCAGCGCCAGGACGATCCGGTTCGAGCGCGGCTAGCACGCAATTGCTGGCCAGCTGGCCCATGGCGGGAACCAGACCGCTCTGGCGGTCGCACAGCAAGGCCAGCGAATCGCCGCTTTGCAGGCCGTAGGTGGCCTCAAGGGTGGTGTCGCCGAAGCGCCAACGTGCGCCGGTGCCGAAACTGGAGGTTGCCGGTTCGAGATAGAGCACGGCTTCCAGCTTGCCGCTGTCCTTGTTCAGGATCGGGACGGCGCGAGCCCCTGCGTGTCCAGCCGGCGCATTTTGCGCGTGCGCACCGGCGCTGGCGAAGGCCAGCGCAAGTGTTGCAGCGGCAAGTGGCAGAAGACGCAGGGTCATGCTGGTGTGATCGACCCGAAAGCGGTCGAAAAGTTCCAGTTCGGCTTGCCCGCAGCATAGTGGATTCATGATTATTTAACAAGTTCGGCTTGCGGCCCCGGTGGCGGGGGTTGTCCTCCGTTCAGCCCCTCGGGGCCTGCATTCGGATGGGGCACGGAGACGCCTACTGCACCCCCGGCGCTCCCGGCAGCGCGCTGGCGTGGCGGGCGAACAGTTCGGCGATGGCGCCGGCATCGAAGCGGTAGGTCCGGCCGCAGAATTCGCAGCCGATCGTGGCCGTGCCGGTACCGGCGGCCACCGCGGCGTCGGCTTCCGCGCGGCCCAGCGCCAGCAACACGTCGGCGACCCGCTCGCGCGAGCAGGAACAGCCGAAGCGCAGGGATGCCTCGCCGAGCAGGTCCGGAGCTTCCTCGTGAAACAGGCGGCGGACGACCTCGCGTGGCGGCAGCGCCAGCAGTTCGTCCTCGCGCAGGGTGGCCAGCAGGATGCTGGCGCGCCGGAAGCCGTCGGCATCGTCCTCGCCGCCGGGCAGTTTCTGCAGCAGCAGTCCGGCGGCCGCGGCGTTGTCGCAGGCCAGATGCAGGCGCGTGGGCAGCTGTTCGGACTGGGAGAAATAGGTTTCCAGCACCTGGTCGAGGCGGGCCGCCTGGGGTGTCACCAGGCCCTGATAGCGGGACGGGTCGCGGCCGCCGGGGCTGGGGTTCTCGACGGTGATCGCCAGCAGCGCATCTTCGCCGAGGGCGGTGAGATTGGATGTCGGCGCCGTGGCGCCGTCGCGGAGCCGGACGATCCCGCGCAGGGTGCCGGCGACGGTGGCTTCGGCGAAGAGGGTCGCGATCGGACCGCCGCGCAGCTGGATCGAAAGCCGGCCTTCGACCTTGACGTGCCCCGAAAGCAGCGCAGCCGCCGCGCAGGCTTCGCCCAGCAGTCGGGCGCTGGCCGGATCCGGCGCGCCGTGGCTGGCCAGCTCGCGCCAGCTGGCGCCGAGGCGAACGATCGCGCCGCGCACGCCGGCGGTGGGCAGGAGGAAGCGCAGCAGGACGTCGTTGTTCTGGTCCAAGGCGAAGGGGTCCCGGTGTGCGGCCCGTCGCCGCCGTGCATGAAGATACCGGGGAAACGGGATTGGGGCGCGCTGAAAACGTCGACGCGGCGCGGACGGATGATGCCCGGCAGAGGATAATCCGGGACTGGTCGGGCGAAGGGCGGGCGGCAGGGCATGGCGGAAGGCAGGTGGAGGCGGCGGCTGCGCGGGTTCTGGTGGAAGCTGCCGCTGTTGTTCGTGGCGCTGAGCGTGGCGCAGGTGCTGTGCCTGCGTTTCATCGACCCACCGCTGTCGGCGTTCATGGTCGAGCGCTGGCTGGGCGAGGCCTTGTCGGGGAACCCCGGCTTCCGCATTGCCAACGATTGGCGCGATTTGAAGGCGATCTCGCCCAACCTGCCGGTGGCGCTGGTGGCGGCCGAAGACCAGAACTTCGCGAGCCATCACGGCTTTGATCTGGATGCGATCAAGCGGGCGCAGGCGCACAACCAGAAGATGGTCGAGCGGGCGCAGCGGCGCGGTACCGAGGTCAAGCGCCTGCGCGGCGCCAGCACTATCAGCCAACAGACCGCCAAGAACCTGTTCCTGTGGCAGGGTGCCGGGCCGACGCGCTGGCTGCGCAAGGGGCTGGAAGTCTGGTACACGGCGCTGATCGAGGCGCTTTGGCCGAAATGGCGCATCCTCGAGGTCTATGCCAACGTCGCCGAATTCGGCGACGGCGTGTATGGCGCGCAGGCGGCGTCGCGGCGGTTCTTCGGCAAGGATGCATCAAGGCTGACGCCCGCCGAGGCAGCGCGGCTGGCGGCGGTGCTGCCCAGCCCGCGGCGCTACAGTGCGGCCGCGCCGGGGCCTTACGTCGCGCGGCGGGCGGCCTCGATCCAGCGCCAGATGCGGCTGATCGGCGGTGTGGGGTATCTGCGTTCGCTGGATTAGCGGTTGAGCCCATGGGGCGCTCCCACGGGGCATACTTCCGCGCATGCCCGACATCGCGCCCGAAGACCGTTGCCTGACCCTGGTAATCGCCGCCTTCAACGAGGCGGAGGCGTTGCCGCGGCTGCTTCCGCGCATTTGCTCGGCGCTCGATGCGGCACAAGGGGAAGGCCTGGCCGCACGTGCGCTGTTCGTCGACGACGGCAGCACGGATGCGACCTGGACGCTGCTGCAGGCGTTTGCGCGCGACGAGTCCCGGGCGTCGTTGCTGCGGCTGTCGCGAAATTTCGGCAAGGAAGCGGCGCTGACCGCGGGGCTGGACCGGGTCGAACGCGGCGCCGCGGTCGTCCACGACGCCGATGGGCAGGATCCGCCGGAGTTGTTGCCGCTATTCGTGGCGAAGTGGCGCGAGGGTTTCGACGACGTGTACGGAATGCGCGTCGCGCGTGCCGGCGATGGCGTGTTCAAGCGCGCCAGCGCGCATGGCTTCTACCGGGTGATCGGCTTGCTGTCGCGCACGCCGATTCCGCGCGATGCCGGCGACTACCGCCTGCTCTCGCCGCGGGCGCTTGCGGCGCTGCGCGGCCTGCGCGAACGCCACCGCTTCATGAAGGGCCTGTTCGGCTGGATTGGCTACAACCGCGTCGCCATCCCCTACGAACGCGGTCCGCGCTCGGGTGGGCGCAGCAAGTTCGGCATCTGGCGGCTCTGGAACTTCGCGCTGGAAGGGATCACCGGGTTTTCCACCGCGCCGCTGCGGCTTTCGACCTATCTCGGTTTCGCCACCGCCGCGCTGGCTTTCGGCTACGGGCTGGTCGTGGTCGGCAAGGCGTTGCTGTGGGGCGATGCGGTGGCCGGCTGGCCGACGATGATGGCGGTGATCCTGTTCCTCGGCGGGGTGCAGCTGATGGCGCTGGGAACCATCGGCGAGTACCTGGGTCGGATGTACGAGGAATCCAAGCAGCGGCCGCTGTATCTGGTGGATGCCTGGCAGCCGGCAAACGCGCTATCCTCGGATCGTTCCCCGGGTTCGCCCCCCGGCCCGGGCGATGGCAAGGAGGTTTGCGATGCGCACGGTACGACAGTTGCTTGAAGGCAAGCCCGCGGATGTTTTCTCGATCGCCCCGGATGCCGCGGTGATCGACGCGATCCGGTTGATGGCCGAGCGCCGGGTCGGCGCGCTGCT
>NZ_JAMQHN010000157.1 GCF_025993755.1 Thermomonas sp. | reverse complement strand
CGCTGGCGAAACTTGCCGAACTGGCTGCGCACGCGCACCTGCCGCTGGCGCGGGCGGCCGAGTCGATCGCGCTGGCCAAAAAGCTCCCGCCGCGGGCCGCCAGCGCGCTGCAGGGGTTTTCCGGGCTGCTGAAGGACCTGCGCAAGGCCGCGCATGTCCTGCCGCCGGCCGAACTGGTGCGCAAGCTCAACGACGCCTCCGGCCTGCTGGCCGCGCTGCGCGCCCATTGCAAGGATGAGGCGCAGTTCCAGATGCGCCGCCGCAACCTCGACGAACTGGCCGACTGGTTCGACGGCCCGAAAACGTCCGGCCCGGGTGAACTGGCCGCCGCGCTGGCCCTGCTGTCGCACGCCGACAAGGGCGATGCCGGCAACCAGGTGCGGCTGATGTCCCTGCACGCGGCCAAGGGGCTGGAATTCCGCTTCGTCTTCATCGTCGGCGTCGAGGACGGCAACCTGCCCCACGAGGCCAGCATCGAGGAAGGCCGGATCGACGAGGAACGCCGCCTGTTCTACGTCGGCATCACCCGCGCCAAGGAGCGGCTGTGGTTGTCGCATGCGAGGGAAGCGCAGCGCTGGGGCAACACCCAGCGCCTGCAGCCGAGCCGTTTCCTGGACGAGTTGCCCGCGGCCGAGCTGCAGCGCGATGGCGCTGATCCGGAGGCCGAGGCCGCCCACAAGGTCGAGCGCCGTCGCGCCGCCTTCGATGAAATCCGGGCGCTGCTGGCCAAGTAGGGCGAATCCGCCGGATGCGGGGCAGGGGCTTTTCTCCCGCTACACTGCGGTCATTGTCTGCCCGGGAGCCGAATCCATGCGCCGCCTGCTGACCTTTGCCCTGGTTGCCCTGCTGTCCGCCTGCAGCACCCCGGCGCTGCGCCCGGACACCGTGCGCTCGGACGTGCGGGAAATCACCGACCTTGCGGAGATCGCGCCGGCGCTGGCGGAAAGTCGCGCGCGGACCCTGCTGGTGCTGGACATCGACGATACCCTGCTCACGTCGGACGCCTTCTTCGGCAGCGACGCTTGGTACGCATGGCAGAAAACCCTTGCGGCCGACGACCCCGGCAAGGTGCCCTGCCTGTTCGACGTGATCGCGCTGAACTACGAAGCCGGCACCCAGCACCCGACCCAGCCCGACGGCCCGACGCGGATCAACGCCCTGCCCGTCGATAAATTGCTGCTGACCTCGCGCGGCGCCAATTACCGCGGCGGCACGCTGCGCACCTTGCACGAAAACGGCTACGCGCTTCCGGCGATGCTCGGCGGCCGCAGCGACGGCCTGATCTGGGATTTCCGCAAGTCGTCGGACTCCCGCCCGGTGCGGGTGGTGTACGACCAGGGCCTGTTCATGACCACCGGCCAGGACAAGGGCAGGACCCTGCTGGAACTGCTCGGACGGTTGCGCCTGCATTACGACCGCGTGCTGCTGGTCGACGATGGCCAGGCCAATATCGATGCCATGCGCGCGGCGCTGCGCAGCGCCGGCATCGACTACCTCGGCCTGCATTACACCCGCGTCGACAAGACCCCGGATCCGGCGGCCGGCCGCGCCGGCTGGCAGCACTGGCGCACGCTGCTGGAAGCCAACTATCCGCAGCGATTGCAGGAAATGGAACAGGGCAAATGCGGCAGCTGACGGGATGACGGCGGCACTGCGCTTGCGCTGGCACGTCGCATGCCGCGACACTCCCGGCATGACCCGACGGGATCGACAACACCGAGTCGCCCGCCGCGCGCTGCTGCTGTGCTTCGCGCTGGCCCTGCCGTGGCTGTCGGCCTGCCGTCCGGCGCCGACCCCGGCCGCGAAGGACGCCTCCGGGTTGCGCAACGTTGCGGCCGAGCGTCCGGTCGATGCGATCTACGCGCTGCGCGATCGCCTGCTGGCGCGCGACGGCGCCGGCTTTGCCCGGGTGGCCCTGCCGCCGGCCCTGCATGCACAGGTTGAAACCGCCTGGCGCGATGGCCGCAGCCTGTGGCCGCTGGAGGAGCTGCCGCTGGACAGCGACATTCCGCGCATGCTCGCGGCATTGCAGGAACCTGACGCTGCGCGCGCGCTGACGGCCAGCTTCCAGCGCCATATCGCCGGCGCCGACGGGGACATCGATCAGGCGGTGCGCACCCTGGTCGTGTTCGGCAGCAGTTATATCCAGACCGATCCCGATTACACCCCCGACGAGCGCGAGCACGTCGCCCAGGCCATGACCGCGCTGGGCGACTGGGCGCTGGCGGCGCCGCTGTCCGATCCCAAGCGCGCCCAGCACCTGTTCGCGGCGCTGGCGGCGGCGGCGAACCACACCGGGATCGACGGACGCAGCGCGAACGCCGACTTCGCCCGACTCGGGATGACGGCCAGCCTCGACCGGCTGTCGCGGTTCTTCTCGACCCTGACGGCCCAGCTGCGCCTGCAGTACGGCCTCGATTTCGACAGCAGCCTGCGCAGCGTGCAGGCCACCTTGCAGCAGCAGACCGGCGACAGCGCGCGGCTGCGCCTGCAGTATCGGCTCGGCGGGTCGGCCGTCGATGCGATCGTGCCGGTGGTTCGCATCGACGGGCACTGGTATCTGGCCGATTACGTGGCGCGCGCACGGCGATCGCTGGGCGGCCCGGGCGTGCCGGCCGCCGCCGCGCCCACTGGGAAACCGTGACGCAGATCACGGAACATGCCCCCCACTGAACCCTTGGCCCCGGCGCGCCGCGTGGGGCGCTCGTCCATAATGCACGGCGATGCCTGATTCCCAGTCCCCCCAGCAGGCGGGTTTGTTCGACCCGCCGCCTGAAGCGACACCCGCGCGTCCGGCCACCGAAGCCGGCCCGGCGGACGGCGCGCAGGCGCCGGATGCGGGCGCGTCGGCGGAACCGCCGCTGCCGCTGCCGGAGTTCCTCGCCGGCGCGCGCGGAAGCGGGGTGGCCGAACTACCCGAAGGCGCGGACGCGGGTGCCGGGACCGCCGACACCGATCCTGTCGCCACGTCGGCGGCAGCAGCGGGGAAGGTTCGGGTGCCGCTGTGGTCGCGCCTGCTCGGCGGGCTGCTCGACCCGTGGTTGAAGCTCGACATCGAAAGCGGACAGACCGGCGAGGTCGATCCCGCCCGTCCGATCTGCTATGTCCTCGAAGACTACGGCCTGTCCAACGCCCTGATCCTGCAGCGTGCCTGCCGCGAGTCCGGCCTGCCGGAGCCGCTGGTGCCGATCGCGGGCGATCCGCTTGGCCGCAAGCGCGCCTATGTCGCACTCTCGCGCCGGCACGCCAACGCGCTGGGCCTGCTGCCCGGTGCCGAGCACAAGACCCACTCCGGCTCGCTGGCGCGGCTGCTGCAGGCGCACCGCGACAACGCCGGGCTGGACGTGCAGCTGGTGCCGGTCTCGATCTTCGTCGGCCAGGCACCCAAACGCAGCAGCGGCTGGTTCTCGGTGCTGTTCTCGGAAAACTGGGCGCTGGTCGGCCGTTTCCGGCGCCTGCTGGCGCTGCTGCTCAACGGCCGCGACACCCTGGTGCAGTTCGCGCTGCCGGTCTCGCTGCACGGGATCGTGGCCGAAGGACTGGATCCCGAGCGCACGGTGCGCAAGCTCTCGCGCGTGCTGCGCACCCACTTCCGGCGCGTGCGCGAGGTCGTCATCGGCCCGGATCTGTCGACCCGGCGCCTGCTGGCCGACCAGGTGCTGTCCGCGCCGCTGGTCAAGGAGGCGATCGACGACCAGGCCAGGCGTGAGGGCGGCAAGCGCGACGGCGCCTGGAAGAAGGCCAACGCCTACTTCTGGGAAATCGCTGCCGACTACTCCAATACGGTGGTGCGCTCGGCCAGTTTCTTCCTGACCTCGGTCTGGAACCGCATCTACCGCGGCGTGCTGGTCCACCACCTCGACCAGTTCAAGCAGGATGCGCCGGGGCACGAGGTCATCTACGTGCCCAGCCACCGCAGCCACATGGACTACCTGCTGCTGAGCTATCTGCTGTATTCGCACGGCATCGTGGCCCCGCACATCTTCGCCGGCATCAACCTCAACCTGCCTGTGCTGGGCACCCTGCTGCGCAAGGGCGGCGCCTTCTTCGCCCGCCGCAGCTTCAAGGGCAACGCGCTGTATTCGGCGGTGTTCCGCGAATACATGGCGCAACTGGTGGCCGGCGGCTATTCGATCGAGTACTTCATCGAAGGCGGGCGCTCGCGCACCGGCCGCCTGCTGCAGCCCAAGGGTGGTTCGCTGGCGATGACGGTGCGCGCCTATCTGCGCCAGCCATCGCGCCCGGTGCTGTTCCAGCCGGTCTACATCGGCTACGAAAAACTGATGGAAGGCCGCAGCTATCTCGACGAGCTGACCGGCAAGCCGAAGGAAAAGGAATCGATCTGGAAGGTGCTGTGGGGCATTCCCAAGGTGCTGCGCAGCAACTACGGGCAGGTGGTGGTGAACTTCGGCGAGCGCATCCACCTCAAGGACGTGCTCGCCGAGCACGCCGCCGAATGGGACGGCCAGCCGATTCCGGACGATGCCAAGCCGAGCTGGTTCGCCAGCACGATCGACGCGCTGGCGCAGCGGATCCAGGTCAACGTCAACCGCGCCGCCGACGTCAACCCGATCAACCTGCTGGCGCTGGCGCTGCTGTCCACGCCCAAGCACGCGATGGGCGAATCCGACCTGCTGAACCAGATCGCACTGTCCAAGACCCTGCTTGCCGAGGTGCCGTATTCGGACTGGGTGACGGTGACACCGCACACACCGCAGCAGATCATCGCCCACGGCGAGGAGATCGGGCTGATCGAGCGCACCGCGCATCCGCTCGGCGACGTGCTGCGGGTGGACGACGACAACGCGGTGCTGCTGAGCTATTTCCGCAACAACGTGCTGCACCTGTTCACCGCCTCGGCGTGGATCGCGGTGTGCTTCCAGAACAACCGCCGCATGGGGCGCGCGCAACTGCAGCAGATCGGACGCACGCTGTACCCGTTCCTGCAAGCCGAGCTGTTCCTGCCCTGGGACGAGGACGGCTTTGCCGCACGGATCGACCGCACCATCGAGGTCTTCGTGCGCGAAGGCCTGCTGCAGCAGGTCAGCGACGAGGAAGGCGGCATCCTGCAGCGCTTTGCCGGCCAGACCGACGAGGTATTCCGCCTGCGCGCGATCGGACATTCCCTGCAACAGGCGTTCGAACGCTACTACATTGCCATCGCCATCTTGGTGAAAAACGGTTCCGGCACCCTCGGCGCCGGCGAACTGGAAAGCCTGTGCCAGCAGACCGCGCAGCGGCTGTCGCTGCTGTATGCCCCGGCCGCGCCGGAGTTCTTCGACAAATCGCTGTTCCGCGGCTTCATCCAGAAACTGCGCGAACTCAAGCTGGTCTGGCCCAGCCCCGAGACCAGCAAACTGATGTTCGACGAGCGCCTGAACGCCTGGGCCCGCGACGCCCGAGTGGTGCTCGGCCGCGAACTGCGCCACACCATTGAGAAGATCAGCCCGGACACCGGCCGCATTTCCGGCGAACGGCCGGCGCTGGCGGACGAGACAGACCCGGAATGACGACAGCAAGCCCGCTCAGTGGGCCGACCGGCGCGTACGGCCAACGTCCCTGTGGAGCGCCTGGATCGCTGCCTTCGATGCGGACCGCAGTCTGACCGCAATCACTGCCGGGACATCTTGAACGTCCCCGCATAGTCGGTCGCGTTGGCGGTCTGGACGAAGCTGGAAACGACCAGGTCGCTCCCGGGGTCCCCCAGCGTGCCGGTGATCGCCGTCGGCCGCTGGCGCCGGTAGTCGACCCGACCGCTGAAATTGCCGTTGTCGTCCACGGTCGCGGTCATCGTCCCGGTATTGCCCAGGGTCGCATTCTTGATCGTCCCGGTCATGCTGCCGTTGGTCGCGATCACGAAGCTGATGCTTCCGGTCTGCCCCATGGAGGTTGCCGCCCACGAGCCCGACCAGCTTCCGGCGTACTTGTTCGACGCCGACGTCACCGAGTTCAGCCGCAGGGTGCCTCCGACCTTTCTCCCTGCCACGTATTGCACGAAATTCCCGTTCACGACGCCCCCGCTCATGAACAGCGTCGCGGACAGCTTCGCGTCGCGCTGTCCGGGGTAGGTGACGGTTCCCGAAAGATTGCCGTTGTCGTCGGTTGTCGCGTCGAGCGTGCCCGCGTTGTTCAGCGTGAAATTGTCGATGCTGCCGGTGCTGGTGCCGTCGGTGGATACGGTCAGGGTGAACAGCCCGCTTTGCCGCAGGGAAGGCGCTTTCCAGGTGCCCTGCCATGACCCGGCATAGGGAAAGCCGCCTGCGGCAACCGGCTTGGAGCCCGCCGCCATGGCAACCTCGGAGTCCTCCTTGCCCGTCGCGTCGCCGGCATCGTCCACCGCGGACTTCCCGGTTGTGGCGGCGTTGTCGGTGCCGCCCCCGGTTCGGCCCGGCGCGCTGGCAGGTGCGTTGGTCGAAGCGTTGGCCGGCGTGCTGGCCGGCGCGGTGTTCGCCGCTGCATTCGATGGCGTGCTTTCGGCGCTGTTGCCGCCTCCGCGGCCGCAGCCGCACAGCGCGGCCGAGACCGCGACGGCGAGGAGGATGGGCGGGATTCTGGCGATGCGCATGGGGAACTCCTTGGGAACTTTCGGGACGGTCGGGAAATGGATTCCACACCTCGTTAGCGAAAGAACGCGGTCGTTCCGGACATGGGTCGCTATGCAGGCTCGTCGGGGATCAGCAGATTCTCGACCCAGGCGATCTGGTCTTTCAGCCGCAACTTTCGTTTTTTCATTCGCTTGAGCAGCAGTTCGTCGGCCTGCAGGTCGGATTGAAGCCGGCTGATTGCCTCGTCGAGGTCACGATGCTCCTCGCGCAGTTCCATCACCAGCCGAGTCAGTCTGGCCAGTTCCCCGGATTCAAGCATTCTGCCCATGGGATCAGCATAGCGCGGCTGCCGGTTCGTGATGTGCGCCGGTGCGGATAAAATGGCGGGGAATGGACACTTTCCCCCGCCTCGATCCTGCAGGTCGGCCCGGTTCGCAGCCCGGCCCCCGCAACAAGCACGAAGCCGACAAGCTGGCCAAGCGCCTGCGCCACCAGGTCGGCCGCGCGATCGCCGATTTCGGCATGATCGAGGACGGCGATCGGGTCATGGTCTGCCTGTCCGGCGGCAAGGACAGCTACACCCTGCTGGACGTGCTGCTGCAGCTGCAGAAAAAAGCGCCGGTCAATTTCAGCATCACGGCGGTGAATCTGGACCAGAAGCAGCCGGGGTTTCCCGAGCATGTGCTGCCCGAATACTTGGCGTCCATCGGGGTGGATTTCCACATCCTCGAACAAGACACCTATTCGGTGGTCACCCGCGTGATCCCGGAGGGCAAGACGATGTGCTCGCTGTGCTCGCGCCTGCGGCGCGGCGCGCTGTACACCTACGCCGAGGTCAACGGTTTCAGCAAGATTGCGCTCGGCCACCACCGCGACGATCTGGTCAATACCTTCTTCCTCAACCTGTTCTTCCACGCCAGGCTGTCCGGCATGCCGCCGAAGCTGCAGAGCGACGACGGCAGGCACATCGTGATCCGCCCGCTGGCCTACGTGCGCGAGACGGACATCGAGGCCTATGCCGAGGCCAGGGCGTTCCCGATCATCCCCTGCAACCTGTGCGGCTCGCAGGAGAACCTGCAGCGCAAGCAGGTCAAGAAGATGCTGGCGCAGTGGGAGAAGGAAGCGCCGGGCCGGATCGAGACCATGGCCCGGGCGCTGGGCGACATCCGCCCCTCGCAGCTGTCCGATCCGAAGCTGTTCGATTTTCTCGGCCTCGGCAAGCGCGGAGAAGCGGCCTTGCCCGATGCCCACGCCTGGCTGTCCGGTGCACCCGTCGAGCACGAACCGATCGCGCTGCCGGCGCGGCCGATCGGCAATCACGACGGGCTGGATATCCTGAAGTCGTGACTCGCGGGGGCGTTGTCCCTGTTCTCGGCTCGCACGAAGGCGCTGCGGTGG
>NZ_JAMQHN010000156.1 GCF_025993755.1 Thermomonas sp. | reverse complement strand
TCCTTTCGGCAACTGGGCTTCAAGCGAAAGGCGCCGCAGGGCGCCTTTCGTGTTTCTACCTGACAGCATCCGCCGCGACTTTCGACATTCCCGGTACTCAACCGAGCTTGCAGACGTGGCAGTCCGGTTCTGTGTGGCCACTCGCTACACTTCCAAGCGCCCAACGAAGCACCAGTGAACCCCCTTGCCAGTCCACACTCCCATCACACGCCCGTTCAATCTGTCCAGCCTGTGCATCTCCCTGCTGGCCGGCGCACTATTTCTTCCAGGTTTGCCGGGCGCCTTCGTGTTCGACGATTTTCCCAATCTGGTCGCCAACACCAGCATCCATCTGTCCAGCAACACTCCGGCCCAGCTGTACGCGGTTCTCTCCACCCCGCAGCCCTCGGGCAGCATGCGTGGGTTGCCCACGCTGACGTTTGCGCTGGACTATTGGCGCGCCGGCGGGATGGCCGATCCCACTACCTTCAAAATCACCAATATTGCCATTCATGCGCTGACCGCCTTCGCGCTGGCATGGCTGTATCAAAGCCTGCTGCTGGCGGCGCGGATCCCGGCGCAGCGGGCCGCGTGGATCGCCCCCCTGCTGGCGCTGGCCTGGGCCACGCATCCACTGCAGGTGTCCACCGTGCTGTATGCGGTGCAGCGCCTGCAGGCCCTTGGAACGCTGTTCCTCGTTCTGGCGCTGCTGGCCTACCTGCGGGCACGGCAGGCCCAGACCGCAGGGCGTCCGGCGCGTGCCGATTTTCTGCTAACGGGACTGCTGTGGGCTCTGGCACTCGGCTGCAAGGAAGACAGCGTGCTGTTGCCGGCCTACGCGCTGGCGCTGGAGCTGACCGTGCTGCGCTTTGCCGCCGCCGGACCGCACATGGGCTTGCGGCTGCGGCGCGGCTGGCTGGCGACATCCTTGCTTGGCGCCGGAATCTACGCCCTGTGGATCGTCCCGCACTTCTGGAGCACATCGCCCTACCCCGGGCGGGACTTCAATTCCGCCGAACGACTGCTGACGCAGGCACGGGTGCTGTGCCTGTACCTGTGGGAAATCCTGCTGCCGTTGCCAAGCCACATGCCGTTCTATTACGACTGGATCGTCCCTTCCCGTGGCCTGCTGCAACCGTGGACCACGCTGCCGGCCATCGCGCTGATCGGCAGCCTGCTGGCATTTGCCTGGCGGCTGCGCCACCGGAGGCCGCTGTTCGCCCTAGGCGTTTTTCTGTTTTTCTCGGCCCACTTCGTCACCAGCAACGTGATCGGGCTGGAAATGGCTTTCGAACACCGCAACCACTTCGCCTTGATCGGCGCGGTGCTGGCGGCCTATGATGCGCTGTTCTGGGCGGGGCATCGCCTGAGGATTTCCCCGCATGCGCAAGCCGCAGTTGCCGCGGCGGCGCTGCTCGGGCTGGGAGGCGCCACACTGTCGCGCGCCCACGATTGGCGCGGCGCAATACCACTGGCGCGATCCATCACGCAGGCAGCCCCCGGCTCTTCCCGTGCATGGAACGATCTATGCCTGTTCACCTTGAAGGCAGGCGGCGGCATCGAGGCAGCACACAACCCACGCCTTGATGAGGCCATCGACGCCTGCGCAAGCGGTGCCAATGCCGATCCGAAGGCAATCAGCAACCTGGCGATGCTGCTGGCGCTGAAATCCGCCCGGGGCGACGCCACTCCGGCGGATTGGCAACGGTTCCAACGCGGGCTTGGAGCTGTGCCGATGACCTTGGACAACGCCCGCACGCCCTTTGTCCTAGCCTACTATGCAGGACTGGGAGTTCCCATGGACAAGCAGCAGATCCGCCAGGCTCTGGATCTGATGCTGCAAAGAACCGGTGCCAGCCCGGAGCAATTGGTTCAGGCGGGATATGCCGTGCTGTATGAGCTGAAACAGCCCGAAGAAGCCATGCCGTACTTCGTCCGGGCCATTGAAGCCACACCGTCCGACGACTCCCTCGCCCTGAATCTGGCCGCGGAACTGCAGGCGAACGGTCATGGCGGAACCGCCGCGCACCTGCTTATGTTCGCACGCGAACGTCGCAGCCTTTTACCAGATCCATCTAGCCGGGAACGGCAACAATAAGCCCGTCAATCATTGCCACTCCGTGGCATAGCCGGAAACCAATGAAGTCTGCGGGGTTTGCCCGGTACACTGCCTCCCGATGAATCCAGACTGCCGACGATCCCTGCTGCCGTCCGCTCTTGCCGCTCTGGGTGCCGGGTTTGTGATGGGCCTGGGCCACAACGGGAGCTTCGTGCTGGACGACGCGCAAACCATCGTCAACAACCCCCTGATCCATGTCACGGCGCTGGACAGGGACTCCTTGTTTACCGCTGCCGCCAGCTTTCAGGCTGGGCACGGCAGCCGGCCGCTGGCGATGGCCAGCTTCGCACTGGATTTCTGGCGCCACGGCGGTCTGGATGCGGCTGCCTTCAAGGCCACGAACCTGCTGATCCATGTTCTTACCACCTTCGCCCTGGCCCGGATGCTGCGCATGCTTCTGGTACTGGCGGGTTGGTCGGAACGCAGCGCCACGACGGGAGCCGTGGCGATCGCCTTGGCATGGGGCGTCCACCCGCTGCAGGTTTCCAGCGTGCTGTATGTCGTTCAACGGATGCAAACGCTGTCCACTTTCTTCGTCGTGCTGGCGTTATGGGCCTACCTGGCGTTGCGGCAAGCACAGATGAAGGGCCGCCCGGCCTGGCCCTGGGGGTTGACCGCCGGAGGGTGCTGGCTTCTGGGCATGCTCAGCAAGGAAGATGCCGTTCTATTCCCGCTGTACTGCCTGCTGCTCGAGCTAACGGTACTTCGCTTCAGGGCCCTGCAACCCTGGCGCAGCAAGAGCCTGCGCCGGATGTACCTTGTGCTTGCTCTCGGTGGCACGGGCCTGTTTTTCCTTTGGGTATTACCGCATTACTGGAGCTGGCAGGCCTACCCGGGGCGGGATTTCAATAGCGTCGAACGGCTGTTGACCCAGAGCCGGATCCTGGTGATGTACCTGGGGCAAATGCTGCTCCCCCTGCCCAGCCTGATGCCGTTCAACTACGACACGTTCAGCGTCTCCCGCGGTTTGCTTTCCCCTCCGGCAACCCTGGCGGCCCTGTTGCTCCTTGCCGGCCTCCTGGCCTGGGCCTGGCGCTGGCGGCAGCGGCGCCCCGTTTTTTCGCTCGGCATCCTGCTGTTCTTCGCCGGCCACCTCATCACCAGCAACGTCATACCGCTTGAACTAGTCTTCGAACATCGGAACCAACTTCCCCTGATCGGAATCCTGCTGGCATTGGGAGACCTGCTGCAGGCAGGCATCACGCGGTGGCAACTTTCCGGACGGCAGGTCGCCATCGGCTTGACCGCCACGATGCTGGCCATCGGCAGCGCGGGCGCGTTTCGCGCCTGGCACTGGGGCGAGCCGATCCGCTTTGTCGAATACAGCGTACGGATTTCCCCCGACTCACCGCGCGCCTGGCTGGCCCTTGCCGGCACCTGGTTTGACAGCTACAAGGAAAGCCGAAACAACACCGATCTTGACCGCGCCATCGCGGCCTCGGAAGAGGGCGCCAAGCGAACAGGATCGCCCTCCGCCTACGCCAATGCCATCCTCTACAAAAGCATGCGAAGCACGGCAACTCCGGCGGACTGGCAGCATCTTTTCAGGCGCTTGAATGAAGTTCCGATTGGTCCCCCCGAAAAGGACATCCTGTGGAACAACCTCAAAAACGTACGCGCAGGCATACCCCTTGATCGTGACCAGGTTATCCGCCTGATCTCGATCCTCGTGCGACGCGCCGACTTTTCGCCCGTCGAAGACATCCAGATCGGCGCCTTCCTGTATACCCAGTCAGAGCAACCGCAGCTTGCCCTGCCCTACTTCATCCGCGCCGCCAGAGCCTTGCCTCACGGCGACCCCGCCATTGGCCAGGTGCTGGGCGCGCTTCAAGCCAGGGGTCAGGACGACTGGGCCCAGTCGATCCGCCGCGCCAACGCTGCGCAGGACATGTCCATTCGCCATTGACACCACGCCGGCCGGAAAGGGTGGAACGGTTCGTGACAGGGTGCCATTGACCACGTTTCTTCATCGCGGCAGTTTTCTTCGAAATCGTCTTCTTTGGCACATTCCTTGCTTGCGTTATTGATGGCTAGCAACGAAGGGGACGGTTCCAGATGAAACGGCACAACACAGGCTTCACCCTGATCGAACTGATGATCGTGGTGGCGATCATCGGCATCCTGGCGGCGATCGCGCTGCCGGCCTACCGCGACTACATGCAGCGCTCGTCCAATTCGGCCTGCCTGCAGGAGGCGAGCGCGTTCATGCACACGGCCTCGGCCGACATCTCGGACAACCGCAACAGCACCACCTTCGCCGCCAGCGCCTGCGTCAGCGGCACGCCGGCGCAGCTGACCCCGGCCGACTGGTCCGCCGGCACCACGGTGGTCTTCGTCCCGGAGGCCCGCGGCAATCCGGCCGTGCTGAAGAACGCCAACTGCAACGCCGGCAATGCCACGTGTGCATTGGTGCCGTAAGGTAGCCGCCTGAATCCATACCGCTGCGACCACCCGCTGGCGCTTCAGGGTGAAAAGGCAGCCTTTGACCCCGAATAACCGACGCGATTTCCACGCCGGTAGACCCAGTTCGGCAGCATCACTGCAGGGCTGCACTGAGCGCTCAGTGAAGCCGCACCGGCATTGCACACCCGCAAGCCAGCACCCATGATGTCGCCGGTCGACCCGAGGGACTTCCTGCATGGCTGACCGCCCGTCCGCGCGCCCCTGGCTGCTCGCCATCTTCGTGCTGTCGGGCTTTGCCGGACTGATCTACCAGTCGGTGTGGTCCCATTACCTCGGGCTGTTCCTCGGGCACGCCGCCTACGCCCAGGCGCTGGTGCTGGCGCTGTTCATGGGCGGCATGGCCGTCGGCTCGGCGTGGATCGCGCGCGTGGGAACGCGATGGCGCAATCTGCTGCGCGGCTACGCTTGGGTCGAACTGGCGATCGGCCTGTTCGGGCTGAGCTTCCATTGGACCTTTACCCACGCCACGGCGCTGGGATACGACACGCTGATCCCGTTGCTGGAGTCCGTCCGGGCCGTGTCCGTCCTGAAATGGGGGCTGGCGGCGCTGCTGATTCTGCCGCAAACCATCCTCCTGGGCATGACGTTCCCGCTGATGAGCGGCGGGCTGATCCGGCGTTTTCCCGGCCAGGACGGCGATGCGCTGGGCGGCCTGTATTTCACCAACAGCATTGGCGCGGCGATCGGGGCCCTGGCCAGCGTTTTCATCCTGATTCCCGCCGTGGGGCTGCCGGGAACCACCGCAGCCGCCGGCATCCTCAACTTCGTGGTGGCGGGCCTCGCCCTGTGGCTCGCGCGGGCGCCGGAGCCCCTGCCAAATCCGCCGTCGCCACGGCAGTCAGGCGACGGCAACGGCTCGCGCCTGCTGCTGGCCGTGCTGGCGGCAACGGCGCTTTCCGGAGCCGCGTCGTTCGTTTACGAGATCGCGTGGATCCGGATGCTGAGCCTGGTGGTCGGGAGCACCCAGCATGCTTTCGAGCTCATGCTGGCCTCGTTCATTGCGGGCATTGCGCTGGGCGGGCTCTGGGTTCGCAAGCGCGCCGACCGCGCGCCGATCCCGCTGCGCCTGGCTGGCTGGATGCAACTGGCCATGGGGCTGGCGGCACTGGCATCGCTGGCGCTGTACGCCCACTCCTTCGAATGGGTCGGCTGGCTGCTGAAAGCCCTGACGCCCAGCGAAGGCGGCTACGCCCTGTTCAACCTCGGTACCGCGGCAGTCGCAATCGCGATCATGCTGCCTGCGGCCTTCTTTGCCGGCACCACCCTGCCCCTGTTCACCGTGGCACTGCTGCGCGCCGGCTTCGGCGAGCGATCCATCGGCCGGGTATATGCGTGGAACACCCTGGGCTCGATCCTCGGCGTGTTCGTCGCGATCCACGTCCTCATCCCCACGCTGGGCCTGAAACTGACCCTTGCCACGGGCGCCCTGGCGGACATGGCCATCGGTCTGGCGCTGCTGCGGCGCTGCGTCGATTCGCGCAGCCAGATGTTGCGGTTCGCCTTCGCGGGTCTCACCGCGGCGCTGGCGCTGGGCCTGGCCATTACCCAGGTTCCCTTCGACCCGATGCGACTGGCGTCCGGCGTATTCCGCCACGGCCAGGTACAGCTCGACGCATCGGATCGCGTGGTGTTCTACCGCGACGGCAAGACCGCCAGCGTCTCGGTCATCGCCGCTCCCGACGGCCAGGCCGCGATCGCCACCAACGGCAAGGTGGACGCGGGTCTCGCCCTGTCGCCGAACGCACGCCCCGTAAGCGACGAGCTGACGATGCGGCTTGCCGCCGCACTGCCGCTGGCCATGCATCCGGCGCCACGCGACATCGGCATCATCGGCTTCGGTTCGGGCATGACGACCCATACGGCCCTGGGCGACCCGCGCTTGCGCCGCGTGGAGACCGTGGAAATCGAACCGGCCATGGTGGAGGGCGCGATGATCTTCGCCCCGCAGGTGGGCCGCGCCTACACCGATCCGCGCTCCCGGATCGTGATCGACGACGCCAAGTCGTGGTTCGCCGGCCGCCGGAACAAGTACGACATCATCATTTCCGAGCCGTCCAACCCCTGGGTCAGCGGCGTGGCCTCGCTGTTCTCCAGGGAGTTCTACCGCTTCATCCCGCACCAGCTACAGCCCGATGGCCTGTTCGTGCAATGGATCCAGCTCTACGAGATCGACGACCGCTTAGTCAGCTCGATCCTGAACGCGCTCACGCCCGAATTCGGCGACTATGCGGCATGGTTGAGCAACGACGTCGACCTGATCATCGTCGCCACGCCGGCACGCCGGCTTCCGCCAGCGGATTACCGACGCATCCTCACCGGCGTTCTGGGCTCCGAGATGTCCCGGCTGGGGATCAACAGTCCCGAGCAACTGGCCTTCCACAAGGTCGCCGACGCGCGCCTGCTGCGCGCGCTGGCGCACCAGTACGGTGGGCCGGCCAACTCCGACTACTACCCGTTGCTGAGCCTGAGGGCGCCGCGTACGCGCTTCATGCATCGGGCGGCGGGCGGCTTCACGGGTTTGATGGTTCTCGATCAACCGATCCTGGAAATGCTGGGCATCCGTCGCGCCCTTCCGGCCGCTATGCCGCTGCCCTTGAGCGACCTGTTCACCGCCGAACAGCGCACCGTCGAAGCCCGCCAGAAGGTGGAGTTCCTGCTCGATCCGGCAAGCGCGAGCACACTGCCCCTGGACACGCGCGCGCGGCTCTCCCAGTTCCTGACCCTGGTGGCGCGTTGCCCCGACAACGGCGCCGATCCGGAGGGATTGCTCGACCGCCTGAACGGCATCGCCGGCGACACCGTGCCCTACCTGCCCCCGGACACGCTCGCACGGCTCTGGAAACTGCCGGTACTGCAGACCTGCAGACAGTCAAACACCGTTTTCGACCGCGCACTCGCTCTGGTCGAAAGCACCTCCAACCGCAACCCGCAGGCCATGCGCGCAGCGGGGCAGGCCTGGTTCGCGCTGCGCAAGGCAAACGCGTATCCGGAAGCCAGGATCATCGACGGCACCGCCCTGCTCACGCTGATGGCCTCCGATGCGGCGCAAGGCCACTGGAAGGACGTCTGCGTGAGCTACAGTCGCCTGGGCACGCAGATTCCACTGGATGAGAACGATGCAAGGGCTCGCAACCTGATGCTTTCCATGGCGGCAGGACAACTGCCGTCCGGCGAGGCGAATCGTTGCACTCCGGTGGGCAATTGAACAACCGATCAAGCAATCCCGGAGGCAAGGCAGATCGAACCCCAACGTCGATCAGACTCGTCCGACAAATGAATAACAAACCCATGAAAACATGGCTGATTACCGGTGGTGCCGGGTTCATCGGAGGAAATTTCGTACTCGACGCCATCAAGCAAGGGGTGCGCGTCATCAATCTGGATGCGCTTACCTATGCCGGCAACCTGGACACGCTAGCGTCGATCGAAAACGACCCGAACCACGTGTTCGTGCATGGCGACATCGGCGATCGCGCGCTGGTGGCGCGGCTTCTTGCCGAGCACCGCCCTGTCGCGGTGGTGAACTTTGCAGCAGAAAGCCACGTCGACCGCTCGATCGACGGCCCGGCTGCCTTCATCCAGACCAATGTCGTGGGTACGCTGGCGCTTCTGGAGGCGGCACGTGATTACTGGAAGACGCTCGACTCCCCAGCGAAAGAAGCATTCAGGTTCCTGCACGTCTCCACCGACGAGGTGTACGGCGCGTTGGGCGCAACCGGCAAGTTCACCGAGACCACCCCATACGCGCCAAATTCGCCTTATTCGGCGTCGAAGGCCGCCTCGGACCACCTGGTGCGCGCCTTCCACCACACCTATGGGCTGCCGGTTTTGACCACCAACTGCAGCAACAACTACGGCCCGTACCAATTCCCAGAAAAGCTCATTCCACTGATCATCGCCAGAGCACTGGCCGGCGAGCCGCTGCCTGTCTATGGTGACGGCAAGCAGGTGCGTGACTGGCTCCACGTCAGCGACCACTGCCGTGCAATTCGCACGGTGCTGGTCAAAGGGCGCGTCGGGGAAACCTACAATGTCGGCGGCAACGCGGAAATTGAGAACATCGAAGTGGTGAAGGCCATCTGCGCTCTGCTGGACCGGCGCCATCCCCGCGCAGACGGGCGCCCGCGGGAATCCCAGATCACCTTCGTCCAAGACCGTCCCGGCCATGACCGCCGCTACGCGATCGACGCCGGCAAATTGAAGCGCGAATTGGGCTGGACGGCGGCCTACACGTTCGAGCGCGGCATCGCCGAGACCGTGGACTGGTACCTGACGCACCAGGACTGGGTGCAGCGCGTACTGGACGGCAGCTACCGCCTGGAGCGGATCGGGGCCAGCGCATGAAGCGCAAGGGCATCATCCTTGCCGGCGGATCCGGCACGCGGCTGTACCCGATCACCAAGGCCATCAGCAAGCAGCTGCTGCCCGTGTACGACAAGCCGATGATCTACTACCCGCTGAGCGTGCTGATGCTGGCGGGGATCCGTGAAGTGCTCATCATCAACACCCCCCACGAACAAGCTCTGTTCCAACGCCTGCTGGGCGACGGTTCGCAATGGGGGATGCGGATCGAATACGCGGCGCAGCCGAGTCCGGACGGGCTGGCGCAGGCGTTCCTGATTGGCCGGGAATTCCTTGCGGGCGACCCGTGCTGCCTTGTTCTTGGGGACAACATCTTCTATGGGCAGGGACTGACAGATCTGCTGAGAGCGACCAGCGCACGCGACACCGGCGCCACCATCTTCGGCTACTGGGTCAAGAACCCCGAACGCTACGGCGTCGCCGAATTCGATTCCGAAGGAAAAGTAACCGGGATTGTGGAAAAACCGGAATCGCCAAGATCAAACTATGCCGTGACCGGGCTATATTTCTTTGATCACAATGCCTGCGATTTCTCCGAAAGATTGGTTCCTTCGGAGCGCGGCGAACTCGAGATCACCGATCTCATCCGATGCTATCTTGATGCAGGAACATTGCATTTCGAGAGGATGGGACGTGGTTATGCCTGGCTGGACACGGGGACGCATGAGTCCCTGATCGAGGCATCGACATTCATAGAAACCATCCAGACAAGGCAGGGACTGAGGATTTGCTGCCCGGAGGAGATCGCCCTCAATAATGGATGGATCGATGCCAGGCAACTCCTCGAACTTGCGTCAGCACTCGGCAAGAATGATTACGGGCGCTACCTGATTGGCCTGTCACGGACAGGCTGAGCCTCTATCCCCATTCCGCCAAATTCCGGCACGATCCAGGGATCTTCAATACACGATGAACACGCCAGGCAGCGAAGAAATTCCGTTCCTTGTTTTTGGCGCGCCCGCCATCGAAGAAGAGGAAATCGCCGAAGTCGTTGCCTGCCTGCGTTCGGGCTGGATTGGAACCGGGCCACGGGTCACGCGTTTCGAAGCGGCTTTCGCCGCATACAAGGGAGTTGGCGCAAGTCAGGTTGCAGCCGTGAACTCCTGTACAGCGGCGTTGCACGTCAGCATGGTGGCGGCCGGCCTCGACCCGGGCGCGGAGGTCGTCACGACGCCGCTCACTTTCTGCGCCACGGTCAACGCCATCATCCACGCTGGCCTCAGCCCAGTCCTGGCGGATGTCGATCCCGTCACGCAGTGCATCGACCCAAGCGCAATCGAGTCAGCCATCACTCCACGCACCCAGGCCATCCTGCCCGTGCACTTCGCCGGCAGACCCTGCGACATGGACGCCATCATGGCCATTGCCCGCAAGCACGGGCTGCTGGTCATCGAGGATTGCGCACATGCCATCGAGACCGAATACAAAGGACGCAAGGCCGGTACTTTCGGGAACTTCGGCTGCTTCAGCTTCTATGCCACCAAGAATGTCGTGACGGGTGAAGGGGGAATGATCCTAGCTCGCGACGAGGGACACGCCGCCAGTGCCAGGGTGCTCGCCCTGCACGGCATGAGCAAGGACGCCTGGCACCGCTTCGGCGACAAGGGCTACAAGCACTATCAGGTGGTCGAATGCGGCTTCAAGTATAATATGATGGATCTGCAGGCAGCGATTGGCATACATCAACTTGCACGGGTAGAAGCCAACTGGCAGCGCCGCGCCGCCATCTGGCAGCGCTACAACGCGGCATTTGCCGACCTGCCGGTCGACCTGCCGGCACCGTTCGAGCAGGACACCCGCCACGGCCACCACCTTTACACCCTGCACATCGACGAGGCCCGCTGCGGCATTTCCCGCGACGACTTCCTGGAAGCCATGAACCAGCGCCGCATCGGCACCGGCGTGCACTATCTATCCGTGCCCGAGCACCCTTATTACCAGCAGCGTTTCGGTTGGCGGCCGGAACAGTGGCCAAATGCGATGCAAATAGGTCGAACAACCGCGAGCCTGCCATTGTCCACAAAGTTGTCTGATGACGACGTGGCGCGTGCCATTTCAGCGGTTAGCGATGCCTGTGTCCACCAATAAAAGCCAAGCAAAATCCACACCGCCCCGGCTTGAAAGCCCCTGGTGGCGAACCAAGCAGGTGCGTACGTTCTTGGCATGGTGTATGGCACTAGCTGCACTGGTCTTCTTGTATCGCCTTGTGCGTTCGGACCTCCCCGAGATCGGGCGCTCACTGGCGCAGACACACTGGCTTCAACTCCTGTCCGCCACGCTGATCGCGATGGTGGCGTACCTTGTGCAAGCCCTGTATCACGTGGGCGTACTAGCCTCCATGCACGACCGGCGCATTCAACTGCGCCCTGCTCTGAACATCTACCTCCAATCCCAGGTCATTCGATATCTCCCAGGTCGTATATGGGGCATGGTGTATCAATCAGGGCGGATGGCATCAACCTTTCGCCCTGCGGAGATCGTGATCGCCAACTTCTGGCAAATGCTGATGACCGACGTGGTCTCTGTCGGCGTCATCGTTTCATTGTTGTTGTCGCATCATTTTTCCGCTACTTGGCTGCTGTTGATCGTGCCTGTGCTATGTCTCGCCGAATGGCTGCATCGACATCCTGGACTAGCTACATGGTTGCTAGGAAAGCTACGGCGTGACGCGCAAGATGGTACAACCCTAAAGCCGATCAGGTGGCGTGGTACGGCGTTGCTGACACTTGAATGGGGCCTGTACCTGCTGGTATTCGTGGTGGTTTTGAACGGCAAGGTCGGGTTCGCGCAAGCAATCCCGCTGGGCGCGTGGTACAGCGGAGCGTCGTTGCTGGCCTTGGCTGCCTTCATCGTGCCGGGTGGGCTCGCTGTACGCGAAGCCATATTT
>NZ_JAMQHN010000155.1 GCF_025993755.1 Thermomonas sp. | reverse complement strand
CGCTTCCACGCCATGTCGGTGATGTGCAGCAGGCCGTCGATGCCGCCGAGGTCGACGAACGCGCCGTAATCGGTGAGGTTCTTGACCACGCCCTTGAGCACGGCGCCTTCGACCAGCTTCTCGAGCAGTTGCTCGCGCTCTTCGGAATGCTCGGTCTCGACGACCGCGCGGCGGGACACCACCACGTTGTTGCGCTTGCGGTCGAGCTTGATGAGCTTGAACTCCAGTTCCTTGCCTTCGAGGTAGGCCGGATCGCGCACCGGGCGCACGTCGACCAGCGAGCCCGGCAGGAAGGCGCGGACGTCCTTGATGTCGACGGTGAAACCGCCCTTCACCTTGCCGCTGATGCGACCGACGATCGTGGCGTTGGCTTCCAGCGCTTCCTCCAGTTCGTCCCACACCATGGACTTCTTGGCCTTGTCGCGGGAGACCTGGGTTTCGCCATAGCCGTTCTCGATCGATTCGAGGGCGACCTTGACTTCATCGCCGATGCCGACGTCGATTTCGCCGGCGTCGTTGCGGAACTGCTCGATCGGGACGATGCCCTCGGACTTCAGCCCGGTGTTGATGACCACGACGTCGTTGCGGACGTCGATCACGGTGCCCTTGACGATCGCGCCGGGCTTGAGCTTGGCGAGGTTGATCTGGCTGTTTTCGAACAGTTCTGCGAAGGATTCGGTTGCTGCGGAGTTCATGAAAAATCTCGGGTGGATACACAGGCCATCCGCGGATGCGGACGACCCACCTTGGGTCTGGCGCGGCGCAAGCCTTGCCATGTGCGAATGAAAGGACACCGCGAGCCGGATGGCCCGCGGAACGGTTCTGCCGCGAAAGATCGCCGACCGTCAGGAGCGCGGGATGGACACCAGTTCCAGTACCCGCGCGACCACGGCCTCGACGGCAAGCCCGGTCGTGTCGATGAGGACGGCATCCGGGGCGGGCCGCAGCGGCGCAACCGCGCGATTGGCATCGCGGGCGTCGCGGGCGACGATCTCTTGCAGCAGACCGCCTATTGTGACTGAAACCCCTTTGTCTTTCAACTGTTTATAACGCCTTTGTGCACGTTCCTCGGCGCTGGCGGTCAAAAACACCTTGAAGGCGGCCCCGGGGAAGATCACCGTGCCCATGTCCCGACCATCGGCGACCAGCCCCGGCGGCTGGCAAAACGCGCGCTGGCGCTCGGTCAGGGCGGAGCGCACCTCGGGGATCGCGGCAATGGCGGAAGCCGCCGCTCCGGCCGTCTCGGTACGCAGTTCGTCGGTCGCATCGACCCCGTTCACCAGCACCCGCGGCTCGCCTTCGGGGGTGTCGCGGAAAGCGACCTCCGTGGCGTGGGTGCAGCGCACCAGCGCCGTCTGGTCTGACAGGTCGAGCGTCGCCCAGCCCGCCGCAACCGCAACGGCGCGATAGAGAGCGCCGGAATCGAGGTAATGCCAGCCCAGCCGCCCCGCCACGAGGCGGCTGATGGTGCCCTTGCCCGATCCGGACGGCCCGTCGATGGTGAGGATCGGTGCGCCCGCTTCATTGTCCATGCCGCAATTATTGCCGATTGGCGATGAAAGCGACCCCGGGTTGACCCGCAGCGGGCGCTCAGGCTCATGTGTCGTTGGAATCACGCAGCCTTCTCCAGGCTCATGTGTCGTTGGAAGAGGCTATGTATTGTCATTGCTTGGAAAATCGCGCTAGAATGACTGGCTAGCGCCATTCATTTGTAATTCCTGCCGAGGTTTGTCATGAAGGTCCTGTCCTCCCTGAAGTCGGCGAAGACCCGCCACCGCGACTGCAAGGTCGTCCGCCGCCGCGGCAAGGTCTTTGTCATCTGCAAGTCCAACCCCCGTTTCAAGGCTCGCCAGCGCTGAGTTTCCTTGGCGCACTGACGTGTCCGGAAGCCGCCGCGAGGCGGCTTTCGCGTTTCCGGCGCGTTCGCTTGACGCCGCCCGTACCGTTTTCGCCCTAGAATCCACGGTTGTCACCCGATCCGGAGCACGTCGATGAAGCATCTGCTGTTCAAGACCGCCCTGTCCGCTGCCCTGCTCGGGCTGATCGGGACAGCCGGCGCCGACACCCTGCTGATCAATCGCGTCCAGCAGGAAACCGCCAACATGCCTTCCCGTGGCATGACCACGGCGCAGGTCCAGGCCAGGTTCGGCGCTCCCGGCGAACAGCTTGCGGCGCAGGGCGGGCAAAAGCGCGCATGGCCGGCCATCACCCGCTGGGTCTATCCGGGTTTTACGGTCTATTTCGAACGCGGTCGGGTGATCGATGCCGTGGCCAATCAGGCCACTCCGGACGAAATCGGTCCGAAACCGGCCACGCCCTGATTCGATGACAGACCACGCGCTGCGCTTCCCCGCCGAATGGGAACCCCAGTCGGCGATCCTGATCGCGTGGCCGCACGCCGGCACCGATTGGGCCGCACGGCTGCCTGAGGTCGAGACAACCTACGTTGCCCTGGCCGCAGCCGTCACGCGATTCCAGCCGCTGCTGATCTGTGTCCCGGATGCGGAAGTGCAGGCCCACGCCCAGGCTCTGCTCGGACGACACGGAATCCCGCCGCAGCGCCTTCGTTTCGTCCGGGTACCCTACGACGACACCTGGCTGCGCGACTCCGGCCCGATCACGCTGACCGCTCGCCCTTCCCCTCGGATCCCCGGGGAATCGGATGAGGCAGGCGCTTTCCATCTGCTGGATTTCCGCTTCACCGGCTGGGGCGGCAAGTTCGAAGCCGGCGCCGACGACCGTCTTGTCGAACGTCTGAACAAGTTGAACTTGTTTATCAATAATTCAATGCAATCAATTGATTTTGCATTGGAAGGTGGCGCCATCGACACCGACGGCGCGGGCACCTTGCTGACCACCTGGCGCTGCCTGCACGAACGCCACCCGCTCGCCAGTCGCACCGAATTGACCTTCAGGCTTTCCGGCTGGCTGCACCAGGACCGGGTGCTGTGGCTGGACCACGGTGCGCTGGAAGGCGACGACACCGACGCCCACATCGACACCCTCGCCCGCTTCGCGCCGGGCGACGCCATCGTGTTCCAGGCCTGCGACGATCCGGCCGATTCGCACCATGCCGATCTCAAGGCGATGGCCGACGAGATCGCCGCGCTGCGCACGCAGGGCGGCAAGCCCTACCGCCTGTTTCCCCTGCCTTGGGCCCGTCCCATCATGGACGAAGGTCGCCGTCTGGCCGCCAGCTACGCCAACTTCCTGATCCTCAACGGCGCCGTCCTGCTGCCGGCCTACGGCGACCCCGCCGACGACCGCGCCGCTGCGGTGCTCGCCCAGGCTTTTCCCGACCGCGAGATCGTCCAGGTGCCCTGCCGCCCGCTGATCTGGCAGAACGGAAGCCTGCACTGCATCACCATGCAATTGCCGGCAGGTCTGGTCTGAAGAATTCTTGACGCGGATTGCCGCGGATAAATGCCGATCCATCAAGTCATCCTGTCCGCGCACATCCGCTCCGATCCACGTCCAAACGCTTTCCTGCTTCTCACCACAGCCGACATACAATCACGGCATGAACACCAAGACCCTTCCCGTCGCGCTGGTTCAGGAAAAGAATCACGGCGACGCCGCGGCCAACCTCGCCGTGATCGAGGCGCGCGTGGCCGAGGCCGCCGCTGCCGGTGCGCGGCTGGTGCTGTTGCAGGAATTGCACAACGGCGCCTATTTCTGCCAGCACGAATCGGTGGGTGAATTCGACCTGGCCGAGCCCATCCCCGGACCTTCGACGGAACGCCTCGGCGCGCTGGCGAAAAAGCACGACGTGGTGCTGGTGTCGTCGCTGTTCGAGAAGCGCGCCACCGGGCTGTACCACAACACCGCCGTCGTCTTCGATGCCGACGGCCGCATCGCCGGCAAGTACCGCAAGATGCACATCCCGGACGATCCCGGCTTCTACGAAAAGTTCTATTTCACCCCCGGCGATCTCGGCTTCACCCCGATCCAGACTTCGGTGGGCAAGCTGGGCGTGCTGGTGTGCTGGGATCAGTGGTATCCGGAGGCGGCACGCCTGATGGCGCTGGCCGGCGCAGAACTGCTGCTGTATCCCACCGCCATCGGCTGGGATCCGGACGACGCGCAGGACGAGAAAACCCGCCAGCGCGATGCGTGGGTGCTGTCGCACCGCGGCCACGCGGTCGCCAACGGGCTGCCGGTGCTGAGCTGCAACCGCGTCGGCCATGAAGCCTCTCCGATCGGCGCGTCCGGCATCGACTTCTGGGGCAATTCCATCGTGCTCGGCCCACAGGGAGAAATCGTGGCCGAAGCCGGCACCGAAGCCACCGTGCTGCTGGCCGAGGTGGACATGCAGCGCAGCGAGCACGTGCGCCGCATCTGGCCGTTCCTGCGCGACCGCCGCATCGATGCTTACGGCGACCTGACGAAGCGCTACCGTGACTGAGGCCGACGCAAGCGCAGCGCAGCCGGCCGCCGCTGCCGAAGAACGCGCGCCCGCCGAACAGCCCACGGTCGAAATCGAACGCGACGGCGTCCACTACACGCTGCTGGGCACCGCGCACGTGTCCTGGGCCAGCGTCGACGCGGTGCGCGCCGCCATCGACAGCAATCGGTTCGATGCCATCGCGGTCGAACTGGACGCCCAGCGCCTCAAGGCCCTGACCCAGCCCGACGCAATGGCCGAGCTCGATCTGGTCAAGGTCATCCGCGAGCGCAAGGTCGCCCCGTTCGCCGCCAACCTCGCGCTGGCCGCCTACCAGCGGCGGCTGGCCGAGCAGATGGGCATCGAACCGGGCGCCGAGCTCAAGGCCGCTGCGGTCGAGGCGGAAGCCCGCGGCCTGCCGCTGCAACTGATCGACCGCGACGTCGGCATCACCTTCCGCCGCATCCTGCAGGGACTGGGCTGGTGGGATCGGATGAAGCTGATCGGCGGCGTCGGCGCCAGCCTGTTCTCCAGCGACGAGGTGGCCGAAGAGGACATCGAACGCCTGAAGGAAGGCGACATGCTCGAATCGAGTTTCAGCGAATTCGCAAAGCAGACGCCAACCCTGTTCGCCACCCTGATCGACGAACGCGACCAGTACATGGCGGCCAGGCTGCGCGAACGCAGCGATGGTGCGAAACACGTGCTGGCGGTGGTCGGCGCAGGCCATCTCAAAGGCATGGCCGGCTATCTTGAAACCGGCACGGAAGCGCCAGCCGCCGCCACCGAGCGCCTTTGCGAGATCCGCCAGCGCCGCAAGATCCCCTGGTTCACGATCGTCCTGCTCGCCCTGATCTTCGGCGGCATCGCCTGGGGTTACTACCACGGCGGCGCGAGCCTCGGCCGTGACCTGCTGCTGCAATGGGTGGCCTGGACCTGCGGCCTGACCGCGCTGGGCGCGCTGCTGGCCGGCGCGCGGCCGCTGGCGATCCTCGTCGCGACGCTGGTGGCGCCCTTCAAGCCGTTCCGCCCGACGTTCCCGTCCGGCATGTTCAGCGCGCTGATCGACCTGCGCTCGCGCAAACCCGCCTATCCGGATTTCCTCGCCCTGCGCGACGACGCCCAGACCCTGCACGGCTGGTACCGCAACCGCGTGACCCGCGTGCTGCTGGTGTTCCTGCTCACCAACCTCGGTACCGTTGCCGGGGAATATGTGGCGGGCGTAAGCATTTTCGGCAAGCTGGTGGGGGGCTGACGAGAGGATCAAGCCGACGCAGTTCCCGATCCGTCGGCGCGGAGCCTCCTTTCCCGCCTGCGAAGCGTTTCAGCCCGCCGTGACCGGTGGCGACTGCAACCCGACACGAACCCCGCGAGCCCTGGCAACCAGCCGCGCGCTGCCGCTGCGCAAATCGTCCAGCAGTGCGTAGATGGTGGGCAGGAACAACAGTGTGACGACGGTCGAGAACGCCAGGCCTCCGGCGATCGCGCGCGCCATCGGGTTGTACGGCGGGCCGTCGCCGGCGATCTGGGTGTTCGAGACCGCGATCGGGATCATCGCGAGGATCGCGGTACCCATCGTCATCATGATCGGGCGCAGGCGCTCGCGACTGCCTTCGATCAGGGCTTCGGTGCGCGGCAGGCCGCGCCGGCGCAGGTTGTTGATGTGCTCGATCATCACGATGCCGTTGTTCACCACCACGCCCATCAGCACGAGGATGCCGATGAAGGCCATGATGTTGAACTCGGTGCCGGTCAGCCACAGGCCCCAGTACACGCCCAGAATCGAAAACGCGACGCTGCTCATGATCGCCAACGGGAACAGCAGCGATTCGAACACCGAGGCCATCACCACGAACATCAGCACCAGGGCGATCCACACGTTGGCCAGCATCTGCTGGTTCATGTCCATGTTCATGCCGAAGCCGCCCCCTTCGAAGGTGTAGCCGTAGCCCGGCGGCAGGTCGAGTCCGCCGAGGATGGCCTCGATGTCCTTGCGCGCCTGCTCCATGCTGGCGCCCTGGGCGAGGCTGGCCTGGACCTTGAGCATGGTCTGCCGGTTCATGCGCTGGATCGAGTTGGCCGACGGCTGCACCGACACGTCCACCATCGCCAGCAGCGGCACGCTGCGGCCGTCGGGCGCGCGCACGGTGAAGGCCTGCAGGTTCTCCGGCCCGTAGTGCTCGGCGCCCTTGAAGCGGACGTTGACCGGGATCTCGATGTCGCCGCGCTGGAAGTCGCGCAGCGAGGAACCGCGCAGGGCCAGTCCGACGAACTGCGCCACCTGCTGCGCGGAGAAGCCGTAGGCGGCGGCGCGCTCGCGGTTGACGTGGACCGACAGTTCGCTGTTGGCATCGCCGGTGTTGACGCGAGCGTCGCGCAGGCTGCGGCTGCGCGCCAGCATCGGCAGCAGGTCGTTGGCGATGTCCTTGAGCACCTGGGTGGAATCCCCGGTCAGACTGAAGGAAATGTCCTGCCCGGAACCGCCACCCATGCCGCTGTCGCGGCCCATGCCGATATTGGCCCGCGCCGATTTCGGCAAGCCGGCGCGGATCAGGTCGGCGATCTGCTGGGCGCGCTTGCCGTCGCGCGTGTTCAGATCGACCTGGGTGAAGGCCCAGCCCTGTTCGGCATAGCGCGAATACACCTGCTTGACGTTGAACCGGGCGCGGTTGGCGTTGATGTAGCGCTCCACGGAACCGACCACCTCGCCCATCTGTTCCTTGGAGTAGGAGCCGTTCCATTGGTAGTAGATCTGGACCTTGGTCGGGTCTTTCTGGTCGCCGGTATCCCCCTTGGTCAGCTTGGCCGGAATCACGCTGATGGCGACGATCACGAGGATACCGGCCACGCTCCAGCCGCGGTGGCCCAAGGTCCAGCGCAGCAACCGCGCGTAGCGCTCCTGCAGGCGCGTGATGAAGGGCGATTTGACCGCAGGCGGCGTGCGCAGCTTCGCGGAGAGCATCGGAATCAGGCTGATGGCGACCAGCCAGGACGACAGCAGCGAGACCGAGATTGTCACCGCCAGCTGGGTCAGGAAGACGGTCAGCATGTTCTTCTCGCCGAACATCATCGGCAGGAACACGATGCAGTGGCACAAGGTGCCGGCCGACAGCGCGATGGCGACATGACGGGTACCGATCACCGAGGCCAGCCTCGGCTGGCCGGGGTATTTTTCGCGCTCTTGATAGATGCTCTCGACCACCACCACGGCGTTGTCCACCAGCATGCCGACCGCCAGCAGCAGGCCCATCATCGACAGGATGTTGAGCGTGATCCCGGCGAAATACATGAACCCCAGGGTCATGATGAAGCAGATCGGAATCGCCGTGCTCACCATCAGCACCGAGGGCCAATGGCGCAGGAAGAACCACAGCACGAACACCGACAGGATCAGTCCGATGGCGCCGGCTTCGGCCAGCGCCTTCAGCGAGCTGACCACCTGCTGGCCCTGGTCGTCCGTCACCTCGATGCGGATTCCCGACATCGCCGGGTCGCGTTTCAGCGCCTCCAGTTCGACTTGCACCGCACGCGAAAGGTCGACCAGGTTGGCCGCCCGTTCCTTGTAGATGTCGACGCCGACGCTCGGATGACCGTCCATCTGGCGCACGTAGGTCATGCGCATGGGCTTGAGTTCGACGTCGGCGATGTCGCCCAGGCGCATGCCGCGATCGTTGATCGGCATCGAACGCAGCTGTTCGAGATCGACCATCTCGCCCTTGGGCTGGATCCGCAGGCGCTGGCCGTTGTCGGTGATCATGCCGCCGGAAACCGCGAAATTTGCGGCCTGCAGGCGTGACACCAGTTCGTTGAGAACCACGCCGTTGGCGGTCAGGCGGTCGGGCTCGATCGCCACCACCACCTCCAGCTGCGGCACGCCCTCGACTTCGACCCGGGCCACGCCCGGCAGCCGTTCCAGCCGGCGCTTGATGGCCTGGTCGATCAATTCGCCGCGCGAGGTCAGATCCTCGTTGCTGGTCAGACGCAGGCTGATGGCCTCCTGGTCGCCGGTGCTCCAGCGCCAGACGAAATAGCGGCGGAAGTCGTCCGGCAGCTGGTCGCGGATCGCGTCGATGCGCTCCCGCGCTTCCGAGGCGGCGACCGCGACGTTGCGGCTCCAGTCGCTGAACTGGACGAACACGCTGCCGCTGTCGGCGGACGCGTTCGCGTTCATCGACTTGATCCCGGACATCGTCGCCAGCGCTTCCTCGACCGGCTTGACCACGTTCTGTTCGACCTCTTCCGGAGTCGAACCCGGGTACGGCAGCGACACGAAGAAGAACGGCGGACTGGCCTCCGGCATCGATTCCAGCGGCAGCCGGAAAGCGGCGATCAGGCCGATCACCACCAGCGAGACGAACACCATGATGGTCGTCACCGGACGCCGGATCGAGAACTCGGTGATGTTCACGCGGGCGCCCTCAACCCGGCGCCCCGTCGCCCAGGGAATCGTGCTCGTGGGAGAGCACGCCGGCGACTTCGGCCGCATCGCGGCGGGCGCGCCGGCCGCGTTCGGCGTAATAGCCGTCCGGGCGGCGATCGAGCAGATCGTAGACCACCGGGATCACCACCAGGGTCAGCAGGGTCGAGACCAGCAGACCGCCGATCACGGTGATCGCCATCGGGCTGCGCACCTCGGCGCCGTCGCCGAAGGCCAGCGCCAGCGGCAGGAAGCCGAACACCGCGCACAGGGTGGTCATCATGATCGGGCGCAGTCGCGAACGCGCGCCTTCGACCAGCGCCGGGCGCTTGGCGACGCCCTCCTCGCGCAGCTGGTTGACTTTGTCGATCAGGATGATCGCGTTCTTCACCACCAGCCCTACCAGCAGGATCAGGCCGATGAACACGACCACCGACACCGGCGAGCGGGTCAGCAGCAGCGCGCCGACGGCGCCGACCAGCGCCAACGGGATGGTGAACAGGATGACGAACGGATGCAGCAGCGATTCGAACTGCGAGGCCATCACCAGATAGACCATGAACACCGCCAGCCCGAAGGCGAACAGCAGCGACCGCAACGATTCGTCCAGCTCCTGGCCCTGCCCGCCGATCCGGATCCCGATATCGACCCCCAGCGGATTCCGCGCGACCATCGCCTCGACCTCGCGCACGGCGGTGCCCAGATCGATGTCACGCAGGTTGGCCGAGATCACCGCGACCCGGCGATGGTCGACGCGATGGATTTCGCTCGGACCGGAGGTGGCGATCACCCTTGCCACCGAATCCAGCTCCACCGGCGCGCCCTTGCCGGGATTGACGATCAGGTGGCGGATGTCGTCGACCGAGGCGCGTTCCGACTCGCGCACCCGCACCAGCACGTCGATCTTGCGATCGCGGAAGCTGTAGCGGGTGGCCACTTCGCCGGCCACCTTCTTGGTGACGGCGTCGGCAATCTGGCGCGTGGTCAGGCCCAGCGCGGCGGCGCGGTCGGGATCGAACAGGATCTGGATTTCCGGGAAGCCCTGCTCCACCGTCGATTTGACGTCGGCGTAGTGCGGGTTGTCGCGCAGCATGGCGGCAAGCTTGTTGCCGGCGGCGCGGATCGCGTCGAGATCGTTGCCTTCCACTTCGATTTCCAGCGGCGGCGACAGGCTGAACAGCTCCGGCCGCGCGAAGTCCACCTGTACGCCCGGGTGGTTGGCCATGGTGGCGCGCAGGGCCTCGGTGAGCGGGCCCTCGGCGCTGTTGCGGGTCATCACCACATCGAGCTTGCCGATGTTCTCGCCGCTTTCGGTGGGACTGGCGTCGAGCCGGGTGCCGGCGCCGGAGACGCCGTAGAGCACGCGCGCGCCATCGTCATGATCGTGCGCCGCCTCGACCTGACGGATCAGGGCGTCGGTGCGCGCCAGTGGCGTGCCCGGCCGCAGCTTTGCGGTCATCTCGAAGCGGTCCTGCGCCAGCTGCGGGATCAGATCGGTGCCGAGGAAGGGCATGACCGCAAGCGTGGCCGCGAACGCAAGGCCGGCCACCAGCAGAATGGGCGCGGGCCGTTGCAATGCCGCAGGCAGGATCCTGAGGTAGCCGTTTTCCGCGCGTTTGTAGAGCGCCATCCAGACATCGCTGGCCTTGCGCATGATCGGGCCCACCACGTGCCCGAGGCCACGCCAGAGGCGGACGACGAGCCACGCGATTCCGAAAAAGCCGTAGCGGAACACCCCACCCAGACCGCGGCCTGCGTACATGGCCGGCTTCTGCCAGCGCTTTTCAGGCGTCCAGCGCGGAGCCGGCGCTTCTTCGGGAAACCCCATCGGCGCTCGGCCCTTGAGCGAACTGAGCATCGGCACCAGGGTCATCGCCACCACCAGCGAGACCGCCACCGCGATCGCCACGGTCAAGGCCTGATCGCGGAACAGCTGGCCGGCGATGCCTTGCACGAACACCAGCGGCAGGAACACCGCGATGGTGGTCAGGGTCGATGCCATCACCGCCATCCCGACCTCGCGGGTGCCGGCGATCGTCGCATCCAGCACGCCCAGACCGCGCTCGCGCGCCTTGGCGATGGATTCGAGCACCACGATGGAATCGTCGACCACCAGTCCGGTCGCCAGCGCCAGGCCGCCCAGCGACATCACGTTCAGGCTCAGATCGAGCCGGCCCATGAAGAAGAACGTGGCGATGATCGACACCGGCAGCGACAGGCCGATGACGAACGTGCTCCAGCCGTCGCGCAGGAACAGGAAAATGATCAGGATCGACAGCAGGCCGCCGATCACGCCATCGACCTTGACGTCGTTCACCGCATTGCGGATGAAGATCGACTGATCCTCGATGGTGGTCAGCTCGACATCGCGCGGCAAGTTCCGGCGGATCTCGTCGAGCCTTGCCTGCAGCGCGTCGGCGGTGGCGACGGTATTGGCATCGCCTTCCTTGTAGATCGCCAGTTCAACCGCCTCGCGGCCGTTCATGCGGATGATGGTTTCGCGTTCCTTGTAGCCCTGCCGCACGCTCGCGACATCGCCCAGCCGTAGCGCCTGCCCGCCTGCGGTGGCCGACGATCCGCCGGACTGCTGGGCCAGCGCCGCCATCACGCTGGCATCGCCGCTGGCCGCCGCCACCCGCATCGCCTGTTGCGAGCCGCTGGTATCGGCCGCGGCCGCCCGTGTGGTCAGCAGCATGTTGCGGATTTCATCGACGCTGGCGAACTGGTTGACCGTGCGCACCAGGAAGCGCTGCGAGCCCTGCTCCAGCCGGCCGCCGGAGATATTGACGTTCTCCTGCTGCAGCCGCGAAATCACGCTGTCGATGGTCAGCCCGAGCTGGGCCAGCCTGCCCTGATCGAGATCGACCTGGACCTCGTCCTCAAGGCCACCGCCGACCTTGACCGCAGCCACCCCGGAAACGGGTTCGAGCCGACGCTTGAGATCTTCGTCGGCATAGCGGCGCAACTCGACCAGTCGCCGCAGTTCCTCGGCATCGTTGCGGGCCTGACTGGCCGACAGCGCCAGCCGCATGATCGGCTGGGTCGAGGGATTGAAGCGCAGCAGCACCGGCGGCTTGGCGTCGAGCGGAAGCTGCAGCGACTCCATCTTGTCGCGCACGTCCAGGCTCGCCTGCTCCATGTCGGTGCCCCAGGCGAACTCCAGCACCACGTCGCTCTGTCCGGTGCGCGAAATGGATTTGAGCCGGCGCAATCCCTTGACCACGCCCAGCGTCTCCTCGGCCGGCTGCGAGATCAGGGTTTCGACCTCGGCTGGCGCAGCGCCCGGGTATTCGGTGCGCACGGTCAGCGTCGGATAGCTCAGGTCCGGCAGCAGGTTGACCTTCAGCCCGCCCAGCGCGATCAGGCCGAACAGGACGAGGGTGATCGTCATCATCGCCACCGTCACCCGCCGGCGGGTGGCGAACTCGACCAGGCTGAAGCCGCGGGACGGCGCGGCCAGCGGATCGTTGGCCTGCTCGGAACTCATCGGGCGTCCTGCGCGGTCGCGCCGGCCGGCTTGGCCGGCGCGGCGGCCAGCACCTTGACCGCGCTGCCGTCGCGCAGCGCCGCCTTGCCGGCCACCACCACGCGATCGCCGTCCTTCAGACCGGCACGCACCTCCACCCAGGGACCGTCGTCGTAGCCCAGCTGCACCGCGGTGCGTGCCACCTTGTCGCCGCGCACCACGAACACCGCCGGATCGCCCTCGTCATCGAGCAGCGCCTCGCGCGGAATCACCAGGGCGTCGTTGCGCTGGTCGTAGCGGATGCGGATACGACCGAACATGCCCGGCTGCAGCGCGTCGTTGCCGTCGAAAGCCACGATCACCCGGAAGGTGCCGCTGCCGGCATCGACCACCGGCGAGACCCGATCCACCGTTCCGGCGAAGCTGCGCCCGGGCAGCGCATCGATCGCGAGATCGACCGGCTGGCCGGTCTGGATGGTTTCGATTTCCCGCTCGGGCACGTTCAAGGTCGCTTCCAGCCGCGAGGTATCGACCACGGTGAAGATCGGCGAATTGATCTGCACGAAGTTGCCGGGCTTGATGTCGCGGCTGGCGATGACGCCGGAAATCGGCGCCGTGACATTGCCGTAGGAGAGTTCGAGCTGGGCCATGCGCAGTTGTTCGCGCGCATTGGTCAGGTCGAACCGCAGCTGGTCGACGTCATTGGCGCTGACCATCTTCTGCTCGGCGAGCTGGACCGCACGCCGATAGTTGGCTTCCAGCTTGCCGACCTGCGAGGACGCCTGAGCGACCTGCAGCGTGGCGCGGTCGCGATCGATCCGCAGCAGGGTCTGGCCGGCCTGGACGTGCTGGCCGACATCGACCAGCACCTGCAGCGCGATCCCCGAGGTCTTGGACACCACCTGCGCCTCGCCGCGGGCTTCCAGCGCCGCGGTGCCGGAATAGCTGGCGGCGATGGTCCGGCGCCCCACCGGGGCGACCTCGACCGGCACCGCCTCGGGCGCGGCTGCATCCTTGCCATCCTTGCCGGTGTCGCCGGTCTGCACCTTGCAGCCCGCCAGCCCGAAAACCAGCGCCAGCGTGGCCAGCAGGGCCAGCCGCGACAGAGCGCGCGCAAAATCCTTGTCGTGCATCGGAATCGACCAATGATTGGTGTTGTAGCAAAGTATGTCACCGCCCGCGCGGCTTGCGCATAAGCCGAAGGTCATGCCTTGATGTACGTCATTGCGTGATGGACGCAGCGGCGCGCATCGCTATACTTGAGTGATCGCGTTCGACTTTCATTCGTCGCGAACTCACTCCACGGGGAACCCATCACAATGTTGCGATCGTTGTCGATTGCCGCCGGCCTTGCCCTGCTGGCCGCGGCATTTTCCGTCACCGCCCAGGATCCTGCACCTGCCGCCACCCAGGAAGCCCCTGCCGCCGCTGCGCCGGCGCCGGCTCCCGCCGCTGCCCCTGCCCCGGCTGCCGCCGGCCCCGGCGACGCCGCCCGCGGCAAGGCGCTGACCTATACCTGCCGCGGCTGCCACGGCCTGACCGGCTACAAGAACGCCTACCCGAGTTACCACGTGCCGAGGATCGGCGGGCAGTCGGAAACCTACCTGCGCAATGCCCTGAACGAATACCGCAACGGCAACCGCCAGCACCCGACGATGCAGGCCCAGGCGGAGAGCTTCTCCGAGCAGGACATCAACGACATCGTCGCCTACCTTTCCACCGTGAAGTGAGCCCAGCCATGAACAAGATCTCCATGACCGTGCTCGCCGCCGCCTGCGCCCTGGTCCTGTCGGCCTGCGGCACTTCCGGCGCACCGGAACATGCCGTCGACGGCGGCAATGCCACCGTTCCCGCCCGCCTGCCGGACGGCAACATCGAGGCCGGTCGCACCCTCGCCACCAAGGGCGAAGGCAGCACCGCCGCCTGTGTCTCCTGCCACGGCGCCGAAGGCAACGCCCCGCTGGCCGACATGTATCCGAAGATCGGCGGCCAGTACGGCGACTACATCGCCCACGCCCTGCAAGCCTACCGTTCCGGCGCCCGCAGCGGCGGCACCGGCGAGGTGATGGCAGCGCAGGCCAAGGGCCTGAGCGACCAGCAGATCGCCGACCTGGCCGCGTATTTCGCCAGCGTTCCGCCGCAGTTGCGCGACCTGCAGAACGCGAACTGAGGCTGCAGCCAGTTGCCGCGTCACGAAGTGGTCGCAAGGCCCCTTCGTCGTTTCACGGCCGGCACTTGACCATCATCATGGTCTCCGCACGTGCTTCGGGCGACACTGTGCCCTCGCGACAGGCCACCGGACATGGGCAGACGCATCGCCATCGAGCTCAACCCGACGTTTGAAATCGTGATCGACGGCGCGCCGATCGCGCATGCGCTGGGGCTGGACAAGGACGCCTTCTTCCGCCTGCTGGCACAGCGCAAGATCGACCGGCTGTGCGAACGCGGCACCGGCGAGGACACCGGCCGCTGGCGCGCTAGCTTCTACCACGGCCACAAGCGCGTGCGGGTGGTGGTGGATCGCGACGGCCGCATGCTGGAACCGCCGGAAGTCAGCGAGCGCACGCCGCAAAAGCGCTGAAGGACGATCGAAAAGAAGGCCCGGCTCCGCAGGCATTGCGCCTGTCGAGAGTCGGGCCTCATCCGCCGAAGCGATTCTGTACGTTGCCTTGCGCGGCGTGCAGTTTTTCTCCAGCCCGCTCAGGCTAGCGCAGCGAATGTTAGAAAACGGCTAAGCGGCGCGCATTCATCTTTGCCGTTCGTCGGCGTTGCGCATTCAGTCAAATCGACGTGGAAATGCCCGCGAAAAGTCAGGCGCCGTCCGTTCGCATCGCATCGTCCGGATTTTCCGCCCACGGCCACCAGCCGCGTCCAGTCAGGGCATAGCGGTCGGCGGCCCGTTCGAAGCGGTTGCGCGCGCTGACCGGGCCGCCCGAAAGCAGGTACAGCGGCAGGAACAGCAGGCCCAGACACATGTATTGATAGACATGGGCGCGCTCGTGGTCGGCCATCGAGATGGCCGGCTCGTCCGCCAGACCGGCGCGGCAGGCGTAGGTGCGGCAGGGGCAGGCCAGATCCGTCCCGGTGTGCAGGATGACGTTGCCCAGCGTGATCGCCCCGCCCGGGCCCCAGGGAAACTTCTGGAACACCAGCGCCAGATCCTGCGGCCGCCACGCGACGCGGGCGCCGAAAGCCAGCGCGACAAGGCCCGCCAACAGGCCGAACAGGGACATCGGCAACGCCCACAGACCGCCCAGCGCGACCAGCGTGCCGCGCAGGACCGGATTCAGGCGACGCTCCGGCATGGCAGGGCCCGCTGGCTCAGGTGCGCCGCTGCAACCAGTCGTGGATGGTCTGCGGCACCTCGCGCTGGGCGCGGCTGGAAACGTAGATGCCGATGTGCCCGCCCTTGAACGCCAGCTCGGTGTAGTCGTCGCTGCCGATCAGCCCGCGCAGCGCGCGCGAGGAATCCGGCGGCACCAGGTGATCCTGCAGCGCATAGATGTTCAGCACCGGCATGTCGATCTCGCCCAGATGCACCTCGTTGCGGCCGATGCGCGGCGGCGTGCCGGTCATGAAGCGGTTTTCCTGGAAGAACTGCTTGCTGAACTCGCGGAAGGCTTCGCCGGCCTGGTCGGGCGAATCGAAGATCCACTTCTCCATCCGCAGGAAATCCTCCATCGCCTTCCGGTCGTCGAGGATGTCCACCATGCCGACGTACTTCTGCGCGAACAGCCGCCACGGCTTGAGCATCAGGTAGGTGAAATTCATCATGTCGGCGGGCACGTTGCCCAGCGTGTCCACCAGCAGGTCGACGTCGATCTCGCGGTTCCAGTTCGACAGCATGTTGTCCGGCGTGTGGAAATCCACCGGGGTCACCATGGTGATCAGGTTCCTGATCTTTTCCGGATGCAGCGCGGCGTAGCACAGCGAGAATGCGCCGCCCTGGCAGATGCCGAGCAGGTTGATCGACGGCAGGCCGCAGGCCTTGCGCAGGTGGTCCACCGCGCCGCCGATGAAACGCTCGATGTAGTCTTCCAGCGTCAGGAAGCGGTCGGAACGGTCGGGATAGCCCCAGTCGATGACATACACGTCCTCGCCGCGCTCCAGCAGGCCCTTGACCAGCGAGCGGTCCTCCTGCAGATCGACCATGTACGGGCGATTGACCAGCGCGTAGCTGATCAGGGTCGGCACCCGCGCACTGGGGCGGCGCTCGCCCTTGAAGCGGTAAACCGCGACCTTGCCGTCGCGCCAGACCTCCTCGCGGGGCGTCGCGCCGTAATCGACGTCGTCCATTTCGCGCAGGGTGCGCACGCCGGCGCCGAGCTTGCGCTGCAGTCCGGCCGCTTCTTCGGCCAGCGATTCCGGGGTGATGTTCAGCGGTCCTTGCATGTCAGCGCTTCCTTGCGGCAGGCTTGCCGCGCTTCATCGTTCCGGATGGCTGGGGTTTGCGTGCGCCGGTCTTGCGTGCGGCCGGCGCGGCTTTCTTTGCGGCTTTCTGTGCGGCCGGTCTGGCTGCAGCCTTTTTCGCTGCGGGCTTCTTCGCCGCAGGTTTTGCGGGTGCGGCCTTTGCCGGCGGTGCGTTCGGCTGTTCGCGTCCCATCGCCTGCAACGCGCGCTCCAGTTGCGCGATCTTGCGATAGGCGCCATCCAGTTCGCTGCGGCCCGGCAATCCCCACGCCTGCGTCGTCTGCTCGGCGATGGCCTGCGCCGCTGCGCGCAGTTGCATCTGCGCGTTGGCCAGTTCGCCAAAGGCGTGGCGATAGTCCTTCGACAGGGCGGCCTCCGCCCAGGCGTCCTCGGCGGCATCGACCCACAGGTCGAACAGCGCGCGCACGCTGCCGATCTGGCGGCCCGGTTCTTCATGCTCGATCAGCTTCGACTCGAAACGGTCGAACGCGGCCTGCGAGACCTTGGCCAGCAGCGCGTTGTAGCCGCGCTGCGCGTCCTGCATGCGCAGTTGCGCCTTGCCCAGCGCCTGCAGCCGTTCCTGATGCTCGCGGGTGAAGCCGAACGCCGGCAGTCCAAGCGTGCCCATGGCCTGCGTGCGCAGCCCGTCCAGCCACGGCGCCGCCGCCTCGCTCCACTGCGTGAGGTTTTCCAGCCCCGGGCCGCGCAGGCCCTGCAGCAGGCTGTCGAACGGATGGCCGCCGCCGAACGCCTTGCGCCAGGCCTCGACCACGTCGTGCGCGCGGTGTTCGCGGCCTGCGAACTGCGACGCCACCTGCTGCATCTGGCCGTACCAGTCGCGGCACTGGCCCTGGAAACGTTCGAGCAGCCCGCCGAAACCGCCCTGCATGCCCGCCTGCTTCGCCCACAGGTTCAGCGATTCGTCGAGCCCCTGCTTGCCGACGTCGAAGCCGAGCCCCGCCGAGCCCTCGCGCAGGGCGTTGGCCCACAGGCCCCAATAGCGCTGTGCCAGCGCCGCCGGATCGTTTGGAATATCAGCCATGCGTCCTCCGTGTCTGAGCAAATCGTAGCAACGCGCCGCCACGGTCGCCATCACGGGGCGATCCGTCCCTGCCGAAACGGGCAATCAAGGCTTGCGCCCGACGCGCTGGAGCAGGAAGCGCCGCCCGAGCAGCGCCCCGATCAGGGCGTCCAGACCCACGAGGACGACCAGCAGGCCGAATCCCAGCCGCAGCGGCGCACCGCCGGACAAGCGCGCGATCCAAAGCCCCGCGATCAGGCACAGCAGTCCCGCGAGCAATCCGAAAATCCGCACCTTTGGCCGGTTTGCACCACTCCCTGCGGCCATCCTGTCCTCCGCGCCATCCCGCGCAGTGTGCCACGCAGCAGGCGCCATCGCCGCGTCCCGACCCACCGGAACGCGCGGCAATCAGTGCGGCATCGCCAGATTCTCCGCCGCCAGCGGCTGGCCCATGCGCGGCACGGTGGGGATCACCGCATCCGCCGGCAACGCGCCCTTGCCGTCGAGACTGGCATCGACGCGATCCAGCGCCGCATACACATAGGGCAGCAGCGGCAGATAGACCGCCGCCAGATGGGGCAAGGCGAGGAAGGCATCGAAGTGCTGGGCGCTTCTCACCTGCCAGTAGCGCACGTCGCGGCCGGCTTCGCGGGCCATCGCCACGTACGGCAGGCTGGAGAACGCCTGTGGCACCAGTCCGTCGTCGGTGCCGTGGACGATCATCACCGGCAGCCCTGCGCGCGGCAGCGCGGCGCGGGTTTCCTCGACGCCCTTGCGCACGCGGACGCCCGCCTCCGAGCCGTCCGTCCACAGCGCACGCAGGCAGCGCATGCCGCCGACGCCCAGATCCGCCTGCGGGTTCGGATCCATGATCGCCACGCCGTTGCCGGGCGGAATGCCGGCGGCATCGGACCACCACGCGGCGCGCTCCTCCGGCGTTGCTGCACGTGCAACCGCTGCCGTGACCACCGGGCCCGTCGCCGAATACCAGTAGCCGCAGGGATGGGCGTCGTGCGGATAGCGGCCATAGGCCGAAGCGTAGGCAACCGCAATCGCGCGCCACAGGTCGAAGGTGACGGCGATCGAACCGGCGCGGATGGCCGCGTCGGTCCAGCCGGAAGCGTGCAGTGCGTCCAGCGCCTCCTGCTGGCGCGCTTCCGGCGTTGCGCCCCGGAGCACGCCCAGTCGCGCCAGTTCGGCGCAGCGCAAATCGCTGATTGGCTGCGACGGAATGCCCAGCTTCGGCAAGGCGCAGGGCATCAGCAGGGCGGCTTCGGTGGTGTAGTCGTAGAGGCTGCGCGCGCCGTGGCCCCGGGCAAGGACGTTCGGCTCACCGGCCACCACCGCGTCCAGCCATGGCTCTGCATCTTCGGCCGCGCGCAGGACCGCGCCGCCGCCGTTGGAAATGCCCACGGCGATGACGCGGGTGTTCTCGAAGGTGAACGGCGCGGCCTGCGGCAACTGCGCGTTCAAGGTTTCGATCGCGAACTGCGCGGCCTGCTTCACATGCCGCCCCCAGTCCGCTTCCGGGTTGTCCTGCGAATGGGCGTGCTTGAAGGCGACTCCGTGACCGCCTTTCGTCTTCGGCGAGAACGCAAGGCCGGCCTCGGGCGAGGCCACCTGCCCCGCCGCATCGAAGCCGAGGTTCGCATCGATGTCGAAATAATCGCTGCCGGTGCCTTTGTCGGTATAGACGACCGCGCAGCCGCGCGGGAGACCCCAGGCGCCGGCGACCGCGATCGCACCGTAGATGCCGCGCGAGCCCGACGACGGCGCGACGACGAGGCAGCGCTTGGCTACGTCGAAATTGTCCGGCAGCTGCAGCAGGACGCGATGCGGCTGCTTCGCTCCCGGCAGCGTGGCGAAGGCGCTGAACTCGCGTCCCGGCACGCTGGCGACGCTGCCGTACAGCTCGCCATAGCCGCCGCCCGGCGCCAGATCGGCAATCCCGCGCCAGCTGCTCCACAACGCGCGCCGGCGCAGTTCTTCGGGCGTCGGATGCGCCGCGTCCGCAAACGCGGGTGCCACCATCGCGCGCAACCCCTCCAGGCCCAGTCCCGCAGTCAACAGATCGTCCTGACCGCGATGCTCGGTGCTGCGCTGATGGCTGAACATGGCCGTCTCTCCTCCCTTGGCGGGCAGGCCGACGGCGCTGCCCAGCAGCAGGATCGCGGCCATCCAAACGTGCTGTCGAAGTGGTTTCATGATGCCGACCTTACCCTGTGCGGCGTCGTCCTGCGTCGTACTTTCGTACCACGGGCCGCGTCCCGCGTTCCTGTTAGCGTAGTCGCCAACGTGGAACGTCGCGAAAACGGGTTGACGATGGACGGTTTCTTGCATGGGCGCTGCGCGCTGGTAACCGGCAGCACCTCGGGGATTGGCCTGGCGATCGCACGCCGGTTGGCCGCCGCCGGCGCGCGAGTGGCCGTGCATGGGCTGGGTACGGAAGAACAGATCGCCGCCGCGGTCGCAAGCGTGCAGGCCGAAGGGCATGGCGAGGGGCACGGCGAGGTGCGCCACTTCGGCGGCGACCTGCGCGATGCCGGCGCCATCGAACGACTGATGGGCGCGGTGGCCGACTGGTCGGGCAACATCGACATCCTCGTCAACAATGCCGGCATCCAGCACACCGCGCCGCTGGCCGAAATGCCGCCGGAAAAATGGGATTCCATTCTCGCCATCAACCTCGGTTCGGCCTTCCACACCATGCGCCACGCCCTGCCCGCGATGGCCGGCCGCGGCTACGGCCGCGTCATCAACATCGCCTCGGTGCACGGGCTGGTGGCCTCGAAGGAGAAATCACCGTACGTCGCCAGCAAGTTCGGACTGGTGGGCATGAGCAAGGCGGCGGCGCTGGAATACGCAGCGTATGGCAGCCGCGATTCGGGCGGCATCACCGTCAACTGCATCTGCCCGGGCTGGGTGGAAACCCCGTTGATCGAACCGCAGATCGAGGCGCATCGCGGCGGCGGCAGCCGCGACGACGGCGTGCGCGCCCTGCTGGCCGAAAAACAGCCCAGCCTGCGGATGTCCCTGCCCGAGGAGATCGCCGCGCTGGCGGTATTTCTGTGCCGGCGCGAGGCCCACAACCTGACCGGATCGGCGATTCCCGTGGACGGTGGCTGGACGGCGCAGTGACGAAGTCCCTCCGAATGCGCCAAAGTAGCCCGTGATGCCTACCCTGCTGATCGCCGACGACCACCCGCTTTTTCGCGCCGCACTCAAGCAGGCTGCGCGCGATGCGCTGGGCGAGGTCGAGCTGTTCGAAGGCGATTCGCTGGAATCGGTGCTGACCCTGCTCGATGCCCAGCCGCACGTGGATCTGGTGCTGCTCGACCTGCACATGCCCGGCAACCACGGCCTGGCCGGCCTGGCCGCCGTGCGCGCCCAGTATCCGGGCGTTGCAGTCATCGTGGTGTCGGCCAACGACGATCCGCGCGTGATCCGCCGGGCGCTCGACCACGGAGCCGCCGGCTACCTGCCCAAGAGCTCCGGGCTGGACGAACTGCGCGACGCCATCCGCACCGTGCTGGCCTGCGAGACCTGGCTGCCCCCGGCGCTGCGCGCCAGCGTGGCCCGGTCGCAGAGCGCGCCGGGCGACGCCGACCTCGCGGCGCGCCTGGCCAGCCTGTCGCCGCAGCAGTTCCGGGTGCTGTCGCTGGTCGCCGACGGCCTGCTCAACAAGCAGATCGCCGATCGCCTGGACATCCAGGAACGCACCGTCAAGGCCCATCTGACCGCCATTTTCGAGCGTCTGGGGGTACGCAACCGCACCCAGGCCAGCGTGGTGCTGCGTGAGCTGGAACTGACCGATCCAGCGCGACGACTCGAAGTCTGAACCTCTCGCTGGCTGGAAGCGCGCCGGATCAGGAACTCTCTCCCGCGCCCGCCTGGCGGGCAGCCACGAACGCACCGCGCACGACGGCCAGCAGTTCGTCGTCGTCCCAGGGTTTGGTCAGGAACCGGAACACCGAGCCGCGATTGACGGCATCGGTAATGACGTGGATGTCGGTATAGCCGGATAGGATGATCCGGACGACGTCCGGGTAGAGGCTTTTTACCTTGTCCAGCAATTCCGTGCCGGACATGCCGGGCATGCGCTGGTCGGAAATGATGACGTGCACGCGCTGCATCGCCAGCGATTCCAGGGCCTGCTCCCCGGAATGCGCAATCAGCACGCTGTAGCCTTCTTCCCGCAGCAGACGGCTCAAGGACTTGCAGATGCTCGGCTCGTCGTCGACCACGAGGATGCGCCGTTGAGCGTCGTCCTGCGCGCGGACGAGGGCGAGCTTGTGGTCCTGGCGCAAATAGCCGGCATATTTGTCAGCATCCACCGGCGGACTGAAGTAGAAGCCCTGGATTTCATCGCACTGGTGCTGGACCAGGTAGTTGAGCTGCGCAGCCGTCTCGACCCCTTCGGCAACCGACGTCAGGCCAAGACTGCGGGCGATCCCGATGATGGCCTGGGCAATCGCCGCGTCCTCGACGCTGGTGGTGATTTCGGTGACGAAACTGCGGTCGATCTTGACACGGCTGAACGGCAAGCATTTGAGCTGCGACAACGAGGAATATCCGGTCCCGAAGTCATCGAGCGCCAGGCTGATCCCGAAGTCGCGCAACGCCCGCAGGGTTGTGGTAGCTGCCGCAACATCCTGCATCACGGCGCTCTCGGTGATCTCGAGCTCCAGCCACTTCGGTTCCAGCGCGTTCTCGCGAAGCGCCTCGACGACCACCCCCAACAAGTCGCCGCGTCCCAGCTGCGCCGCCGACACATTGGCTGCAACGGGCTGGATCGGCAGCCCCTGCGCACGCCAGGCGGCCTGTTGCGCACACACCTGGCGAATGACCCAGGCCCCGATCGGAACAATGAGCCAGGAGCGCTCGGCAACCTCGATGAACTCCGCTGGCGAGAGCAGCCCACGCTCCGGGTGCTGCCAGCGCAACAGCGCTTCGGCGCCGACCATCTTGCCCTTCACCACGTCCACCTTGGGCTGATAGACCAGGGTGAACTCGTCGTGGTCCAGGGCGCTCCGCAGCTCGGCCTCCATTGCCGTGCGGCGTGAACGCAAAGCCGTGGCTGCCGACGAATACAGCACTGACCGCTTGCCGGATTCCTTCGCCAGCAGCACGGCAGCATCCGCGTGATCCAGGCCAATCGGGATGTCGTAGCGCCCGCCCTGTTCGGGATAACGCGCCACGCCCAACTCCGCGTCCAGGGCTATGGATTGCCCCGCGACGTCGAACGGTTGGGCGAAAACCGCAAGCACCATGTCCTCGAAAGCATCCAGCTCGGCCTCCGTGGCGGCAAGCCGAGCCACCGCGAACTTGTCGCCGCCGCTGCGGCCGACCAGGCTGTCCTCCCCCATCGCGGTCCGCAGGCGATCCGCGACCGCGCTGAGCAGATGGTCGCCCATCGCGTAACCCATCTGCCGGTTGAGCTCGGAAAATCCTTTGAGATCGATGACGCCGATGCTGATCCGCCAGCGCCGCTCCCCGGCAACGACGGAAAGGTCCGCCAACCGCTTGCGAAACGCGCCTGCGTTCATCAATCCGGTCAATGGATCGAAGTTCGTCAGGCGCTCCAGACGCCGCGCCGTATGCAGATGCTCCAGCGCGTAAGACAGATCATCGACCATCCAGGTCAGCAGCTCGATCTCGTCATCGTCGAAGGCATGCGGTTCGGGCGACATCAAGATCAGTACGCAATTCGTTTGCCCATCCACCCGCAGCGGAAACGCCGCCCCCGACCGGATTCCGATCTCGTTGAGCCTGCCGCGCGCGCGTTCGGAGGCGGCTGCCGACCGCATCGAATTGACGATTATCGGGCGGCCCTCGCGCAGCAGGCTCCAGCTGAACGCGTCGGGGCTCTCCGTTGATTGCAGCAGGGATTCGATCACGCGACCGCCCCCTTCCAGCGTTCCTTCGGCCGCCAGCATGTTCGGAGTGCCGGCGACCGGATCGAGATCCACCGCCAGCGCAAAAACGAAGCCCCCGTCATAGACCGCCACCCGACATGCCTCGAGGAGCAGCGGTATCCGGTCGGTTCGGCGCAGCATCACGGAGTGGATGCCGCCGATCATGCTGCGAATGCGCTCGAGACGGGCGATCTTGCGCTGCTGCGCGTTGTGTTCGGTGACGTCCCGCACGACCACCATGACCTCGTCGTTGCCGATCGAAGTGGCGGACAGCCGCAAATCGACCTTCCCATTCACGACCCGACGCAGCGGCCACTCCCCGGATCCGGGTTCTCCGGCGCGGGCGCGGGCGAACAGCCGCTCGATCGCATCGGCATCGGCCGCGGCAAACGAATCGATGAACCGGGCGCCGGTCATTGCCTCCTCCGTCTCGGCGAACGTCTTGCACAGGCTGGGGTTCACGGCCTGGATTCTTCCATCCGGGGCGAGGATCGCGATCCCCGCGATCGAGGACGCGAACAGGCGTCGATAGCGCTGTTCGGCCGCCTGCATGGCCTCCTGGGCCTTGATGCGGGCGGAGCTGTCGATTCCGACGCCGATGATGCATCCGCCCTCGTCGAGGTCCACACGTCGCCCCGTCAGGAAGAAGGGACGCAGTTCGCCGCTCTTGAGCCGGATTCGCCCTTCGAAGGCATCCTCGCCGCCAACGGACAGCAGGCGCTCCATTTTTTCGTGGAAGGCGGGGCGTTCGGGCTCGGGTACAAGATCCAGGCGGGTCATCGATCCCAGTTCGGCGGCGGAATATCCCGTCGTTCGCTCGAAGTCCCGATTCCAGCGCAAGAACCTGCCCAGACGATCGTAAACCACGAGCATCCCGGGCATGCTGTCGAAGATGGCGGTGGTCAGGCGTTGTTCCTCGGCAACGGCCGCTTCGGCCCGAGTCCGGGCCTCCGATCGGTCGCTGTCGTCGAGGCCGAAGCCGATGCTGTCGGCTACTCCCTTCAGCAAGGTGATTTCGCGATTACCGAAATATCCGACGTGCTTCGAATAGACGCTGAGCACACCGCACACGCGCCCTTCCTGACGAATCGGGAACGCCGCCGACGAACGCAGTTCGCGTCCCGCAAGCCGATCCTTCCAGGGCTCGATGTCCGGATCGGACGCAAGATCGTTGCGCACTTCGAACATCCCCGAACGAAACGCGCGCCCGGTCGGACCTCGGCCGAAGGGCCGGTCCTCTGCATGGATGACCAGGCCGTCCACGTAGTCGGTCGTCTCGCCGCTGGCCGCCGCAGGGACGATCAGCCCCGATTCCGGGTCAAGAAAGCCCGCCCAGGCGAGCGTCAAACCGGCGTCCTCGACCAGCGCGCGGCAGGCATCCTGCAACAGCACTTCGCGCCCCGGCTGATCGACCAGCATCCGGTTGACGCGGCTGAGCGCCGCATACAGCTGCATCAACCGCAGCGCCTCGCGTTCGCGCTGGCGCAGCATCGTGACGTCATGGATGATCTTGCAGCCGCCGACCAGCTTCCCGCCGTGGTCATGGATCGGGAAGGCGCTGATCACCACCGAAAATTCGCGACCGTCGCACCTGCGTCGAATGGTTTCGCGCGACTCCATTTCCCGCCCTGCGCGGATCGCGGCGAGCAGTTCATCCGTTTCCCGTCCCTGCCCTGCCGCTGCAAGAGCGTTAACGGACATTCCCAGCGCCTCCGAACGAGTGAAGCCGTAGATCGCTTCGGCTGCGGGATTCCACTCGGTGATCGTACCCTCCAGATCCATTTCGACGACCGCGTCCAGCGACGATGCGAGCAAACCCTTGAGCAGCGCGTCGGAAGACGCCATCCGCTCGCATACCGACGCGCTGCCCGGTTCACCCACGAGACATGCAAGGGACGTCAGCAGACGCTGTTTGTCCGGGCTCCATTCCGCCGGTTCAGGCAAAAGCACGGCAATTGCGCCCTTGGTTGCCAGACAGCAGGCATCGATCGGCGCAGCGGCCAGCCGCGTTCCCGGCAGGACATCGGATGCGGGCAGCGGAGCTTCCCCGCCGGCTGTGCCGGCCGAGCCGGATTCGCCGGTGCCGGATGCCCGCAGTTCGGCCTCGCACCGCACGTCAGGTCCGAGTGCGGCGCCTTGGCGCTCACTCATGCCGATCGCCGCAAGGGGGCGTTCCGCCTCCGAATCGAACGCCACGATCAAAGCGGCATCCGCTTCGAACCACTTCATCGCCAGCTGCAGCACGTCCAACAAACCCGTGGTCGGCAGCCACTGGCTGGGGGGGGCGCCGAACACTTTCGGCTTGTTCCATGACCGTCGCGTTTGCTTCATGCGCACCTGCATCGTCACTCGCAGCCGCCGCAGAATCTTCTGGCAGGGTAACAAGCCGAAGAAGGTTTATGCTGTACCACCATACTAAAGATGCCGTTTAGGCAAGATCAATGAGCGGGAACAGAGAACCGAGGGGGGTTTCCCTCGCGTCCATTCGTCCCAGCCTGCGGTTCGCTTGGCACGGATCGCAAGCGGCGGACGCCGCCACACCGGGGCGCCGCTGGAACCCCGTGCTGCTCCCGCGCCAGCCCCCGTCGTTGCCGGAGCGGCAGTGAGCATGCAGCCGGAAACGGGCGTCCTCGAGGACACGATCTCGTCGCTGGTCCAGTCGATGAGCGTGGCCTTGGCCGTAGCCGACGAGACGGGGCGTCTGCTGTTTGCCAATCAGGCATCCCGCCTGTTCGCGCGGTCACTGGATCCCGTTCGCGAAGAAAGCGACCAGGCGCTCCTGCAGCGCTGGCTTCCGATATTGATGCCACAGCATGCGGTGGACATGTGTCGCCAGTTCGGCTCGTGGTCTGGCGAGATCGGACTGTCCACCGCGACGGCGATCGACCGGAGGGTGGCCATCCAGCTGGTCGCATTGGGGCCGGCTCTCACCCCACCGTACGGTCTGATGGTGCGCGACGTCACCAAGGAGTACCAGCGCGAAACGGAATTATTCCAGCGCAACGGCGATCTGGAGGTGGCCTATGCCAAGCTCCGTGATGTGCAGGATCAAGTGTTGCGAGCCGAGAAGCTGGCGTCCATCGGTCAGCTCGCAGCTGGCGT
>NZ_JAMQHN010000154.1 GCF_025993755.1 Thermomonas sp. | reverse complement strand
TACTCGCTTGGTTGATCGCACCCCCGCCACCCTCGGCAACGACACACGCCCCGTCATCATCAACCTCAGCTCCCAGCTCGGCTCGATCGCCGGCGTCAGCCGCTTCGGCGCGCCTAGCTACGCCATCAGCAAGGCGGCGCAGAACATGGCGACGGCGCAACTGGCGCAGGCGCTGGCGCCGCGCGGGATCGTGGTGCTGGCGTTCCACCCCGGCTGGGTGCAGACCGCGATGGGTGGCCCGAAAGCCGTCGACGCGCCAGACAAGGTGGTGGCCGGCATGCTGGGCGTGATCGATGCCGCCACGCCCGCGCAGTCGGGCCGGTTCTTCGACTGGCAGGGCCAGCCGCTGCCCTGGTGATCCGATACTGATGCTCCACGTCATCCTGCACCGACCGGAGATTCCGCCCAACACCGGCAACATCATCCGGCTGTGCGCCAACACCGGCGCGATGCTGCACCTGGTGCGGTCGCTCGGGTTCAAGATCGACGACAAGCATCTGCGTCGCGCCGGCCTCGACTACCACGAATACGCCACGCTGCAGGTCCACGACGATCTCGATGCCGCGCTAATGGCGATCATGGCGCTCGAAGGCCGGCCGACGCGCACGTTCGCGCTGTCCACCCGGGGCCGGACGCGTTTCGATATGCCTGGGTTCCGCGACGGCGACGCCTTCCTGTTCGGCAGCGAAACCTCGGGCCTGCCGGAAGCCGTGCTGCAGGCGGTCCCGTCGGCGCAGCGCCTGCGGCTGCCGATGCGGCCGAACAACCGCAGTCTCAACCTGTCCAACGCGGTGGCGGTGACGGTGTTCGAGGCGTGGCGGCAGCTTGGGTTCGCAGGGGCGCTCGATCCTGAATCCAGTGCGAACGGTTAATGAACCGTACAGTATTGTATTAAGCCGACGTTGGCATCGGCTGGCGGACAGTGCGCGCACGCACCGCCAGCCGGCGGGCGGATAACAACAACATGGAGATCTCCCCCCGATGAAACGTTCCCTGCTCGCCCTATCCCTGCTCGCCAGCCTGCCGTTCGCCGCTTCCGCCGCCGACGGCATTTCCTACAACTACGTCCAGGGCGGCTACACCGCCATCAATGGCAGCGGTCCCGACGCCGACGGCTGGGGATTGGGCGGCTCGGTCGCCGTGCATCCGAACGTCCACCTGTTCGCCAACTATTCCAACCAGAACATCAAGCACACCGGCATCGACTTCGACCGCTGGCGCGTTGGCGTCGGCTACAACACGTCGGTAAGCCAGCGCACCGACTTCGTGGCCAACGCCGCCTATGAGCGACTGGACGCAGGCGGCGGTGTCAACGTCGACGGCTACAGCGTGGAAGGCGGCGTGCGCAGCGCGCTGGCCCCGCATCTGGAAGGCTATGCCATGGTCGGCTACCAGGACGGTCATCACTACAGCGGCGACGCCTACGGCCGCCTCGGCGCCACTGTCAAGTTCAACCAGAACTGGGGCGTGAACGCCGACGTGCGGTTCGTCAACGGCGGCGGCAACGAATGGTTCGTCGGCCCGCGCTTCACCTTCTGACGCAACGGCGTCGCCTTGCAACGAAGACGCCCGGCTTGCCCGGGCGTCCTTGCATTGCGGTTCATTCGCTGCCGCGTCAAGCGCCGAACAGCGCCTGCGGGTACTCGGCCTTGCGCTCGCGCGCCATCAGCCGTTTCAGGCCTTCGGCGGGGGTGATGTCGCCGCGCAGCACGTCTCGGACGTTTTCGGCGATCGGCAATTCGATCCCGTGGACAGTGGCCAGCCGCATCACCTCGTCGGCGGTCTGCAGCGACTCCACCACCTGCCCGATTTCGCGCACGGCCTCATCGATCGGAATGCCGCGACCCAGCGCCAATCCGAGGCGGCGGTTGCGCGACAGGTCGCCGGTGCAGGTCAGCACCAGGTCGCCCAGCCCGGCCAGGCCCATCAGCGTTTCCGGGCGGCCGCCGAGGGCGATGTTCAGGCGCAGCATTTCATTGAGCCCGCGGGTGATCAGGCCGGCGCGCGCGTTCAGACCCAGGCCCATGCCGTCGGCGACGCCGG
>NZ_JAMQHN010000153.1 GCF_025993755.1 Thermomonas sp. | reverse complement strand
TCCCGGCCAGCGCGGTGCGGCCGGCTTCGTTCAACAACCAGCCCCAAGTCGTGGTGTCCGGCAGCGGCTCGCCGCGGCGCAGCGCGGCCGGCAGCGCGGTCGCCAGCACCTCGCCCAGTGGAGCGTGCAGGTAGCCGGCCAGCCAGCGCAAAGACTGCAGCAATTCGCCGTCCAGCAGCGGCTCGCCGTCCAGCGCTTCCAGCGCTGTTCGCAGTTCCACGCCGGGCTCGGCGTCGGCGTGTTCCGTCACGATCCCGCACAGGGTGCGGCTGCCGAACGGAACCTGCAGCCGTTGGCCGACGTGAATGGAGCAGGCGTCCACGCCAACAGGCGGCAGATAGTCGAACAGCCGAGGCAGCGGAACCGGCAAGGCAAGGCGCAGGACGGTCGCGGACTCGGGCATGCGGGCAGTCTAAGGCAACGCTGAAAAAGTCAGCGTTGCCCCAAGACAAGGCCGAAGAGCCTTTTCAGCATTGACGGAGTGGGCAGGTTCGGTGCGATGACGGCCAGAACCGGAATGGCGCGTTGTTCGCGTGGACTGCACACGGGACGGTGGCGGGCGAGATGTCCAGTTGCGGCGCATTGTTTCTTTGAGTCTTGCAAAGAATCGCCAACTCGTTGTTGTGGAAGATAAAATTTCGTTATCCACACGCGCTGTGGATAACTCTGTGCACCGGCCCTCGGCCGCTTCCCACAGGGCGCTTTGCAGCGCGCTGACCCCGGTCTGGCGAAAAAACAGCCAATCGCGAAATCATGTTGTAAATCAATCTGTTGTTTGTGGAACAGGGGGTAAGCGGACGGGCCTCGCGCGTGAAACACCGGCCCGGTCGGCATTTGCCATGGCTGTGCACAACTGATTTGGCTGCAGGCCGCGCGGCTGCTTGCGGAGCCGCATGACAGCCTGCTGTCAAGCGTTTTATCGAATCGGGAAAGATAGAGACATGTCCTGTCAGAAATCCGATTTCGATAGACAGAACTTCGCAAACTAAGGAGCGCTTCCGGTGCGGAGGCGGGTCGGGTCGTGCGCCGCTTTCTCACGCCATCCTCCGGACGCCGGATTCCGACGGCAGGGAATCGCGTTCGTCACGGCTTCAGCGCGGTGCCGTCAAAATGGCGTCCACGTTGCCGCCAGCGGATCCACGCAGCCATGCCACAATCTTTGTCGTCCGCGACTTCGACGCCTGCCGTTGCCGCCTTCCTGCGCGGAGTGGATCGGCGCGCGCGGCTGCTGGCCCTGATCCAGACCGGCGACTCGACGGCGGCGCAAGGTGCGCTTGCCGTCGCGGCCCGTGTGTTCGCGAGCGAAGCTGGGCAGTGGCCGATCGCGCAGTGGCCGATGCAATACTGGCGGCTGCTGCTGTCGGTGCCGGCGATGGGGCAGCGTCGGGTCGATGGCGACCAGGCCGATGTCTTGCCCGAGATCGCGCGCCTGACGCCGGCGCTGCGTGCGGCGGTCTTGCTGCATCTGGTGGCCAGTCTTGAGGATACGGATGCGGCCGCCGCGCTCGGCCTGGACGTCGGGTCTTACCAGCAGCGGATTCGCAGCGCGTTGCCGCACAACCCGCAGGGCGATCTGGATCTGGAGGTCTGGCGCGGCTGGCGCGATGCCGCGCAGCGGGCGCTGGGGCGACTGCCGGAAACGGTGGACGCGGTGCAGTCGCCGCCGCAGCCGACGCGCGCGGTGGTTGCGGAACCCGCGCCTGTGCGCAACCGCGGCGTGCCGCGCGAACGCGCTGCCGCCGCCTTACCGGGTTTGCAACGTCGCGCCCGCTGGCGTTGGCTGCTGGCGGTGGCGCTGGTTGCGCTGGCGACGCTTGCCGCGTGGGCGCTGCTGCATCCGCGTGGCCGCGCGCTGATGGATGCCTGGCGTGGGCGCGTGCACTCCGAAGCCCTGCCGCCGGCCGCGCCGCCCAGGGCGCGCTTCGATCCGAACGACCCGGCGATGGATCCGGATCGGGCGCTGCACGCCGCCCCCGCGGAACTGGCGCTGGCCCACCGGCTGCCGCTGCTGTCCTGGCTGGCGGTCGAAGCGCAAGCACCGGCGCCTGCGTCAGGCACGCAGGACGCGGCGGATTCTTCGGTGACGGAAGCGTCCACGCCGAAGCCAGTCGAATCCGAAGCGGATGTTTCCCCCGATCCGCGCGCCAGCGACCGCGAGGCCTGGTCCGAGTGGCAGGCGCTGACCGATGCCGAACGCGGCAGGCTGCGCGATGCGGCGGCGCGATTCGATGCCATGCCGGAGGCGCAACGCAACGCGTCGCTTGCCCGTTTTGCCGCGGAATCGTTCGATGCCAGGCGCGGCTGGCATCTGGGTCCTACGCTGGGTTTGTGGTGGCCGCGCGTGGCCGCCTTGTTCAGCTTCGATGACGCCGCGGAGCGCGCTTCGCTCCTGCAGTTGCTGCGCCAGTCCTCGCCCGAGGAGATCGATGCGCTGGCGCGGCTGGCGCAGACCACGCCGCCGCAGGAGCGCGTCGCGTTGCGTCGTGCATTGCTTGCGCAGCCGCCGGCGCAGCGGCTGGCCTGGATGCAGGCGCAGTTGAATCGGTAGGAAAACGGCGTCGGGGACAATCACTGGCGGGTCATTGTTCCCGACACCGTTTCGCTCAGCGCACGATCAGGTCGATCAGCCACTTTGCCTTGCTGTAAGGCGGTTTGAGCCTGTCGCCGCCGGTGAAACCGGCCTGCCAGAACACCGGCAGGTGCTTGCTCATGGCGTCGAAACCGGCGCGGGCGTGGTAGGCGCCCATGCCGCTGGCGCCGACGCCGCCGAACGGCAGGTTGGCGACGGCGAAATGGAACAGGGTGTCGTTGACGGAAACGCCGCCGGCCACGGTGTCGCGCAGGATGCGTTCGACGCTGGCGCGGTAGTTGCTGAACGGATACAGCGCCAGCGGACGTTCGCGGGCGTTGATGTAGGCGATCGCGTCGTCGAGCGTCCGGTAGCCCTTGATCGGCAGCAGCGGGCCGAAGATTTCGTCCTGCATCACCTTGCTGTCGTCCGGGGGATCGAGCAGCAGGGTCGGCGGCAGCAGGCGCTGGGCGGGATCGGGCAGCCCGGCCAGCGTCACCCGCTCGACCTTGCGGTCGCGGGCGTCGTCGAGGTAGCCGCGCAGCCGCGCGTACTGGCCTTCGTTGATGATGCGGGTGTAGTCGTCGAGGTTCTCGAGATTCTCGCCATAGCGCTGCTGGACTTCCTTGCGCAGCGCGGCCACCAGCGCATCGCGCTTGGGCTTGGGCACCAGCACGTAGTCGGGCGCGATGCAGGTCTGGCCGCAGTTGAACCACTTGCCGGTGGCAATCCGCGCCGCGGCCTTTTCGATCGGGTAGTCGTCGCAGATCAGCGCCGGCGACTTGCCGCCCAGTTCCAGCGTCACCGGGGTGAGGTGCTGCGCCGCCGCGGCCATCACCTTGCGACCGACCGCGGTCGATCCGGTGAACACCAGGTGGTCGAACGGCAGGCCGGCGAAGGCGGCGCCGACGTCGGCATCGCCCAGCGCGACGGCGACACGGTCTTCCGGAAAGGTGGAGTTGAGCAGGTCGCGCAGGAACGCGCTGGTGCGCGGGGTGTGTTCGGAGGGCTTGAGGAAGACGTGGTTGCCGGCGGCAATCGCGGTGGCCAGCGGGATCAGGGCGAGATTGACCGGATAGTTCCACGGCGCGATCACTCCGACCACGCCCAGCGGCACCGCGCGCACCTGCGCCCGACCCGGCCAGAACCGCCAGCCGGTGCCGACCCGCTGCGGGCGCATCCACGCCTTCAGGTGCTTGAGCAGATGGTCGATGTCGTTGAGCGCCGTCATGCCGTCCGCGATCCGGCTCTCGTCCATCGAACGGTGGCCGAAATCGCTGGCGATGATGCGCGCCATTTCGTCGAGCCGGCGCTTGAGGTTGGCGCGCAGGCGGGACAGGTCGTCGTGGCGCTGCGCGTAGTCGGGCTTGCGGGCTTGCCAGGCGGCGCGCAACCGTTCGAGGCTGGGCTGCAGCGAAGCGACCGGGGTGACGGAGATGGCGTTCATGCGGCGCAGTTTAGGGCAATGTCGACCCAATCAGCATTGGCGTGTGCCATGGGCGGCGCGGCTGTGGGTCGGGTGTGCAAGCGCTTGATCCGGCGCGGGTCTAGAATCCAGCCATGCCGATCCGACCCTACCGCGAGCACCTGCCCACCCTTGGCCAGCGCGTCTATCTCGACCCGATGTCCGCCGTCATCGGCGACGTGGTGCTGGGCGACGACGTCTCGGTCTGGCCGTTCACGCTGATCCGTGGCGACGTCAACTTCATCCGCATCGGCGACCGCACCAACATCCAGGACGGCACCGTGATCCACGTCAGCCACGACGGTCCGCACCTGCGCCGTGGCGGTTTCGCGACCCGGATCGGCAACGACGTCACCATCGGCCACAAGGCCATCATCCACGCCTGCACGATCGAGGATGCGGCGCTGATCGGGATGGGGGCGGTCGTGCTCGACGGGGCGGTGGTGAAAAAGCACGGTTTCGTCGGTGCCGGGGCGCTGGTGTCGCCCGGAAAGGTGGTGGGCGAGGGCGAGCTGTGGCTGGGAAATCCGGCAAAGAAGGCGCGCCAGCTCAGCCCGACCGAGATCGAGGCCCTGTACTACAGCGCCAATCACTACGTGAAGCTCAAGGACGACTATCTTGCCGGCGGCGTCGGCTGACATCGGCGCTGCCGCCGCGCGCGCGAAAAAGTCCGGGGCGGACTTTTCAACGTTGCCTTAGGGCAACGCTGAAAAAGTCAGCGTTGCCCGCGGCACATGGACGTGCCGCCCGTGAATCAAGCACGCAAGTGCTTGATTCGGCGCGAGCACGTCCGGACCTGTGCCGGACGTGCGACTGCTGATCAAGGCCAGGATGGGCTTGATCAGCATTGCATTAGAATGCCCACAGGGTCGGCGACGCGATGGATGCCTGGGGATGGCGACAAACGAGGGCGGTCACTTCAGAGGCACCGCCGGCGATCCATATGCGACGCCCACGGCGTGCATCGACGCCAACAACTGAATGCTGGACACCGTTCGCATCGTCGATACCCCCGAGGGCATCGCCCTGCGCCTGCCGGCTGCCGGCCCGGTGCCGCGGGCGCTAGCGTGGGTGATTGATCTGGCGATCCGGATGGCGCTGCTGATGCTGTTCGGGATGGTGCTCGGGATGCTCGGCAGCACCGGCGCCGGGCTGTATCTGCTGGCGCTGTTCGTGGTGTTCTGGGGTTATCCGATCCTGTGCGAGGGCCTGTTCGGCGGGCAGACTCCCGGCAAGCGCGTGCTCGGGCTGCGGGTGGTCGCCGGCGACGGCGCGCCGGTAGGCTGGCTGGCCTCGATCGTGCGCAACCTGATGCGCACGGTGGACATGCTGCCCTTCGGCTATGCCTGCGGGTTGATCGCAGGATTTTCCGATCCGTGGGGACGGCGGCTGGGCGATCTGGTGGCCGGGACGCTGGTGGTGCACGTGCATCCGGTGCAGCCGCTGCCGGTGACGGTGGCGGGCGGCACCCATGCGCCGCTGTCGCCGCTGCGGCCCGAGGAACAGGTGGCGGTGCTGGCGTTCGCCGAACGCGCTCCGAGGCTGACTCCGGAGCGGCAGATGGAGCTGGCCGATCTGGTGACGCCGATCACCGGCGCGCAGGGCGCGGCCGGCGTGGCGCGGCTGGGCGGCATCGCCCGCTGGCTGTTGGGACAGGGCTGAGGCGACGATGCGGCAGGAACAGTTCATCGCCCGCTACCAGCAGGAATGGGCCGAGTTCGAGCGTTGGCTGGAGGCCCGCGCCGCGCATCCGCGCCGGGCGCGCGCGGACATCCACTGGCGCGGGCTGGCCGACGTCGACGTCCCGGCGGTCTATCGCCGGCTTGCGCGCCAGCTCGGCCTGGCGCGCCGGCGCGGCTACAGCCCGCATCTGCAGGAGCGATTGCAGGTGCTGGTGCAGCGCGGCCACGACGTGCTGTACCGCCCGCCGCCGCCGCGCTGGCAGCGCGCCATCGAGTTCTTCATCGCCGATTTCCCGCGCATGGTGCGGGCCGAATCGGGCGTGCTCTGGGCTTCGGCCCTGCTGTTCGTTCTGCCGCTGCTCGCCAGCTTCGTCGCCCTGCAGTTCAAGCCCGAGCTGATCCACACCCTGATGCCGCCGCAGCAGGTGGCGCAGTGGGAGGAGATGTATTCGAAGGCCGCGCAGAAACTGGGACGCAGCTCGGGTGACGACCTGGAGATGTTCGGCTACTACATCTTCAACAACATCAGTATCGGTTTGCGCACCTACGCCAGCGGCCTGCTGGCCGGGATCGGCCCGGTGCTGACCATCGCCTTCAACGGCGTGATGATCGGGACGGTGGCCGGACATCTGCAGAACGTCGGGCTGGGCGATCCGTTCTGGCGCTTCGCCGCCGGCCATGCGTCTTTCGAGCTGACCGCGATCGTGATTTCCGGCGCGGCCGGGCTGCGCCTGAGTCTGGCCCTGCTGGCGCCCGGCCGGCGCACGCGGGTCAATGCCCTGATCGAGGACGGCAAGCGCGGCGCGGCGCTGTGCCTGGGCGTGTTCCTGATGCTGGTGGTCGCGGCGTTCATCGAAGCGTTCTGGTCGTCGATCGGGACGATTCCGGCGACGATCAAGTACGGCGTGGCCGCCTTGCTGTGGGCGCTGGTGCTGGCGTGGCTGGCGCTGGGCGGGAGGGATCGCGATGCGGCTCGATGACCTCAGCGTCGAACTGCGCCCGCGCACGCCGTGGGAGGCGGTGGAGTTGGGCACGGCGCTGGTGCGCCGTCACGCCCGCGCGATCTGGAGGCCGTGGCTGGCGCTGTCCCTGCCCGTGTTCGTCGCGATCAACGCCCTCGCCTGGTGGCTGGACAAGCTGTGGCTGGCCGCGCTGGTGATGTGGTGGCTCAAGCCGGTGTTCGACCGCATTCCGCTGTACGTCATTTCGCGCGCGGTGTTCGGCCCGGCGCCGGATGCGCGGGAAACGCGACGGGCAATGCGCAACTGGGGCCTGCGGCCGATGCTGGGCTACCTCAGCTGGCGGCGACTGAGCCCGGTACGTTCCCTGCACCTTCCCATCGACCTGCTGGAAGGCGGGCCGAACGTGGCCCAGCGGCGGCAGGTGATTGGCGGCGGCGTGCGCGGCACGGCGGCGCTGGTGACGCTGGTGTGCGCGAATTTCGAGATTGTGCTGGTATTCGCGACCTATGCGCTGGCGCTGATGTTCGTGCCGGTCGAACTGATGTCCGAATCCATGCGCGCGGCCTGGGATCTGATCAGTCAGGAACCGCCGCGCTGGGTGCAACTGCTCGGCAACCTGCTGACGTGGTCGGTCACCAGCGTGATCGAACCGTTCTACGTCGGCGCTGGATTTGGCCTCTATCTCGATCGCCGCACCCGGATCGAGGCCTGGGACGTGGAGATCGCCTTCCGCCGCCTGCGCGCGCGGCTGCGCGGCGCAGGCGTGGCGGTGCTGGTGGCGGTCGGCATGCTGATGGCGCCGGGATTTTCGCGGGCCTGTACGCCGGCGCGACAGCCGGCGGTCGCCGCAGCGCAGTCCGCCGAGGCAGGGGCCGGAACCGACGCCGAAGCCAACGGCCAGTGCCTGGCATCGGCAGTGGGCGCCGCCGAAGCGGCGGCGTCGGACGCGGAGGACGCCGCGGACCGGAGCTTCGACGGGATGCCCGATCTGCCGGAGATCTTCGAGCGGACCGAAAACGATCCGCGCTTCTCCGACGCGGTGGCCCGCACCGAGAACGATCCATTGCTTCATCCGAAGGAAACCATCACCGAATGGGTGCCACGCAAGCCCGGAGAAGCCGCGCACCAGGATGCGTCGCCGCTGCTGCAACGCATCGCGGCCGTCATCGCCGCGATCGCCAAGTACAGCCTGTGGATCCTGCTGGTCCTCCTGCTGATCGTCCTGATCCTGAGCCGCCGCACCTGGCTGCCGTGGCTGCGCGATCTGGCTCCGGCGCGGCGTCGGGCGGTGCCGGCACCCATTGAGCAGGAACCGCAGCCGGAAGAACAGCCGCTGCCCGCCGACGTCATGGCCCACGCCCGCGGGCTGTGGACCGATGGAAAGCCGCGTGCGGCGCTGGCCCTGCTGTATCGCGCCAGCGTTGCGTCCATGACGGAGCGCACCGGGGCGCTGCTGGTGCCCGGCGCCACCGAATCCCAGTGCCTGCGCGCGGCGCGCGCGCTGGGCGATGCGCAGGACCGCGCGGCGTTCGCGCGCATGGTCAACGTCTGGCAGTACGCCGCCTATGCCGAGCGTTTGCCGGCGACGGACGAATTCGAGTCCTTGCTGGTGCAGCTCGGGCAACGCTTCGGGTGGACGGCATGAAGCGCAGCCAGACAGTGCTTCTGTGGTCGCTGGCCTTGCTGTTCGTGGCCCTGCTGACGACCTGGTTCCTGGTCACATACAAGCAAGTGGAGCGCAGCGTGGACCTGCCGCCGCGCGGCGAAGCCAGCTTCAACCCGCTGTATGCGCTCAAGCTGTCGTTGCGCGACAGCGGGCAAAAGGTGGTGTCGCGCCAGCGCCTGCAGCTCGACGCGATGCCGCCGGGGCCGCGTGACACCGTGGTGATGTACGGCGATCCGCGCACGCTCGGACACGACGATTTGCAGGAGTTGGAACGCTTCGTGCGCGGCGGCGGGCATCTGGTCGTGGGGCTGCCGGAATTCAGCGAGAGCGGCAAGGCGACCGGCGCGACGCCGCTGTCGGGATTCCTGCCAATCAAGCCCTCGGTCAGCAGATCGCCGTGCCTCGTCCGCAAGGTGCAGGGCAAGCCGGATCGGAGGGTGTTTTGCGGCGCCCCGCGCTTCACGCCGGAAGCCAACGCCGACATCGCGGCCGGTCTGCAGCACCCGCAGGGCGGCTACCTGTTCGCCCGCTTCCAGCTCGGCGAGGGCAGCGTGGACCTGCTGTCGGACATGGACCTGCTGACCAACGACGCACTCGTGGAAACCGGCAATGCGGCGTTCGCGCGCCAGCTGCTGGCCCCGAACTGGGGTGCGGGCAGATTCCACCTGGTGTATTCGGTGGACATGCCGCCGCTGTGGCGCTGGCTACTGGAGCACGGCTGGCGGGCGCTGCTGCCGGCGTTCCTGTGCCTGCTGCTGTGGCTGTGGATGCGTGCGCAGCGGTTCGGGCCATTGCTGCCGGCGCCGCAGGCGCCGCGGCGCTCGCTGCTGGAACATCTGGAGGCCAGCGGCGAACACCTGCTGCGCTACGGCCAACTCGGCGCGCTGCACCGCGCCCTGCTCGCCGCCGTGCAGGAGCGCCTGCGCCGGCGCGATCCGCTGGCCGCCGCGCTCGACGGCGAGGCGCAGGCCGGCTTGATCGCCCAACGCACCGGCCTGACCCCGACCGAAGTGCGCGCCGCGCTCGATACCCGTCCACCGCGTGACCCGCTGGATTTCCGCCACCGCATCGCCCGCCTGACCGAACTGAGGAAACGTCTATGAGCAGTCCATCCCTGCCTCCCGTCCCGCCGCTGACCGGCGCGACCCTGGGCGAATGCGCCGGCGCCATCCGCGCTGCGGTCGGCAAGGCCTTCATCGGCCAGCCCGAAGTGCTCGACCAGGTGCTGATCGCCCTGCTCGCGGGCGGGCATGTCCTGCTGGAAGGCGTGCCCGGCCTCGGCAAGACCCTGCTGGTGCGGGCGCTGGCCCAGGCGCTCGACTGCCAGCACGCGCGCGTCCAGTTCACGCCCGACCTGATGCCCAGCGACATCAGCGGCCACGCGGTCTACGACCCCAAGGTCGAGCGCTTCGAAGTGCGCAAGGGCCCCGTCTTCACCCATCTGCTGCTGGCCGATGAAATCAACCGCGCCCCGGCCAAGACCCAGTCGGCGTTGCTGGAGGCGATGCAGGAACAGCAGGTGACCATCGAAGGCGAAAGTTTCCCGCTGCCGTTGCCGTTCCTGTGCATGGCCACGCAGAACCCGCTGGAACTGGAAGGCACCTACCCGCTGCCGGAAGCCCAGCTCGACCGCTTCCTGCTCAAGGTGCTGATCGGCTACCCCGGCATCGAGGATGAAAAGCGCATGGTCGCCGCGGTCAGCGAGGGTCGGACCGCGGCCGATTTCGATCTGTCGCAGGTGGCCCGCGTGATCAGCCGCGAGCAGGTGCAGTCGATGCAGATCGGCACCTCGCTGGTGCGGGTCGACGCGGCGGTGCTCGACTACGCGGTGCGGATCGCCGCGGCCACCCGCAAGTGGCCGGGAATCGCGCTGGGCGCCGGCCCGCGCGGCAGCATCGCGCTGGTGCGCGCCGCCCGCGCGCAGGCGGTGCTGGCCGGACGCGATTTCGTCACCCCCGACGACGTGCGCGACATCGCCTTGCCGGCGCTGCGCCACCGCATCCAGCTGGCGCCCGAGTTGCATATCGAAGGCCAGTCGGTGGACGAGGCGCTGCGCGCCCTGCTGGCCAAGGTGGACGCGCCGCGCCAGTGAGACCGGCGCCGCTCCTGCTGTGGCTGCTGGCGCTGTGGGCGCTGCTTGGCCTGCTGGCCAGCTTCGCGCTGGTTCCGCCGCCGGCGTGGGCGTTGGCCGGCGCGCTGCTGGCGCTGCTGGCGGGAATCGACGCGCTGCGCCTGCGGCGCCAGCGGCTGCCGTCGGTTCGGCGTGACCTGCCCGAAGCGCTGGCGGTCGGCGTCGAGCGTCCGGTCGAACTGGTGCTGGAAGCCGGTGCGCAGCGGCAGCGCGTCGACGTGTTCGACCTGCATCCGGTCGGCTGGGAAGCCGAGGGCCTGCCGCGCCGGCTCGACCTCGTTCCCGGCAGCGACAGCCGCTTCGCCTACCGGCTGCGCCCGGTCGAGCGCGGCCACGCCGAATTCGCCGGCGTCCACCTGCGCCTGCACGCGCCGTGGCGGCTGTGGCGGCGGCGCGCCACCGTGATGCCGGAACAGAAGGTACGGGTGTTTCCGAATTTCGCGCCGCTGGCCAGGCTGGCCCTGCTCGGCGCCGAGCAGGCCTCGCGCGCGATGGGCGCGCACGTGCGCCGCCGCCGTGGCGAGGGCACCGACTACCACCAGATGCGCGACTACCGGGTCGGCGACAGCCTGCGCCGGATCGACTGGAAGGCCACCGCGCGGATGCGCCGGCTGATTTCCCGCGAATACCAGGACGAGCGCAACCAGCAGCTGGTGCTGCTGGTCGATACCGGCCAGCGCATGCTGGCGCGCGACGGCCTGCTCTCGCATTTCGACCAGACCCTGGACGCGGCGCTGGTGGTGTCCTGGCTGGCGCTGCGCCAGGGCGATGCGGTCGGCCTGCTAGCCAGCGGCGGCGCGCGCCGCTGGGTGCCGCCGCAGCGCGGCGCCGGCGCGATCGACGTCCTGCTGCGCGCCACCTTCGACCTGCAGCCGCGGCCGGTGGCGACCGACTATCTTGCCGCCGCGACCGAGCTGACCCTGCGCCAGCGCCGCCGCAGCCTGGTCATGCTGATGACCAACCTGCGCGACGAGGACAGCGAGGACCTGCTGGCCGCGGTGGGCCTGCTGCGCCAGCGCCACCACGTCGTCGTCGCCAGCCTGCGCGAGGCGGCGCTCGACGCGGCGCTGGACGAGGACGTGCGCGACCTGCGCGGCGCCCTGCGCGCCACCTCGGCGGCACGCTATCTGCAGCATCGCGCCGTCGCCCACGACGCGCTGCGCGCCCACCGCGTCGCCGTGCTCGACGTCACCTGCGCCGAATTGCCCGGCGCGCTGGTGGAGCACTACCTGATGGTCAAGCGCGAGGGGTTGCTGTAGAAGCGCGCCATGCGCGCAGCCACGCCCTAGTCGGCGGTGAACAGCGCCACCGAGCGTGCCGACAGGTCAGCGAATACCGCATCGGTCTGCGGCCGCACGCCGTGCCAGAGCAGGAAGCTCTCGGCGGCCTGCTCGACCAGCATGCCCAGCCCGTCCACCGTCTTCACGCAACCGGCGGCGCGGGCCCAGGCGAGGAAGGCGACGGCGGCTTCTCCGTAGCTCAGGTCCACCGCGTCGCTGCGCGACTCCACCAGCGCCATCGGCAGCGTCAGCAGCGCGCCGCTGCGCGAGGCGGCGGTGGCGTTGATCAGCAGGTCGAAGCTGCCCAACTTTGCCAGCGCGTCCCAGCCGCGCGCGTGCACGCGGTCGGGTTCGCCGAGCGCATCGGAGAGTTGTTCGGCGCGGGAAATGGTGCGGTTGACGATGACCAATTCACGCACGCCGGCATCCAGCAGCGCCGGCGCCACGCCGTGGGCGGCCCCGCCCGCACCCAGCATCAGCACCCGGCGCTGGCGCAGGTCCATGCCGCGGCGTTCGGTGAGATCGCGCACCAGACCGAGGCCGTCGGTGTTGTCGCCGCGCCAGCCGTCGCCGTCGCGAATCAGGGTGTTCACCGCACGGGCGCGGCGGGCGCGAGAAGAAACGTCGGCGCAGAGCGTGAAGGCGTCTTTCTTCAGCGGCAGGGTGACGTTGGCGCCATCGACGGCGCTGGCGTCAAGCTTGGCTCGGAAATCGTCGTGGCCCGCCTCGATGGCGGTGTATTCCAGCGCGATGCCGGTCTGCTGCGCGAACATCGCGTGGATGAACGGCGATTGCGAGTGGTGGATGGGGCTTCCGAAGACGGCGTAGTGCTTCATGGATCGGCCTCCGCGTCATGCGTGGTGGAAGCCTTCCCCTTGAAGGGGAAGGAGAACAGCGGGTCACTCTTTCAGCCATCTTGCCGCATCCAGCGCGAAATAGGTCAGCACGCCGTCGGCGCCGGCGCGCTTGAACGCCAGCAGCGCTTCCATCGCCACCATTTTTTCGTCGAGCCAGCCGTTGGCGGCGGCGGCCTTGATCATCGCGTACTCGCCGCTGACCTGGTACGCGTAGGTCGGGCGCTTGAAGTGCTGTTTCACCCGGTACAGCACGTCCAGATAGGGCAGGCCGGGCTTGACCATCACCATGTCCGCGCCTTCGGCCAGGTCCAGCGCGACTTCGTGCAGCGCCTCGTCCGAGTTGGCGGGGTCCATCTGGTAGGTGTACTTGTTGCCCTTGCCGAGATTTCCGGCGCTGCCGACCGCACTGCGGAACGGGCCGTAGAAGCTGCTGGCGTACTTGGCGCTGTAGGCCAGGATGCGGGTGTGGATGTAGCCGCCCGCTTCCAGCGCGTTGCGGATCGCGCCGATGCGGCCGTCCATCATGTCCGAAGGCGAGAGTACGTCCACGCCGGCGGCGACGTGCGCCAGCGACTGCTTGATCAGCGCCTCGATGGTCTCGTCGTTGAGGATGTAGCCGGTGTCGTCGATGACGCCGTCCTGGCCGTGGGTGGTGTAGGGATCCAATGCCTGATCGCTCATCACGCCAAGTTCGGGGAAGCGCGATTTCAGCGCGCGGATGGCGCGCGGGATGAGGCCGTTCTCGTCCCAGGCGATGCGTCCGTCGGCGGTCTTGGCGTCCGGGTCCGGCACGCCGAACAGGTCGAGGATCGGCACGCCCAGTTCCAGCGCCTGCTCGCCCACCCGCAGCAACTCGTCGATCGACAGCCGCTCCACGCCCGGCATCGCCGCCACCGGCGCGCGCCCTTTTCCCTCGTGCACGAAGACCGGATAGATCAGGTCGTTGGTGGTCAACGCGGTTTCGCGCATCAGGCGGCGCGAAAATTCATCGTGGCGCATGCGCCGCGGGCGGATCGGGAATTGGCTCATGCGTCCATTCTACGGGCGCGCGGTGAAGCTCACACGAAGCCGCCGCCCAGCATCAGCCGGACCGCGCCGACGACAATCGCGATGCCGTTGAGCACCAGCCCGGCCTTGGCGCGGGCGTTGTGCGTCGGCTGGGTGACGGCGATGCCGATCGCGGCGAGGATTGCGCCGACCACGGCGAACGGGATCAGCAGCCAGTTCGCCCAGCCCACCAGCGGGATGAGCGCCAGCACCATCCACAGCAGCGCAACGATGCCCCAGAGCAGGCTGACGATTCCCATGAGGCGGCGACTCCGTGCAGGATGGCGGTTTCCAAGGATATGCGGACGGCGCGCGCCGAATGCAAGCCCGGTTTCGGCGACCCCAGACCATCGGCACAAGCACGCGGCAACCGCGCGCGCTAGGATCAGCGTCGGTGCGCGGGCGCGCGGAGATGCGGCGGGGATGCAATGGCACGGAATTCAAGCGCGGCTTGGTTGCTGGGAACCCTGCTGGTGACCGGCGCAGCCATGGGGCAGGCGACCCCGGGACCGGCGGTGACGACGGCCGACTATCAGCGCGCGGCCGGCATGCTGGCCGACCGCACGATGCCGTTGATCGACCATGCCATCAGCGGCGCCAGCTGGCTCGACGACGGCAGCCTGATCTATCGCGAGCAGACCGACGGCAAGACCGCCGTGCTGCGCTTCGATCCGGCCACCGGCAAGAGCGCCCCGGCGTTCGACCCGCAGGCGCTGGCCGATGCAATGAATCTCGCCAGCGGCGGCAAGGGCCGGTCGGTGAACAAGGACAAGCTGCCGCCGCTGACCATCGCCCGCAACGCCGACGGCAGTCTGCTGCTGACCGGCATGGCCGGGCGCTTCCGCTGCGATATGACAGGCTGCAGCGCCGTGGCGCACCCCGCCAGCGGCGACGAACCTGGCGTGGCTTCGCCCGACGGCAGCCGCGAGGCCTTCGTGCGCGACTGGAACCTGTGGCTGCGCGACCTCGCTTCCGGCAAGGAAACCCAGCTCACCTTCGACGGCAAGCCCGACTACGGCTATGCCACCGACAACGCCGGCTGGAAACACACCGGCAACGCGGTCGTGGCGTGGTCGCCGGATGGCACGAAGATCGCCACCTTCCGGCAGGACCAGCGCCACACCAGCCTGATGACCCTGGTCGGCACCAATGTCGGCGCGCCGAAGGTCGAGCAGTGGCGCTATCCGTTTGCCGGCGACAAGGACATCACCCTGATCGAACGGGTGGTCGTCGACCTGTCCGGCGCGACGCCGAAGACCATCCGCCTGCAGATGCCGCCGGACCAGCACCGCTCCACCTGCGCCGACGATCTGCTGTGCGCCGACGGCTGGGAGGACGTGCAGTGGGCCCGCGACGGCAAGACGCTGGCCTTCGTCAGCACCGATCGCGGCCACAAGCGCGCCACCCTGCGGGTGGCCGATGCCGCCACCGGCGCGGTGCGCGATGTCCATACCGAAACCGTCGCCACCCAGTACCAGAGCGCCCCGGCGCTGGATTCGGTCAACTGGCGCTACCTGCCCGAGAGCAACGAATTCCTCTGGTTTAGCCAGAAATCGAACTGGGGCCATCTGTACCTGTTCGATCTGACCACCGGCAAGCTCAAGCGCCAGATCACCAGCGGCGACTGGAACGTCGCCCAGGTGCTCCGGCTCGATCCGGTCGGCCGCACGCTCTGGATCACCGGCGTGGGCCGCGAAGCCGGGCGCGATCCGTACTTCGTGCATTTCTACAAGGTGGGCCTCGACGGCGGCGAAGTGCAGCTGCTGACGCCCGAAGACGCCAACCATGCGATCACGCTGTCGGGCGACGGCAAGTATTTCCTGGACGTGCATTCGACCATCGCCACCGCTCCGGTGGCGATGGTGCGCGATGCCGACGGCAGGCAGGTGGCGGAGCTGGCGCACACCGACCTGACCCGCCTGCGCGCAGCCGGCTGGGTGCCGCCGGAGGCGTTCACGGTCAAGGCCCGCGACGGCAAGACCGATCTGTACGGCCAGATGTTCAAGCCGTCCAATTTCGATCCGGCAAAGAAGTACCCGATCATCACCTACATCTACCCCGGCCCGCAGGTCGGCTCGGTGCGCAGCCGCAGCTTCCAGCCCGCGCACGGCGACCATCAGGCGCTGGCCGAGCTGGGCTTCATCGTGATCGCGCTCGACGGCATGGGCACGCCGCTGCGCAGCAAGGCGTTCCAGGACGTGTCCTACGGCAACATGGCCGACAACACCCTGCCGGACCAGGTCGCCGCGCTGAAGCAGCTGGGCGAGCGCTACCCGTGGATCGATACCGCGCGCGCCGGCATCTGGGGCCACTCCGGCGGCGGCAACGCCACCGCGGCGGCGATGTTCCGCTACCCCGACATGTACCAGGTCGGCATCGCCGAATCCGGCAACCACGAGAACCTGTCCTACGAGGACGACTGGGGCGAGCGCTACCACGGCCTGCTGGTGCGCAAGCCGGACGGCACCACCAACTACACCGGGCAGGACAACGCGCCGCTGGCGAAGAACCTGAAGGGCAAGCTGCTGCTGATCCACGGCATGATGGACGACAACGTGCCGCCGCAGTCCACCCTGCTGGTGGTCGATGCGCTGATCAAGGCCAACAAGGACTTTGACCTGCTGCTGCTGCCGCACGCCCGCCATGGCTACGGCATGGACAGCTACTACGTCATGCGCCGGCGCTGGGACTATTTCGTGAAGAACCTGCTCGGTGCCGAACCGCCGCACGAATTCGAGCTGAAGATGCAGCCCTGAGTCGGGCACCCGTCATGCTAGCCGGCGTCCGGAATCGGCGCCGGATGCCGTTGTTCCCGAAAGGACGGCGCGGGAGCGACGATGGACGAAAAACTCTATTCCGAACTGGCCCGGCGCGCGTCGGCACTGGTCGAAGCGGGGGATCGGCCGGCGGCGATCGAAATCCTGGAGCAGCTCGTTGCCAGCGAGCTGCCCGAGTTCGATCGCGCCATGATGTGCATGAACATCGCGATCGTGCAGGATCAGCTGGGCGAGACCGAAAAAGCCCTGGAAACCTATGCCGCGGCGGTCGATCTGGAGCGGCGGACGGAATCCTCCTTCATCGCGGAAAGCCGGGCCGCCTACTGTGCGAAGCTGGGTTTGTACGATGCAAGCAGCCGTTATTACGACGACCTGCTCCGGCATCCGCACCTGAAGCCGGGCGCGCGGGAGCGGTTGCTGCAGAACATTGCGACGTTGGACCGGCTGAGGGCATAGTCGAGCGGCGAACGCTTGTTCCTTTTCAATGCAAACGATGACGGGTTGGAGGAGACTGCCGTGGTGCCTGGGCTGAAGGGATGGATCGTATTCGCGGTGCTGCTGTTTTCGGGCGGCGTGCTGGCCAGCGGTCTTCCGGTGGAGAAACGCACGATCGAATCGAAGACCGCGCAGGTCGAGATTTCGGTGGCCTATCCGCAGACCGGCAACGCCGCGATCGACGCGCAGCTGCGCCAGTGGGCCAGGGAACAGGCCGACGATTTCCGCAATGTCGACGCAGAGGACGTCGGTCCGGGTTTGTCGTGGTCGCTCGACATCGACTATAGGGTCGAACGCAACGACGGCAAGCTGTTTTCCGTGGTGTTCGGAATCGACAGCTATGCCGGTGGCGCCCACCCCAACCACAATTCCGTGGCGTTCAATTTCCTGCTGCCCGAAGGCGCGCAACTGGACATCGAGCAAGTCATCCAGGGCCGCAAGGGTCTGCAGCGGCTGAGCGCGCTGGCCATCGCCAGACTCAACGCGATGCTGTTGCCCGACGAGAGTTCCATCCCCGAAATGATCCAGCAGGGCGCCGGTCCCGAGTGGGGCAACTTCCAGACCTTCGTGCTGCTGCCGGATCGGCTGAAGCTCCTGTTCGATCCCTATGCCGTCGGCCCCTATTCGAGCGGGCCGCAGGAAGTGACGCTTCCGCTGTCGGAACTGAAAAGCGTGCTGCGCGCCGATCCGCGCACGCCGGTGCCATCGTTCGATTGCGGCAAGGCGGGCACCCCGATCGAACACGCGATCTGCACAAGCAGCGGGCTGGCGCAGCTGGATCTCCGGGTGGCGCGGGTGTACCGGCAGCGTTCTTCCACCGGCGACCCCGACTACGATGCCCGGGTGCGAGCCGCCCAGCGCGCCTTCGTCGGCCAGCGCAACGCCCGCTGCGGCGGGCGGCTGGGCGCTGCACTGGAGAGCTGCCTGACGCAGATGTACCAGGCGCGGCTGGCGGAACTGGACTCCGCGTACTGATGCCGCCGGCGCCGGTCAGGCGCCCTTACTCGCGGCGGGCGCCCTGCCCGAACAGGATCTTCTTCTGTTCGTCGCTCATCGGCTTGCCGGCGTCCGGGTTGACCTTGGCCGCCAGCGCATAGGCGCGCTGGGTCGCGGGACGGGCCGTGATCGCCGCGTGCCAGCGGCGGATGTTGGCGAACGGCGTCAGGTCGATCGGCGCCTTGTCGTAGGCGTTGATCCACGGATAGCAGGCCATGTCGGCGATGCTGTAGCCGCCGTCGGAAATGAACTCGCGTCCGGCCAGCCGCTGGTCGAGTACGCCCAGCAGGCGCTCGGCCTCCTTGCGGTAGCGCTCGCGGGCGTAGGGGATGGCCTCGGGCGCATAGACGTGGAAGTGGCCGTACTGCCCGGTCATCGGCCCCAGCCCCGCCATCTGCCAGAACAGCCATTCATCGACCTCGATGGCCTGGCGCAGCTCGGTGCGCGGGTCGGCACCCTCGGCCACGCCGGTGAAGCGTCCGGTCTTGTCCGACAGATAGCGCAGGATCGCGCCGGATTCGAACACCGGAATCGGCGCGCCGCCGTCCGGCGGGCTGGCGTCGACGATCGCCGGCATCTTGTTGTTCGGCGAGATCGCGAGGAATTCCGGCGCGAACTGCTCGCCCTTGCCGATGTTCACCGGGCGCACGGTGTACGGCAGTCCGGCTTCTTCGAGGAACAGACTGATCTTGTGGCCATTGGGCGTGGGCCAGTAGTGGAAGTCGATCATGGCGCGGCTCCAAAGCTGATGTCCGGTACAGACTGTAGTGCCCCGGGGTGAACGCAAGGTGTTGACGGCACCCCGTGTTGGACGGTGCAATGCACCCTCTCCCGCCTGAAGTGCTGCCGATGACGCCTGAACCGACGCCACGCCTGTCGCCCCTGTCCGCGCTGATTTTCTCCTCGCGCTGGCTGCAGTTGCCGCTGTATCTGGGCCTGATCGTGGCCCAGGCCGTGTACGTGTTCCTGTTCGTCACTGAGCTCTGGCACCTGATCCACGATGTCGTCAGCCTGAGCGAGCAGGGCATCATGCTGATCGTGCTGGGCCTGATCGACGTGGTGATGATCTCCAACCTGCTGGTGATGGTGATCGTGGGCGGCTACGAAACCTTCGTCTCGCGGCTCAATCTGGAAGGCCATCCCGACCAGCCGGAATGGCTGTCCCACGTCAATGCCCGCGTGCTGAAGGTCAAACTGGCGATGGCGATCATCGGCATTTCCTCGATCCACCTGCTCAAGTCCTTCATCGAGGCCGGCCAGCTGGGCCTGCCGTTGTGCACCGCCGATCTGGTGGCGGCCAGGGCGCTGTGCACCAAGGCCACCGCGCAGGGCGTGATGTGGCAGACCATCATCCACATCGTGTTCATCCTGTCCGCGATCGGCATCGCCTGGACCGACAAATTGATGACCGGCAACGCCAGCAAGCGCGAACACGCGGCGCATTGAGCGGCCCGGCGCCCAAGTCGGCCCGGATCGGGGCGGCGGTATCCTAAAATGCTCCGATGGACGTCACCCACCTCCTCGACGGGCTGAACCCGGCCCAGCGCGAGGCCGTCGGCGCGGCGCCCGGCAATATCCTCGTGCTGGCCGGCGCCGGCAGCGGCAAGACCCGCGTGCTGACCCATCGCATCGCCTGGCTGCACGAAGTGCTGGGCGTTCCGATGCACGGCATCCTCGCCGTCACCTTCACCAACAAGGCCGCCGGCGAGATGCGCGGGCGGATCGCCGCGCAGCTGGGCGAAGCGCCGCGCGGCGCCTGGATCGGCACCTTCCACGGCCTTGCCCACCGCCTTCTGCGGCTGCACTGGCAGGAAGCGAAACTTCCGGAAGGCTTCCAGATCCTTGATTCCGACGACCAGCTGCGGCTGGTCAAGCGCGTGGCGAAACAGCTCGACCTCGACGACGGCCGCTATCCGCCGCGCCAGATCGCATGGTGGATCAACGCCCAGAAGGACGAAGGCCGCCGCCCGCAGCACATCCAACCGCAGGGCGACGAATGGAGCGATGTGCTGCTGCGCGCCTACGCCGCCTATCAGGAACGCTGCGAGCGCGCCGGGCTGGTGGATTTCGCCGAACTGCTGCTGCGCGCGCACGAACTGCTGCGCGACACCCCGGCGCTGCTGGCGCACTACCGCCACCGTTTCACGCAGATTCTGGTGGACGAATTCCAGGACACCAACGCCATCCAGTACGGCTTCGTGCGGCTGCTGGCCGGGGAACACGGCCAGGTCTTCGTGGTCGGCGACGACGACCAGTCGATCTACGGCTGGCGCGGTGCGAAGGTCGAGAACATGCAGCGCTTCCTGCGCGACTTCGCCGCGCGCGACGGGGCCGACGTGCGCACGGTCCGGCTGGAACAGAACTACCGCTCCAGCGGCACGATTCTCGATGCCGCCAACGCGGTGATCGCCCACAACGGCGACCGCCTCGGCAAGAAGCTGTGGACCGACGCCGGTGCCGGCGAGCCGATCGACCTGTTCGCCGCCTACAGCGAGATCGACGAGGCCGAATACGTGATCGACCGCATCGCGCAGTGGGTGCGCGACGGCGGCAGCCACGGCGATGCCGCGATCCTCTACCGCAGCAACGCACAGTCGCGCGCCTTCGAGGAAACGCTGGTGGCGCGGCAGATTCCCTACCGCGTCTATGGCGGCGTGCGCTTTTTCGAGCGCGCCGAAATCAAGGACGCGCTGGCGTACCTGCGCCTGATTGCCAATCGCGACGATGACGCCGCCTTCGAACGCGCTGTCAACACGCCCACCCGCGGCATCGGCGAGCGCACGCTGGACGAAATTCGGCGCGGCGCGCGCGGCCATGCCGAATCGCTGTGGCGCTCGGCGCGGCGGCTGTGCGCGGGCAACGCGCTGGCGGCGCGCGCGCGCAATGCGATCAATGGCTTCCTGGCGCTGATCGACACGCTGGCCGAGGAAACCGGGGTGATGCCGCTGGCCGAGAAGATCGACCACGCGCTGGCGCGCTCCGGGCTGCGCGAACACTACGACAAGGAATCGCGCGGGCAGGTCGATTCGCGCACCGAGAACCTCGACGAACTGGTGTCGGTCGCCAGCCGCTTCGTGCGCGGCGACGAGGAGGAGATGGCCGCGCTGCCGGAGCTGGTCGCCTTCCTCGGCTACGCCGCGCTGGAAGCCGGCGAAGGCCAGGCCCAGGCCGGCGAGGACGGCGTGCAGCTGATGACCCTGCACAGCGCGAAAGGGCTGGAGTTTCCGCTGGTGTTCCTGGTCGGGCTGGAGGAAGGGCTGTTCCCCAATGCGCGCTCGGTGGACGAGCCGGGACGGCTGGACGAAGAGCGCCGGCTCGCCTATGTCGGCATCACCCGCGCCCGCCGCCAGCTGGTGCTCTCGCACGCCGAAGTCCGGCGCATCCACGGCAGCGACCTGTACGGCATCCCTTCGCGCTTCCTGCGCGAAATCCCGAAGAGCCTGCTGCGCGAAGTGCGGCCGAAGGTGGCGCCGTCCCTTGCCCCGCGCGAACCGATCGGCGCCAGCTACCGCAACGTCGGCCACGCCGCGCTCGACGCCCCGACCTTCCGCGTCGGGCAGGACGTGCTCCACCCCAGCTACGGCCGCGGCACCATCACCGATTTCGTCGGCGACGGCCGCCACCTCAACGTCCAGGTCAACTTCGAAACCGCCGGCAGCAAGTGGCTCAAGCTCGCCTCGGCGAATCTGTCGCCGGCGTGAGGCGCGCCGCCGCTGCGCGAAAGCCGTCCGCCCAATAGAATGGCGGGTCCGAAGCTGCGATCGATGACGATGCACGACGTGCTCCAGCGCATCCTTGCGCGCAAACGCGAAGAGGTCGCCGAACGGCAGGCCCGGATGCCGCTTGCCGAGCTGCGTGCGCGGATGGCCGAGGCGCCGCCGCCGCGCGGGTTTGCCGATGCGATCGCGACGAAGATCGCCATCGGGCAGGCGGGCGTGATCGCCGAGGTGAAGAAGGCCAGCCCGAGCCAGGGCGTGATCCGCGCCGATTTCGATCCGGCTGACATTGCGCGCAGCTATGCGTCCGCCGGCGCGGCCTGCCTGTCGGTGCTGACCGACGTGGATTTCTTCCAGGGCAGCGATGCGTATCTGCAACAGGCGCGCGCGGCCTGCGCGCTGCCGGTGCTGCGCAAGGATTTCATCGTCGATGCCTGGCAGCTGTACGAGGCGCGCGCGCTGGGCGCCGACTGCGTGCTGCTGATCGCCGCCGCACTCGACGACGCGCAGCTGTCTGAATTCGCTTTCCTCGCGTCCGAGCTGGGCATGGATGCGCTGATCGAGGTGCATGACCTCGACGAGCTCGAACGCGCGCTGCCGGTGCCGGCGCGGCTGCTCGGCATCAACAACCGCAACCTGCGCAGCTTCGAGGTGTCGCTCGACACCACGCTGGCGCTGAAGGACGCGGTGCCGGCCGACCGCGTGCTGGTGACCGAAAGCGGCATCAAGACGCGCGCCGATGTGGCCCGGATGCGCACTGCCGGCGTCCACGCATTCCTGGTCGGCGAAACCTTCATGCGCCAGCCCGATCCGGGCGTCGCGCTGCGCGACCTGTTTGCATGAACGTAGCGCCGTCGTCCCCGCCTACCGACGCGCCACTGGTGGTGTTCGATTTCGACCACACCCTGTGCGACGGCGACGCCGGCACCCACCTGTATCGCTGGCTGATCGGGCGCGCGTGGTGGCGCGGTCTGCTGGCGCTGCTGCTGGCGCCGCTGGCCGGCCCGATGCTGGCCTTCCTGCCCACGCGCCGGTTCGGGATGTCCGCCTTCGTCTGGGCCGGCACGCTCGGCGTGCGCGACGTGACGGCGCTGGATGCGCTGATCGATCGCTACGTGATCGAACGCGATGCCGCCCTGCGCGCCAGCGCGCTGGCGCCGGGGCTGGCCGCGCTGGATCGCCACCGCCGCGCCGGCGACCGCGTGGTGGTCGCCACCGGCGCGCCGCCGCAGCTGGCGCGCGCCATTCTGGAGCGCGTCGCCGGCGAGGCCGACCTGCCCATCCTCGGCACCGAACTCGGGCCGGGCTGTGGCGGCATGGTGATTCGCCGCCACTGCCACCACGCGATGAAGATGGCGATGCTGCGCGACGCCGGCTTCGCCCCGCCGATCGCTTTCGCCTACAGCGATTCCACCGCCGATCTGCCCCTGCTGCTGGCCGCCGCGCATCCGGTCGTGGTCAATCCCAAGCCGCGCCGCGTCGCGCTGTTTCGCCGCCTGCTGCCGCCGGGCACGCCGATCCTGCACTGGGACAGCCCGGGGCGGGCAGGGGATGCGCTGCCGTAATCGTTGCTTCTGGGCGTGTATAAAGGGCGAACCCGGTCGTCCCCCGGAGATTCCAATGAAGTCACTGCTCATTCTGTTCGCGTTGACGTTGACGATGGGCGCTACGGCTTGTTCAAGTTCCGAAAATGCGGGCGGGAGCGCGACCGCAGCGACCACGACCGGCAGTGGCAACGACAACGCCTGCATGCGTGCGGCGAAGCGGGCCATGGATCAGGCCTACGCGAGCCTGGGTTCCCCGGCTGGAACGGATTTCGACGCGCTGGAGCGCATCACAAGGCAGGCCCGGGGCCATATGCTCGACGGTGTGCCGGACAGTTCCGGATCGGCCGTGACCGCCAGCGTGCTGTCGGAAAAAATCAGGATCTGGGTCAATTGCAGCGGCGAGGAACAAACCCGGGACTGGCGTCCGGGCTGAGCAGCAACAGAGCGGGCGCTGCGCTACGACGCCCCGAGCGGCTTGACGAAGCGCACCGAGCTGTCGCGATAGCCGCAGGCGCGGTAGAAAACGTGGGCCTCGCTGCGCTGGGCGCCCGAGGTCAGTTCGATGCGGGCCGCGCCGCCGGCGCGGGCCCGGCGTTCGGCGTCCAGCAGCAGGCGGCGGCCGACGCCGCAGCCGCGGGCATCGGCGAGCACCACCAGCGCGGTGATGCGGCAGGTGGTGGTGCCCAACGGCAGGTAGTACATGAAGTCCAGCGCGACCAGCCCGCAGACGGCGCCGTCGCGGCGGGCGACCACCAGCGCCTGGCGTTCGTTGGCGAGGATCGCGGCGATGCGGTCGGTCGCGTCGTGCAGGTCGCAGGGATAGCCGAGTTCGCCGAGCAGGCGGGCCACGTCGTCGGCGTCGGCCAGCACCGCGTTGCGCAGGTCGATGTCGGCGTCGGGCGCGGGCGAGAACGCGTGGCTCATCGGCCCATCATGCCTCAACGGGTGCCGTACACCACCACGGTCTTGCCGCGCGCGTGCAGCTTGCCGTCGGCCTGCAGCTTCTTGAGCACGCGCCCGGCCATCTCGCGCGAGCAGCCGACCAGACGCGCCAGCTCCTGGCGCGACACCCGCAGCTGGGTGCCCATCGGATGGCTCATCGCCTCCGGCTCCTTCGCCAGGTCGAACAGGGTGCGATAGATGCGGTCGGAGACGTCGAGGAAGGCCAGCCGCCCGGCCTTGCGGCTGGTGTCGAGCAGGCGCTTGCTGATCTGCGCGCCGATCGAATACAGCAGCTTCGAGGCGTCGGCGGGCTGCGCCAGCATGTGCGCCTGCAGGCGTTCGTAGCTGATCTCCGCCAGCTCGCAGGCCGTGCGGGTGCGCAGGGCGACGTCGCGGTGCGCGCTTTCCACGAACAGGCCCATCTCGCCGACGAACTCGCCCGCACCGCCATAGCCCAGCACCAGCTCGCGGTCGTTGTCTTCGGTGGCGATGATGCTGACCGAGCCGGAGATGATGTAGTACAGCGTGTCGGCCGGGTCGCCGGGGTGGAACACGTCGGTGCGCGCCGGATAGCGGCGGCGGTGGCAGTGCGCGATGAAGCGGTCGATGGTCTGCGCGTCCGCGGCAAGCGGATTGAACACGCGCGGCATCACCGGCTTGAGGACTTCGACACCCATGCGCAAGCACCTTGGAGGCTAACCGCCCAAGCTTAGGCGGAACTGTGACGGCGGGCAAACTTTTCGGCTCGGGTCGCCTGTCCCGACCGGCGGCCAGCGCTACCGCCAGGGGCGGATGGCGCCCCGCTGCCGGACATGTCGCATAATGGCCGGTCTGCGTCCTTCCACCGGGTCCGATGCCGTGGTCAAACCGTTGCCGCGCCTGAGGCTGCAAGGCTTCAACAACCTCACCAAGTCGCTGAGCTTCAACATCTACGACGTGTGCTACGCCGCGTCGGAGGACGAGCGTCGGCGCTACATCGAATACATCGACGAGGAATACAACGCCGATCGTCTGACCCAGATCCTGACCGACGTGGCCGAGATCATCGGCGCCAACATCCTCAACGTCGCCCGCCAGGACTACGACCCGCAGGGCGCCTCGGTGACGATCCTGATCTCCGAGCAGCCGGTGATCGACAAGGCCGACGCCAAGGGCGTGATCTCGGACGCGGTGGTCGCCCACCTCGACAAATCGCACATCACCGTGCACACCTATCCGGAAACCCACCCGGACAACGGCATCGCCACCTTCCGCGCCGACATCGACGTCTCGACCTGCGGCGTGATTTCGCCGCTGAAGGCGCTGAACTACCTGATCGAGTCGCTGGAGTCGGACATCGTGGTGATGGATTACCGCGTGCGCGGCTTTACCCGCGACGTGCGCGGCAAGAAATATTTCATCGACCACAAGATCAATTCGATCCAGGACTACCTGGCCAAGAACATCCGCAGCCGCTACGAGATGATTGACGTCAACGTGTACCAGGAAAACCTGTTCCACACCAAGATGCACGTGAAGGATTTCGACCTCGACGATTACCTGTTCGAGGAAAAGGCGCGCAACCTCTCGTTCAAGGAACGGATGAAGATCGAGGCGCGGCTCAAGCGCGAGATCGAAGAGCTCTACCACGGCCGCAACCTGGTCGATTGATCGGATCTGGCGGCGCGCGGACCGCGCCGCGACCGGCGCCGAGGCAAGGGTCCGGGGAAACCGGATTTGCCGAAAAACTTGCAGTGGCGCCGCCGCGGTGCTGCAATCGTCGGACATTCCCCCGGAGAGCACCCATGACCCTCTTCCGAACCCTGGCGCTGGCGCTCGGCATCGCCCTGGTGGCAACCCCGCTGTTGGCCCAGCAGCGCATCTACCAGCGCAAGGACGCCAACGGCGTGAGCCAGTACACCGACGTTCGCCCGGAAAGCCAGTACACGGTGCGCAACGTCAACAATTCCGGCACGCCGGCGCCGACCGCCACGCCGGTCGCGGAGGAAAACGCCCAGTGCAAGGGCGTGCGGAACAACCTGACGCGGCTGCAGGGCAGCGAGGCGATTGGCATCGACACCAACGGCGACGGCAAGCCCGACCGCAACATCACTGCCGACGAGCGCAAGACGCAGATCGAGCTGAACCAGGCTGCCGTCAAGGCCTACTGCACGCCTTCCGACGGCCAGTAATGAGGACGTTGGGGGCGGTGTTGCTCGCGGCGGCCCTGGCCGTCGCCGCGTGGTGGTGGTTCACCCGCGAAATGCCGCGCCGCGCCCAGCAGCGCGAAGCGGCGGCCGAAGCCGCCGCGATCCAGGCGCGCCGCGCCGATACCCTGTACCGCTGGCGCGACGACGCCGGCAACCTGCAGATCACCCAGGATCCCCCCAAGGGTCGGCACTACGAGCGCATCAGCAAGACCCCGCGCGAGGGCATCGAAGTGCGCGGCAGCGGCGACTGAGCGTCGCGAACCGCGATTGCGCGGGATCGCGTGCGCGTCGGCATGGCAGAATGCCGGTTTTCCCCACGCCGAAACGCCATGCGCCTGTCGCAGTTCCATCTTCATACCGAAAAGGAAACCCCCGCCGACGCCGAAATCGTCAGCCACCAGCTGATGCTGCGCGCGGGAATGATCCGCAAGCTCGCCGCCGGCCTGTACACCTGGTCGCCGCTGGGCCTGCGCGTGCTGCGCAAGGTCGAAGCGGTGGTGCGCGAGGAAATGAACCGGGCCGGCGCCATCGAGATGGCGATGCCGTCGATCCAGCCGCGCGAGCTGTGGGAGGAAACCGGCCGCTGGAAGAAATTCGGGCCGCAGCTGCTCAAGATCCGCGACCGCAAGGAGCAGGAATACTGCTACACCCCGACCGCCGAGGAAGCCGTCACCGATTTCTTCCGGCAGGAAATCGCCAGCTACAGGCAGTTGCCGGTGAATTTCTACCAGGTGACGACCAAATTCCGCGACGAGATCCGGCCGCGTTTCGGCGTGATGCGGGCGCGCGAATTCATCATGAAGGACGCCTATTCCTTCCACATCGACGATGGTTCCCTGCACTCCGAGTACCGCAACATGTACGAGGCGTATTCGCGGATCTTCAACCGGCTCGGGCTGAAATTCCGCGCGGTGGCCGCCGACACCGGCGCGATCGGCGGCAGCGCTTCACACGAGTTCCACGTGCTGGCCGATTCCGGCGAGGATTCCATCGCCTATTCCGATGCCTCCGATTATGCGGCCAACGTGGAACTGGCGGAGGCGGTTGCCCCCGGCGCCCGGCCCGCGGCCGCGGAAACGCTGCGCGATGTCGAAACCCCGACGCAGAAAACCTGCGAGGAGGTTGCCGCATTGCTCGGCATTCCGCTGCAGCGCACCGCCAAATCGGTCGCGCTGATGGGTGTCGACGGCGAGGGCGCGCCGCAGTTCGTTCTGGCGCTGGTGCGCGGCGACCACATCGTCAATGAAATCAAGCTGGGCAAACTGTCCGGCATGGCCGAATCGCGGCTGGCCACCGAGGCGGAAATCCTCGAATATCTCGGCAGCGAGCCTGGATTCCTCGGTCCGCTGAATCCGCGCAAGCCCATTCGCGTGATCGCCGACCGCAGCGTGGCGGCGATGGCCGATTTCGTGATCGGCGCCAACCGGCCCGGTTTCCACGTCGCCGGCGTGAATTGGGGTCGCGACCTGCCCGAACCGGAAACCGCGGATATCCGGAACGTGGTCGAAGGCGATCCCTCGCCCGACGGCAGGGGCCGGTTGGGGCTGTGCCGCGGCATCGAAGTCGGGCATGTTTTCGCGCTGGGCCGCAAGTATTCGGAAGCGATGCGCTGCACCGTGCTGGACGCGGGCGGCAAACCGGTCCATCCGGCGATGGGGTGCTACGGCATTGGCGTCTCCCGGATCGTGGCCGCGGCGATCGAACAGAATCACGACGATGCCGGCATCCGCTGGCCCGCGGCGATGGCGCCGTGGCAGGTGGCGGTCTGCGTGATCAACCCGAAGGCCGATCCGGACATTGCGGCCGCCGCGGAAGCGTTGTATTCGGAATTGAACGCGGCCGGAATCGACTGCGTGCTGGACGACCGCGGGCTGCGTCCCGGAGCGATGTTCGCGGATATCGAGCTGATCGGCATTCCGCAGCGGGTCGTGGTATCCGCGCGCGGTTTGACCGCCGGCACCTTCGAGTATCGCTCGCGCGCGGAATCGGAATCGGAAACCCTGGATCGCGGTGCGCTGCTGGAGAAACTTTCGGTGGCTTGAACGGGCTTGGTTTCATTTTCATTCATGCAGTTTCCGGTTATCATCCGGCCGTCCGCCCGGCGGATTTTCCACCCACCCGGAATATCAACCCGGAAAACAACAAGGAACCCGCAACGATGTCCGTGAATATCGAAAGCATGAGCAGCCTGGAGCTGAACGCGCTGATCCAGCGCGCCAAGAAGCGTCGCAACGTCCTGGCCAAGCGCAAGCCGGCCCTGCAGACCAAGGCGGCGGTCGCCCGTTTGCTGAAGTCCGCTGGCTGGACCTTCGAAGAGCTGTATGGCAAGGGCGGCAACGCCGCGGCTCCGGCAAGGAAAGTCGCGCGCAAGGCCAAGTCCAAGGTCGCCGGCAGCAAGGTCGCCCCGAAATATCGCAATCCGGCCAATGCGCAGGAAACCTGGTCCGGCCGCGGCCGCCAGCCGCGCTGGCTGGCGGCGCTGACCGGTGCCGGCCGCAAGCTCGACGAATTCAAGATCAAGTAATCCGGAATCCGTCAAACGCGGCGATGGAAAATGCCGGCGCAAGCCGGCATTTTCATAGGTCATTCCTTACAGATTGCGGCGCGCGCTGATCAGGAGATTGCCGAACACCAATCCCGCCACCAGCGCCATCAGCGTGCTGAAAACCGCGATCGCCGCGGTTTCGCCGACGTTGAGATTCTGCGTCTGGACCATGGAGACGACGCCGCGCAGGGCGACGCTGCCGGGCACCAGCATGATGATTCCCGGCAGACGCACCAGCGCACCCGGACGATTGGCGACGCGCGCATAGGCATTCCCGGCCGCGGTTGTCGCCAGCGCCGCCAGAAACACGCCCACCGACGCGCCCAGCCATTCCCCGCCGAATCGCGACACCAGATATCCGCAAACCGCCGCCAGCATCACCAGCGGATAATCGCGGCGTTGTGCCTGGAACAGCACGGCGAACGCATAGGCACCCAGCGCCAGCGCGCACCAGGTCACCCATTCCGGCTGCGGGCGCAGCGCCTGGACCTGCGGTTCGATTCCCGCATATCCGGCGACCGCCAGCGCGATCGCCGTGCCGATGGTCAGGTTGACGACCGTCATCAGGGCGCCCGCGAAGCGGGCGGTTCCGGACACCAGATGGCGATTGGCCAGTTCGCTGGCCGCCAGGGTGAGGGTCATGCCCGGCACCAGCACGATCAGCGATGCGATGATCACGGTATTGAGATTCAGCGCACCCAGCCAGTGGCTGGCCACGATCGCCATGCTGCCGGCCAGCAGCCCCGCCAGCGCCTCGAAGCCTTCGCGCAGGCGTGGCCGCGATTGCGCGGCCACCAGCAGCAGGCCGATCAGCAGCCCGTTGACGGCGGCAACGCCGATGTCCAGCCAGGGCAGCCGGAACAGTCCGGCGACCGCCGCCGACGCCAGCAGGAAGCCGAGGACCAGGATGGTCCGCGCGCGCGGTGAAGCCGGCCGTTCCAACTCGCGCAGCGCGGCCCGACCGGCCGCGATGTCCATCCGGCCGGAGATCACGTCCTCGGCGATGGCATCGGCTGCGCAGAGTCGGCGCAGGTTGGTGTCGCCCAGTCCCGGCCGCACGATCCGGGTGACGTCGGTATGCCGCGAGGGTCGGGCCGGGTCGCGGAAGGACAGGATGATTCCGGCCGGATTGGACCAGGGCTGGCAATCCACCTGCAGCCGCCGCGCAACCAGTTCGATCGCGCCTTCCATGCGTTCGGCGGTGGTGCCGTAGGCGTGCAGGTGCCAGGCCAGTTCCTCGACGAAGGCAATGCGCTCGGAGTAGGTCGCTTCGGTCATGGCGGCGGGCGGTGGCGTGGCGCCAAGCATGCCACGCGCTGCCCCGCATTCCCATGCGTCGCCGCATTTGCGTAAGCTTGCAGGCTCATGGCCAGCGACGACAGCCACTACCGTCCCGCCGCCGACTTCGTCGAGACCGACGCGGGCGGCGCGCTGCGCCTGCGAGGGCGCTGGACGCTGCGCTATTCGGGCGCGGTGCGTTCGGCGCTGGGCAAGACCGCAGCCGAGGTCAAGACGATCGACGCGCGCGAATGCGAGCGGATCGACACCCTGGGCGTGCTGCAACTGCTGCGCTTCGCCGATGCCCGCAAGATCCCCTACGAAGCGCTGCGCTTCCGCCCCGACCAGCAGCAACTGGCGGATGCGATCGAAGACGTCCACGACGACCGGCCGCAGGGCAAGCGCGAATACGGCGTGCGCGCGATGCTGGGAAGGATCGGTTTCGGGCTGATCGACAACGCCGGCGAAGTGATGGCGCTGGTCAGCTTCTTCGGCGAGTTCCTGGTCAAGATCCTGCGCCTGTTCAAGGAACCCGGCCGCTTCCGCCTGACCTCGACCGTGCACCACATGGAACAGATCGGCCTCGACGCGGTGCCGCTGGTCGCGCTGCTGTCGTTCATGGTCGGCGCGGTGATCGCCTTCCTCGGAGCGATGGTGCTCAAGGATTTCGGCGCCACCATCTTCGTGGTCGAGCTGGTCAGCGCCGCCTTCCTGCGCGAGTTCGGCGTCCTGCTCACCGCGATCCTGCTCGCCGGCCGCACCGCCAGCGCCTTCACCGCCCAGATCGGCATGATGGTCAACAACGAGGAGGTCGACGCCATCCGCGTGCTCGGCCTCGACCCGATCGACCTGCTGGTGATCCCGCGCGTGCTGGCGCTGCTGGCCATGCTGCCGCTGCTGACCTTCATCGCGATGATCGCCGGCCTGCTCGGCGGCATGGCGGTGGGCGCGTTCAACCTTGACATTCCGGCGCCGGCCTACATGGCGCGGATGTCCGAAATGATGCAATTCCGGCACTTCATCGTCGGCATGGTCAAGGCACCGATCTTCGCCCTCGTGATCGGCCTGATCGGCTGCCTCGAAGGACTGCAGACGCAAGGCACCGCGCAATCGCTCGGCGAGCGCACCACCTCCAGCGTGGTGCAGACGATCTCGATGGTGATCGTGATCGACGCCTTCGCCGCCCTCTGGTTCATGCAGATGGATTACTGAGCATGACCGACGGCCCGGTTTTCCGCACCATCGATGGCGTCGTGGTCGACGATGCCGCGCTGATCCGCATCCGCGGGCTGGTCAACCGCTTCGGCGAGCAGGTGGTCCACGACGGGGTCGACCTCGACGTGCACCGCGGCGAGATCCTCGGCGTGGTCGGCGGCTCGGGCACCGGCAAGTCGGTGTTGATGCGTTCGATCCTCGGCCTGCGCACGCCCGATGCCGGAGAGATCCAGGTGCTCGGGGTGGACGCCCGCAGCCCGAAGCCGGAAGTCCGCCGCCACATCGAGCGCAACAGCGGGGTGCTGTTCCAGGACGGCGCGCTGTTTTCCTCGCTCACCGTCGGCGAAAACGTGCAGGTGCCGATCAAGGAGCATTATCCGGAGGTCGACGGTTCGCTGTGCTACGAGCTGGCGCTGCTCAAGATCAAGCTCGCCGGACTGCCGGCCGGCGCCATCGACAAGCTGCCCTCGCAGCTTTCCGGCGGCATGCGCAAGCGCGCGGGACTGGCGCGGGCGCTGGCACTGGATCCGCCGCTGCTGTTCCTCGACGAACCCACCGCCGGCCTTGATCCGATCGGCGCGGCCGCCTTCGACCAGCTGATCCTGACGCTGCAGAAAGCGCTGCGCCTGACCGTGTTCCTGATCACCCACGACCTCGACACGCTCTACACGATCTGCGACCGGGTGGCGGTGCTGGCCGACCGCAAGCTGATTGCCATCGCGCCGGTCGCCGAGCTCGAGAAACTCGATCATCCGTGGGTGCAGGAATACTTCAACGGCCCGCGCGGCAGGGCGGCGCGTGGCTAGCGGGCCGCAAACCGGAAGACCGCACGCGGCGCCGGGGCGGCGGCGTCCCGCGTTTTGTTGCACCATGGAGCCAGCGAGGGCCCACTGAATGGAAACCAAGGCCAATTACGTATTGATCGGCGGGTTCACCGTGCTGACGGTGGTCTTCCTGCTGCTGTTCACCCTGTGGGCCACCAAATTCTCCACGTCCCGCGACTGGCGCAGCTATGAGGTCATCTTCGACGAGGCCGTGACTGGTCTGACCGAAGGCAGCAGCGTCCAGTACAACGGTCTGGCCGTCGGCACGGTGGAGAGCCTGAGTCTGGACGAAAAGGATTCGCGCAAGGTCATCGCCATCCTCAAGCTGCGCAAGAACACGCCGATCAAGGTCGATACCACGGCGCGGCTGTCGCAGCAGGGCATCACCGGCGTGCCGTTCATCCTGCTCAGCGGCGGCAAGCCCGATGCCCCGATGCTGGAAGCCTTGTCGGGAGACGACTACCCGATCATCCGCGCGGCGCCCTCGGCGCTGCAGAACATCGCCGACACCGCCAACCGGCTGGTCGCGCGGCTCGACAAGCTGACCAGCGAAGAAAACATCCGCCGCTTCAGCGAGATCCTTGCCAACATCGACCAGACCACGACCACGCTGGCGCAGAACCGCGAGAACATCGCCGAGCTCATCGTCAACGCGCGCGATGCCACCGCCAGCCTGAAGACCACCCTGGCCACGACCAACGGCGCCATCGAGGGCCTCGACCAGAACCTGGTGCGCCGGCTTCCCGCGCTGATGGACCAGCTCGACGCGACGATCGCCAAGCTCGACTCGGCTGCCGGCAACGCCGACGCGATGATTGCGGAAAACCGCCCGGCCGTGCGCAGCTTCACCCACGACGGGCTGGGCCAGATCGCCCCCACCCTGACCGAATTGCGCAGCATCATGCGCGAGTTGCACACCATCACCGATCGCATGGAAAACAATCCGGCCGGCTATATCCTCGGCCGCGACGCGCCCAGGGAGTTCGATCCGAAATGACGCGCAATCGACGCCACGCCCCCCTCCTGCTCGCCATGGTTCTGCTGTGCGGCTGCAGCAGCCTCATCGGCGGGCCCAGGGAGCCGACCACGATCTACGCCCCGGTGCTGGAGATCCAGCCCGACCCGGCCTGGCCCGCGGTCGGCTGGTCGCTGGACATCGCCCGGCCTACCGGCGCACAGGCCCTCGACGGTCTGCGCATCATGGTCAGCCCGACTCCCGGCGAGCTGCAGGCCTACCGTGGCAGCCGCTGGGCGCAAACCCCCGGCGCCATGATCGAAACCAGCCTGATGCGCACGCTGGAGGACAGCGGCAAGATCGCCTCGGTCAGTCGCCAGGGCAGCGGCGCGTCCGCCAGCTATCGCCTGCTGCTCGACCTGCGCGACTTCCGTTCCGATTACGCCGGCAACACCACGCCTGCGGCCACGATTTCGCTCAACGCCAAGCTGCTGCACCTGCCCGATCAGGCCATCGTCGGCAGCCGCAGCTTCCGGATCGTCCAGCCAGCCACCGGAATCGAGGCCGCGCAGGTCTCGGCGGCATTCGGACAGGCGCTTTCCAGCCTGGCCCGCGACGTCTCCGGCTGGACGCTGGAAACCGGGCAGGCGCACGAGCGCCAGCATCACCCATGAGCGCGGCGTGCAGGCAAGGTCGTGGCATCGCCGCGGCCACCGAAACGCACGCCCGGATCCCTGCCCGCCGCTGATCGCCAGCTCCACCCGCGTTGTCCGAGGAGACCGCCATGAATACCACCGCCCCTGACGCCATCGAACGCGACGTGATGGAATACGACGTCGTCACCGTCGGCGCCGGGCCGGCGGGGCTCGCGTTCGCCATCCGCCTCAAGCAGCTCAACCCCGAGCTGACCGTGTGCGTGATCGAGAAAGCCTCCGCCATCGGCGCGCAGATCCTGTCCGGCGCGGTGATCGAGACCGGCCCGCTGGACGCCCTGCTGCCCGACTGGCGCAAGGCGCCGCCGCCAATCTGCATCGACGCCAAAGACGATGAATTCTGGCTGCTGAACAAGACCGGCGGACACAAATTCCCGTTCGTCCCGCCGGGCATGAACAACCACGGCAACGTGATCGTCAGCCTCGGCGCGATGTGCGCGTGGATGGCGCCGCAGGCCGAGGCGCTGGGTGTGGAAATCTATCCGGGCTTCGCCGCCGCCGACGTGCTCTACGACGGAAGCGGCAAGGTCGTCGGCGTGCGCATCGGCGACATGGGCGTGGCCAGGGACGGTTCGCACAAACCCGGTTACACGCCCGGCATCGACATCCACGCCAAGGTGACGGTGCTGGCCGAAGGCGCGCGCGGCCATCTGACCAAGCGGCTGGTCAGCAAATTCGCGCTAGACAAGGACTGCGATCCGCAGGGCTATTCGATCGGCATCAAGGAGTTGTGGCAGGTGCCGGAAGAGCGCGTCTCGCCCGGAAAGATCGTCCACAGTTTCGGCTGGCCGGCCGACAACCACACCTACGGCGGCGGCTTCGTCTATCACCTCGACAAGGGCCGGATCGCGCTGGGCTATGTCAGCGGGCTGGATTACTCCGACCCGGAGTACAAGCCCTGGGAAGCCTTCCAGCAGTGGAAGAACCACCCGCTGTTCAAGACCCTGCTCGAAGGCGGCAGCATCCTGTCGGCCGGTGCCCGCGCGATCGTGACGGGCGGCTACCAGAGCCTGCCCAAGTGCGAAATGCCCGGCGCACTGTTGATCGGCGACGGCGCCGGCCTGCTCAACGTGCCCAAGATCAAGGGGACGCACCAGGCCTTCCGCAGCGGCATGCTGGCCGCCGAGCATCTGGTGGCCTCCCATCTCGCCACCGAAGGTTTCGACGCCAAGCTGCGCGGCTCCGATGCGATGAGGGAGCTGCGCAAGGTGCGCAACATCAAGCCCGGCTTCAAGAAGGGGCTGTGGTTCGGGATGTTCAACGCCGGCTGGGAGACCGCCACCGCGGGGCTGTCGCCGTGGACGCTGAAGAACAGGAAACCGGATTGGGCCACCTTGCACAAGCTGGGCGAATGCGAGGAACCCAAGCGCGACTACGTCGAGCGCACGCTGCCGCCGCGCGACCGCCTGCAGGGCGTGTATTTCGCCGCCACCCAGCACGAGGAAGACCAGCCGGTCCACCTGCACGTGCTGGACACCAACATCTGCGTCGATCGCTGCGTGAAGGAATTCGACAATCCCTGCACGCGCTTCTGCCCGGTCGGCGTGTACGAAATGGTGAAGGACGAAAACGGCCTGCGCCTGCAGGTCAATTCCGCCAACTGCGTGCACTGCAAGACCTGCGACATCAAGGACCCGTACGAGAACATCACCTGGGTGACGCCGGAAGGCGGCAGCGGGCCGAATTACCAGAATATGTAGCCGCACCGAATAACGGTGCCGGGGACAATTATCCCGGCGACGCGATTCCCGTTGTGCAACCTCGGCGACGCCGCCGCGCCGGGGCAGCCTCTGGAGCGAATGTCCCCCGGCAGCGGCCAGGCCGCTGCCTCCTCCTTGATTTCGCTCCAGGGGCTACCCCGACACGACGGCTGGGCGGGTTCCAGGAAGGCGTGCGCAAAAACGGTGCCGGGGACAGCTATCCAAAGCCCCCTGTTCGTTTTGCGTCGGTCCCTTACCGCGCTCCTGCCGCAGCGCGCTTCGCCACCTTCAGCAGCGCACGCAACGCATCGTTCACCGCTGCGCTGTCCGGGAAGGCGGCCGCTACCTCCGGTTCCAGCACGATAATGTTCGATGCTGCAGCCTGCTTCGCATACTTTCCGCGCGTCAAGCCGCCGAGGAAATCCGACGATTTGTATTCCGGACGAAGCGTGGCCTTCATTGCGTCAGCCTTCTTCATAGAGTTTCCGCTCCGCAGCGGTGCAGGGACGGGCGCTGATGATGCGGACAGCATCGCCCCAGTCGGTGTGTGATACCACCAGCAGACGAACGTTGGCTGAACGTCCGAAGGTCAGCCAGCGTTCCTCGTCGATCGAGTGGTCGGGATCGGCACCCATGAGGGAAAGCGCGATAC
>NZ_JAMQHN010000001.1 GCF_025993755.1 Thermomonas sp. | reverse complement strand
TTCTCGAAGGGGTCCCAGTCGGAGCCGGCGTCGTCCTCGGCCTCGGGCAAAGCCTCGGCTCCGGCGGCCGCGAGAACCTCCGCCGGGGTTCTCACGTCCACGATCCGCGCCTCGGGGAAGGCGGCGAAGACCGCCTGGACCAGTGGATTTTCGCGGGCCTTTTCCTTTGCCGCCAGTGTCTTGGCGTCGCGCAACTCGGCGAGGGTCGGCGCGCCGCCGCCCGACACGACCGAGACGCCCCAGCGCACGCCGGTCCAGCCCTGCAACCGCGCCGCCAGCGTCGCGGCAAGGTCGCGGGGGGCATCGGCGGTGGGCTCGAACTCGATCCGGCCCGGCGCGTAGTGGACGAGGCGGAGGTGGTTTTCCACCTCCAGAAGCAGCTTCACGTCGCGGTTGGCGCGGATCAGTTCCACCACCGCGGGGAAGCTCGCGTAGCGAGCCAGCGCCACTTCGGGTGCCCGGGCCAGCGCGGTCGCGGCGCCAGACCCTGACGGCGCGACATTCACCTCGGCGCGCGGCACGGCGTTGGTGGTCTGGCTTGCTGGCGCGGGGGCGCGACCGGCCGGCGCGGCCGGCCCGGGGCCTTCGGCAATCCGGCGCAGCAGCTGCTCGGGGTCAGGCAGGTCGGCCACATGCGTCATGCGGATCACCGCCATCTCGGCGGCCATCATCGCATTCGGCGCGGCCGCCACTTCCTCGAGCGACTTCAGCAGCATTTGCCACAACCGGGTCAGCACGCGCATCGGCAGCGCGGCGGCCATGGCCTGCCCCCGCGTGCGTTCGTCGGGTGCGACGGTGGGATCGTCGGCCGCCTCCGGCGTGATCTTGATGACGCTGACCCAATGGGTGATCTCGGTAAGGTCGCGCAAGACGGCCATCGGGTCGGCGCCGCCGGAATACTGCGCGCCAAGTTCGGTCAGTGCCCCGGCCGCATCGCCCTTCAGGATCAGGTCGAAGAGGTCCATGACCCGGCCGCGGTCGGCAAGCCCGAGCATGGCGCGGACCTGGTCGGCGGTCGTCTCTCCCGCGCCATGCGAAATCGCCTGGTCGAGGAGCGAGGTCGCGTCGCGGGCAGACCCTTCGGCCGCGCGCGTGATGAGCGCGAGCGCATCGTCGGTGATCTGAGCGCCCTCCGCCGTGGCGATCTTCCGCAGAAGCGCCATCATCACCTCGGGTTCGATCCGCCTCAGGTCGAAGCGCTGGCAGCGGCTGAGGACGGTGACCGGAACCTTGCGGATCTCGGTCGTGGCGAAGATGAACTTCACATGCGCGGGCGGCTCCTCCAGCGTCTTCAGGAGCGCGTTGAACGCGTTGGTGGAGAGCATGTGGACTTCGTCGATGATGTAGATCTTGTAGCGTGCCGAGGCGGCGCGATAGTGAACGGATTCAATGATCTCGCGGATATCGCCGACCCCCGTCCGGCTGGCCGCGTCCATCTCCATCACGTCGACGTGGCGGCCCTCCATGATCGCCACGCAATGTTCGCACGTACCGCAGGGATCCGTCGTCGGGCCGCCGGCGCCGTCGGGGCCGATGCAGTTCATGCCCTTGGCGATGATCCGCGCCGTCGTGGTCTTCCCCGTCCCGCGGATGCCGGTCATGATGAAGGCCTGCGCGATGCGGTCGGCGGCGAAGGCGTTCTTCAGCGTGCGCACCATCGCGTCCTGCCCGACGAGGTCGGCAAAGGTTTCGGGCCGGTACTTGCGGGCGAGGACCTGGTAGCGGGTCCCTTGGGTCTCGGTCATGGCGCGCTCGGATTCGGGGCTCGGGCTAAGGTAGGGATGCGAACGGGCCGCGTCCACCCGTCACCACCCGTCGTTTGCCCCGGTCCCCGGACCGCAGCCGCGGCGGGGGTCGCTGTTCCCGGC
>NZ_JAMQHN010000152.1 GCF_025993755.1 Thermomonas sp. | reverse complement strand
GCTGCCCCGGTCCCATTGCCAGCCGCCGATCTGTGCCAGTTCCTGCACGCGTTCGAACAGCGCCTTGTCGCGCTGCAGGCCGGTGATTTCGCTGCCGAGCAGCAGGACGTGATCGGGGCGGGTGGAACCGGGATCGACCTGCACAACGGTCGTGACCGACAGCCAGATCAGTTGCTGGGTGCTGTGCCGGAACAGCCCGATGACGGCGTTCAGGTTCTTGCCGTCGTGCAGCGCGCGCGCCAGCGGATAGTCCTCGGGCGGGATGACCTGACCGCTGGCGTCGACGACGGTCCAATCGCTGTGTTCCAGCATCGGCCGGCCGAGCGCATCGCTGTCCAGCCCGTAGAGGCGGGCGGCCGCGGGATTGAGATACAGCACCCGGCCATCGCCGTCGTGCAGGGTGATGGCGCGGTCGATGGCGTCGGCGAGGCTGGTGTAGCGGGTGCCGGCGTCGGTGCGCGCGCTCAGGTCGCGGGCGATGGCGAGAATGGCGGGGCCATCGGCGGTGTTCAGCCGCGCCGAATGCACTTCGACCGGGAAGCGGTGGCCGCTGGCGTGAACGTTGATGGTCTGGACGATATGGGTCTTGCCGCGCTCGATCGTTTCCAGCACCGGGGCGAGGAAGTTGGCCGGTAGTCCGGGATTGAGCAGGTGGACGGGATTGCCGACCAGTTCCCGGCGCTTGCGGCCGTAGGCGGTCAGCGCGGCGGCGTTGGTGTCGAGAATCACGCCGGCATAGGAGATGATCAGGGTGGGGTCGGGGATGGCGTCGAGGAAGGCGCGGTGCCGGCGATCGTCGGCCGAGGCGGGTTTTGCGTCGCAGCCGGCCATCGCGGCGGAGGCTTTGCGCAGCAGGCCGCGCACGCGGGTGGGTAGTTCGGGGTTGGTGGCTGCCCTGGCCAGATCGGCGCCCAGTGCCGCCGAGTCAGACGGCTTGCGGGTCGCCGGCTTCCGGGGAGCCGGCTTGTCCGGGGCGTCGGCCTTGCGCGCGCTCATCGCGAGGACAGCGCCTTGCCGGCGCGGCTGCTGGTTTCGCGGCCGAGCAGGCCGGCCAGCCAGCGGCCGGTGTCGGCCAGTGCGGCCAGATCGACGCCGGTGTGGATGCCCAGGCCCTCGAGCATGTACACGACGTCTTCGCTGGCGACGTTGCCAGTGGCGCCCTTGGCATAGGGGCAGCCGCCGGCGCCGGAAACCGCGCTGTCGACGACGGCCACGCCTTCTTCGAGGCAGGCCAGGATGTTGGCCAGCGCCTGTCCGTAGGTGTCGTGGAAGTGCACGGCCAGTGCCGCCATCGGCACTTCCTGCGCAACGGCGCGCAGCATCGCGCGGGCCTTGCCGGGCGTGCCGATGCCGATGGTGTCGCCCAGCGAGATTTCGAAACAACCCATGTCGAAGAGCGCCTTGGACACGCGCACGACGTCGGCCAGCGGCACGTCGCCCTGATAGGGGCAGCCGAGCACGGTGGAGACGTAGCCGCGCACTTTCACGCCGTCCGCCTTGGCGCGTTCCAGGACGGGCGCGAAGCGTTCCAGCGACTCGTCGATGCCGGCGTTGGTGTTCCTGCGGTTGAAGGCTTCCGAGGCGGCGGTGAACACCGCGACCTCCCCGGCGCCGGCGGCCCGGGCGCGTTCATAGCCCTGCAGGTTGGGCGTGAGCACCGGGTAGGCGACGCCCGGGGCGCGCCGGATGCCGGCCAGCACCTCGGCGGCGTCGGCCATCTGTGGCACCCATTTCGGGCTGACGAAGGCGGTGGCCTCGACCGTGCGCAGGCCGGTCTGCGAGAGCCGGTCGATCAACTCGATCTTGGCGGCGGTGCCGATGTCGGTCTTCTCGTTCTGCAGTCCGTCGCGCGGGCCGACTTCGACGATGCGGACATTGACGGGCAGAAGGCTGTTCATTGCCGCTCGGCCTCGGGCTGCGGCTTGGGGGCATCGCCGGTTTCCGCCGGCGTCGGTGCAAGTTCGGCGACCGGCGAGGTGTCGCGTACCAGAACGGTCGACGGCTGGGCGAGGAAGAATTCCGGATGGCGGCGCAGGATCCGGGCGATCTGCGCGGGACTTCCGGCAACGAAGTTGCGGTAGGTGCGGTTCTGGCCTTCCGGCACCTGCTCCGGCTGCGGTGGCTGAAAGCCCTTGACTCGGCCTTGCGCCAGCGCCTCGGAAATGCGCGCATGGTCGGGCATGTACAGGCGCATCTGGTCGCCGCGGATCTCGTAGCGCAGCAGGAAGTGGCCGCAGTAGGTGTCATTTTCGCCCACGCAGTCGAGCTTGCCGGAGTCGTTGAGGGCTTCGACGAAGTTGCCGGCGCGCGAGTGGACGAAATTCGCCTGGATGGGTTTCGGCTGCCCCTGGTCGATCACCGTGCGGCAGTCGGACGCCACTTCCAGCGGATGCGGCATGGCGTTCTGGTTCGCAGATTCGCTTTCGATGACGATCCAGCGCCCCGGCAGGGCCGGATCGCAGGTGCTGACAGTGCCCTCGGGCAGCGATTCGAACAGGCTCGATGAGCAGCCGCCGAGCAGCAGCAGGCAGGGAAGCAGCAGGCCGGACAGAACGCGCATGGTCATTGCTCCAGTATCGCCAGGACGGCGTCGGCCTCCACGAATTCGCCGGCCTGGGCGCGGATTTCCGCGATCACGCCGTCGCGCGGGGCCTTGAGCGCCAGTTCCATCTTCATGGCTTCCAGCACCAATGCCACATCGCCGGCGCGCAGCGCGGTGCCGGGGACGGCCTTGACGACGACGACCCGCCCCGGCATCGGGGCGCGGATGCGGTGCTCGTCGCTGGCGCCGCCGCTGGCGTCGCGGCGCGGGCCGTCCGAAATGCGCAGGCGCAGGCGCCGCTGGCCGTCGTGGACTTCGATGAATGGTCCGAACGTGGCGGCGGCAAAGCGGCGCATCTGTCCGTCGATGCGCAGGCTGGCCGTTCCATCCCCAAGGCGCGCGCCGGCGATGGCGTGGCTGGCGCCGTTCAGGGTGATGGCGTAGCTGCCGTCGCTGCCGGTGGCCTGGAGCGCGAATTCCTGCGTGCCGTGGTCGAGGACGAGACGCCGCACACCCGCCGTGCCCAGCCGCCAGCCGTCGCGCGCGTTCCAGGGCGATCCTGCATCTGGTGCATTGGCGGCGGCGCGGGCCGCGAGGGTTTCCTGTTGCAGCAGAAGGACGGTTGCCGCCGCGAGCAGCAGTTGCGGATCGTCTTCGGCCGGGGCGAAGAATTCGTCAAGGTGACGGTCGAGATAGCCGGTGTCGATAGTGGCATCGACGATGGTCGGATGCCGCACCAGTCGTTCGAGGAAGGCGATGTTGGATTTCGGGCCTTGCACGCGGCACTGCGCCAGCGCCGCACGAAGCCGCGCCAGCGCGCGCGGACGATCCTCGTCCCAGACAATCAATTTGGCGATCATCGGATCGTAGAAAATCGTCACCGTGTCGCCTTCGATCACGCCGGAGTCGATCCGCACGACCCCTTCCTGGGTTGCCGAAGCACGGGGCGAGGGTGACGGAAGCTGCAGCGTCTCCAGCCTGCCCGAGCCGGGCAGGAAGCCGGCGTCGGGGTCCTCGGCATACAGGCGCACTTCGATGGCGTGGCCGCGCTGGACGATCTGCTCCTGCGCCAGCGGCAACGGTTCTCCGGCGGCCACGCGCAACTGCCATTCGACCAGATCCAGCCCGGTCACTTCCTCGGTGACCGGGTGCTCGACCTGCAGCCGGGTGTTGATTTCCATGAAGTGGAAATCGCCGCCGGCGCCGACGATGAACTCGACGGTGCCGGCGTTGCGGTAGTCGATCGCGCGCGCCGCCAGCACCGCCGCCGCGCCCATGCGTTCGCGCAGTTCGGGCGTGACGAAGGCGGAGGGCGATTCTTCCAGCACCTTCTGGTAGCGCCGCTGCGCCGAGCACTCGCGCTCGCCGAGATGGATGGCGTGGCCGTGGGCGTCGGCGAAGATCTGGAATTCGATGTGGCGCGGGTGCTCGACATAGCGTTCCAGCAGCACGCGGTCCTTGCCGAAAGCGTTCTTCGCCTCGCGCTGGCAGCTTTCCAGGTTCGCCGCGAACTCGCCGGCGCTGCGCACGATGCGCATGCCCTTGCCGCCGCCGCCGTAGGCCGCCTTGATCATCAGCGGATAGCCGACGCGGTCGGCCTCGCGCTGCAGCATCTCCAGCGATTGCTCCATCCCGGTGTAGCCGGGCACCACCGGCACGCCGGCCGCTGCCATCAAGTCCTTGGCGCCGGCCTTGCTGCCCATCTTGCGCATGGAGTGCCCGGGCGGGCCGATGAATACCAGTCCGGCGGCTTCAACCGCGTCTGCGAAATCCGCGTTCTCGCTCAGGAAGCCGTAGCCTGGATGGATGGCCTGGGCGCCGATGCGCTTGGCGACGTCGAGGATGGCCTCGCCGCGCAGGTAGCTGTCCTGCGGTCGCGGCCCGCCGATCGGATGGGCTTCATCGGCCAGCCGCACGTGCTGCGCGTCGGCGTCGGCCTCGGAGAACACCGCAACGGTGCGGATGCCGAGCCGGCGCGCGGTGCGGATGACCCGGCAGGCGATTTCGCCACGGTTGGCGATGAGGATTTTTTCAAACATTGTCTTTGACGCGGATTGACGCGGATGAACGCGGATGGGATAGGACGTCGAAAACACGACGCTTGAACTGCGGCCGGGGACCGAAATTGAACAGCAGGCCGACTGGAATCCCGGTGGCTTTCAGATAATTGATCAGCTGGACTTCATGGACCTTCCCCAACTGCGAAACAGCTTTCAGCTCGACGATGACGCGTCCTTCGACGAGCAGATCCGCCTTGAATTCGCCGACGAGGATGCCACGAAAGTGCACGTTGATCGGGGCTTGCTGCACCACGGACAGCCCCGCGTCCCCAAGCGCTGCGGCAAAGGCGTTTTCGTAAACGCTTTCAAGAAAGCCGGCGCCCAGTTCGTTGTAGACCGTATAAAAAATGCCGATGACCTGCTCGGTCAAATCGGATTCCAGCAATGAATGCTTATCCGCGTTCATCGGCTCTGATCCGCGTCAAGAACGCTCTTGCCCTGCCCACGCCGGCTTGCGCTTGTCGAGGAAGGCGGACAGGCCTTCCTGGCCTTCGGGCGAGACCCGCAGACGGGCGATCAGGGCGGCGTTGTCGGCGTCGTGACGGGCGCCGTCGGCGTGGGCGCAGGTGGCGCGCACCAGTTGCTTGGCGCTGGCGGAAGCGGCCGGGCCGGTTTTCAGCAACAGGTCGATCTGGCGCTTTACGGCGGTGTCGAGCGCGGTCGGATTGACCACGGCGTGCAGCAGGCCGATGCGGCAGGCTTCCTCGGCGTCGAAAATCTCGGCGCTGGCGAAATAGCGACGCGCGTGGCGCGGGCCGATGGCGTTGATGACGTAGGGCGAGATCACCGCCGGCAGCAGGCCGAGCTTCGCCTCGGTCAAGCCGAACTTCGCTTCGGGCACGCCGATGGCGATGTCGCAGCAGGCGATGAGCCCGACGCCGCCGCCGAAGGCCGCGCCCTGCACGCGGGCGATGGTCGGTTTGGGCAATTCGTCCAGCGTACGCATCAGGCGGGCGAGGGCGAGCGAATCCTGGCGGTTGTCCTCCTCGCTGGCGGCGGCCATGCCGCGCATCCAGTTGAGGTCGGCCCCGGCGGAGAACGACGGGCCTTCGGCTTCCAGCACCAGCACCCGCACCGCGGCGTCCGCGCCGACGGCGACGAGCGCATCGGTCAGTTCCGCGATCAGGTGATCGTCGAAGGCGTTGTGCACCTGCGGGCGGGACATCCGCAGGCGCGTCACCGGGCCGTCCCGGAACAGTTGCAGGGCTTGTGTCATCGCGATTCCGTCGCTGGGCGATCTGTCGACGCCCATGATACCGACGATCCACGTTCGCGACGTTCATCGCACGTGGCCTGGCGGTTGCGCCGGGTCGCCTTCAGTGGCGGACGCGGCGCTTGTCCGGCGGTGCGGGCACCGCTTCGACGGTGACGGTGAAGCTGCGGTTCTCGCCGGCGAACACCGCGCCGACGCCGGCGACGTGGCGGCTGACTTCGCGTCCGCGCTCGTCGCGGACCACCACGACCACGGTGTACTCGAACGCGCTTTCGGCGGTTCCGCTGAGGCTCCCCTCGACCTGCAGCGGAATGACCGGCTCGATCGGCGTGCCGGTGGAATCGAAGCGCAGGTGCCCGCGACACGCGGGGCAGACCGTCGCGCTTTCGAGGATCGTGGTCTTGCAGTGCGGGCAGGTACGCGTCGCCCCCACCGCGCCGGGGCGCGGTGCGCTCATGTGGCGGCGCCTTTAGGACGCGGACGTCGGCTTGTCGTCCTTGCCCCAGCCGCACTCGACGTGGCCACGGATGCGGGAACCCGGTGCGACGGTGAGGCTGCCGGCCTTGACGTCGCCGGTGATGGCGCCGCTCTGGGTCAGCTCGACGTGCTGGGCGCCGGAGATGTTGCCTTCCATCTCGCCAGCCAGCGTCACCTTGTTCGCGGCGATCGCGCCGGCGGTCACCTTCGCGCCCGGATCGACGGTCAGGTTGCCCTGCACCTTGATGTCGCCCTTGAACTTGCCGGCGATGCGCACGTGCCCGCTGCCTTCGATCTTGCCCTCGATGGTCAAGTCGGATGCGATCACCGATTCCTGGGAGCTGGCGGCGCGTGCTGGTGCCGGTGTCGGCGCAGCAGCAGCCGGTGCCGGCGTCGGCTCGGGCGTGGCGGGCTTGGGGTCGAAGTGGATCGGGTCGGCAGGCTTGGGTGCCGGCGCGCTGTCTTTCCAGATGGCCATGGCGAAACCTCCTCGGGGGAAACCCCGACACTACCACCGTTTTGCGGCGTTTTGTTGCCTGAATGGGTGAGCTGTGGCCCGCAAACGGCGGCTGGCGCTGGAGACTACATCCTGAACACGCCAAAGCGCGTCCGGCCCTCGATGGGTGCGTTGAGTGCCGCCGACAGCCCCAGTCCCAGCACGCGGCGGGTGTCGGCCGGGTCGATGACGCCGTCGTCCCAGAGACGGGCAGTGGAATACCACGGGCTGCCCTGGTCTTCGTACTGCTGGCGGATCGGGGTCTTGAATGCGTCTTCTTCCTCCGCCGTCCAAACGCCGCCCTTGGCCTCGATGCCGTCGCGTTTGACCGTGGCCAGCACGCTGGCGGCCTGCTCGCCGCCCATCACCGAGATGCGTGCGTTCGGCCACATCCATAAAAAGCGTGCGCCATAGGCGCGGCCGCACATCGCGTAATTGCCGGCGCCGAAGCTGCCGCCGATCACCACGGTGAACTTGGGGACGTGCGAGCAGGCCACGGCGGTCACCATCTTTGCGCCGTCTTTCGCAATACCACCCTGTTCGTATTTCTTGCCGACCATGAAGCCGGTGATGTTCTGCAAAAACACCAGCGGGATGCCGCGCTGGTTGCACAGTTCGATGAAGTGCGCGCCCTTGAGCGCGGACTCACCGAACAGGATGCCGTTGTTGGCGATCAGGCCCACCGGGTAGCCGTGCAGGTGGGCGAAGCCGGTCACCAGGGTCTTGCCGTAGCGCGCCTTGAACTCCTGCAGTTCGCTGCCGTCGGTGATGCGGGCGATGACCTCGCGGATGTCGAACGGGCGGCGCGCGTCCCTGGGCACGATGCCGTACAACTCGCTGGCGGGATACAGCGGCTCGCGCACCGGCACCGTCGCCACCGGCAGCACCTTCCTGCGGTTGAGCGCCCCCACAATTCCGCGCGCGATTTCCAGCGCATGGCGATCGTCTTCGGCAAAGTGGTCGGCCACGCCCGAGATGCTGGTGTGCACGTCCGCGCCGCCCAGCGTTTCCGCGTCGACCACTTCACCCGTCGCCGCCTTTACCAGCGGCGGGCCGCCGAGGAAGATGGTGCCCTGTTCCTTCACGATCACCGACTCGTCGCACATCGCCGGCACGTAGGCGCCGCCGGCGGTGCACGAGCCCATCACCACCGCGATCTGCGGGATGTTTTCGGCGGACAGGCGCGCCTGGTTGTAGAAGATGCGACCGAAGTGCTCCTTGTCCGGGAATACCTCGTCCTGCATGGGCAGGAACGCGCCGCCGGAATCCACCAGATAGATGCAGGGCAGGTTGTTTTCGCGTGCCACTTCCTGCGCGCGCAGGTGCTTTTTCACCGTCATCGGGAAATAGGTGCCGCCCTTGACCGTGGCGTCGTTGGCCACGATCACCACTTCCTGCCCGCACACCTTGCCGATGCCGCAGACCATGCCGGCCGACGGCGCGGCGTCCTCGTACATGCCCTCCGCGGCCAGCGGTGCGATTTCGAGGAACGGCGAGCCCGGATCGAGCAGGGCGTCGATGCGTTCGCGCGGCAGCAGCTTG
>NZ_JAMQHN010000151.1 GCF_025993755.1 Thermomonas sp. | reverse complement strand
CCCAGGTCTTGTGGTCGTCGAGTTACGTGTTGGCCTCGTCGGTCAGCTCCATGTTCTGGCGGATGGCGCTGGCCGGATCGTTGGCCTCGTAGGCGGCGCGGACGCCGTCCAGCGCCGCCACGAAGTGGGCGTACTGGTCGGGATCGGGCAGCGCGGCGGCCAGTCGGCCGGCGAAGCGCTTGCCGATGAAGCCGGCGCAGCGGCTGGCGAGGTTCACGAACTTGCCGACCAGATCGCTGTTCACCCGCGCCACGAAGTCGGACAGGTTGAGGTCGAGGTCGTCCACGCCACCGGAGGACTTGGCGGCGAAGTAGTAGCGCAGCGCCTCGGGATCCAGGCCGGCGTCGAGGTAGGTGCGGGCCATGATGAAGGTGCCGCGCGACTTGCTCATCTTCGCGCCGTCCACGGTCAGGTAGCCGTTGACGTGCAGGCGCGTGGGCGCGCGCAGGCCGGCGCCGTGCAGCACGGCGGGCCAGAACAGGCCGTGGAAGTTGACGATGTCCTTGCCGATGAAGTGGTGCAACTCGGCCTGCGAGTCGGCGCGCAGGAAGCTGTCGTAGTCCGTGCCGCTTTCGTTGCAATGGTTGCGGAAGCTGGACAGGTAGCCGATCGGCGCATCCAGCCAGACGTAGAAGTACTTCCCGGGCGCGCCGGGAATCTCGAAGCCGAAGTAGGGCGCATCGCGCGAGATGTCCCAGGCGCGCAGGCCGCCGTCGGCGTCCAGCCATTCCATCAGCTTGGCCTTCACCCCCGGCAGCGCGGTGTCCTGCGCCAGCCACTGGCGCAGGAAGGCTTCGAAGCGGCCGACTTCGAAGAAGAAGTGTTCGGAGTCGCGGATTTCGGGCGTGGCGCCGGAGACCGCCGACGTCGGGTCGATCAGGTCGGTGGGGCTGTAGGCGGCGCCGCAGACTTCGCAGTTGTCGCCGTACTGGTCGGGCGACTTGCAGTTGGGGCAGGTGCCCTTGACGTAGCGGTCGGGCAGGAACATGCCCTTGGCCGGGTCGTAGAACTGCGCCACGCTGCGGCGGGCAATGTGGCCACCCGCTTCCAATCGGGCGTAGATCTGCTCGGTGATCTCGCGGTTGCGGGCCGAGTGGGTGGAGTCGTAGTGATCGAAGGCCACGCCGAAGGCGGCGAAGTCTCGTTCGTGACTGTCCTGGATCTTCGCGATGAACGCCTCTGGCGTCACCCCGGCCTTTTCCGCCGCCAGCATGATCGGCGTGCCGTGGGTGTCGTCGGCGCAGACGTAGTGCACGGTGTCGCCGCGCATGCGCCGCGCCCGCACCCAGATGTCGGCCTGGATGTAGCCGACCAGATGGCCCAGGTGCAGCGGGCCGTTGGCGTAGGGGAGAGCGTTGGTGACGAGGGCGGAGCGGGACATGGCATGTTTGTGCAAGCGAAAGCGCGGATTGTCGCACGCACAGGGTCCGCGGTCAGTGCGCGCGCCGTTCACGGCCTCCCGGCCGGCGCCTCACTCCCGGATCCAGATTTGCTGCCGGCACAGGAAATAGATGCAGCCGGACATGGCCAGTCGCTGTCCGCCGCCCTGCAATTCCAGTTTGGCCTTGTAGTCCTTGCCGTTTTCCGGATCGAGCACGCGCCCGTGCGTCCAGCGCAACTGGCCGTCCGGCTTCAATCCCCAGAGGATGACCATGCCGCGGATGGGCCTGTTCCGGTTGGGGCCTTCGCATTCGGTGCACAGCGGATCCGGGCCGTCCTTCAGGTCGAGGATTTCAACCACCCGACCCGCCAGCGTGCCGTCGTTGGCCTGATAGATCTCGACCAGCGACTTGGGCTTGCCGGTGGCGTCGTCGATGGTTTTCCAGCGGCCGACGGGCGAGTTCTGCGCCTGTGCGAGGGTCGCCGCGGATAACAAGGTTGCGGCGAACAGGAACGACATCGCTCGTCCTGGAATCCATCCTGAAATCAGCTGCACCGAAGACCTCCGCTTGGATTCACATGCCGATGCCAAGGCATGTTAACCGGGCTTGGTTGCCGAAGGTAGCTGGCGGAAGGCATGAGCGGCCGTCAGGCCGCCCATGCCGTGGATGTCGCTCAGTCGACGCGAACCCAGGTCGCCGTCTTGCAGATGAAGGCCACGCAGCCCTTGACTTCGAGCTTGCGGCCGCCGTCGACCAGTCGAACCGACTTGGCCTTGAAATTGCGGTCGTCCGAAGGCTTGTAGCCGTTGCCGTTGCCCCAGGTGCCGTTGCCGGTGGGGGTGAGGTTCCACAGCGTGACAATGCCGACGAAGGGCTTGTTCTTGTATTTGCCGCTGCAGCCGGTGCAGGTGGCCGGCAGACCGAGGTTCTCGGTGATTCGCGCGGCCAGGGTGCCGTTCTGTGCCTCGTAGATTTCCGTGACCGTCATCGGCTTGCCGGTCTCGTCGTCCAGCGTCCGCCAATGGCCGATCGGCGAGGAAAGATTCTGTGCGCTTGCGCCGAACGCAAACGAGGTGAGCACCGCTGCCAAGATCATGTTGCGCATCTGCCTTCTCCCTCCACGGATAATACGGGACGCGGCGCGCCCCTGCCTTCGCTTTATACCCCATTCGGCGAGGTATGGAAGCGGTCGGCGGGCGCCGTTCAGCCTCTGGTGTACTTGGCCGCAGCTTGATCCAGATCGTCGGCCTCCATTGCGACAGGCGCTAGACTGGCAAGCTCCGACCTGGTTTTCATTGTCTTCATGTCGCGTCTGCCTTCCCACGCCGTCCAGGGCGAGCTCAAACCGCTGCCCAATGCCCACAACGTCATCGCGATCGGCTCCGGCAAGGGCGGGGTCGGCAAATCGACGATCGCGGTGAATCTGGCGCTGGCGCTGGCGGCCGAAGGCCTGAAGATCGGTGTGCTGGACGCCGACATCTACGGCCCGAGCGTTCCGACCATGCTCGGCCTGTCCGGCAAGCCCGACAGTCCGGACGGCAAGACCATCGAGCCGATGCGGGCCTACGGCATCGAGGCGATGTCGATCGGCTTCCTGGTCGGCGACGACACGCCGATGATCTGGCGCGGGCCGATGGTGACCCAGGCGCTTACCCAGCTGCTGCGCGATACCCGCTGGGGCGACCTCGACATCCTCGTGGTCGATCTGCCGCCGGGCACCGGCGACATCCAGCTGACCATGGCCCAGCGCATCCCGGTGGCCGGCGCGGTGGTGGTGACGACGCCGCAGGAAGTGGCGACGATGGACGCGCGCAAGGCGCTGAAGATGTTCGAGAAGGTCGAGATCCCGGTGCTCGGGCTGGTCGAGAACATGGCCGCGCACGTCTGCTCCCATTGCGGCCACGTCGAGCACATCTTCGGCAAGGGCGGCGCCGAGTGGATGTCCGGCCAGTACGGCGTGCCGGTGCTGGGTTCCCTGCCGCTGGAAGTCGCGATCCGCGAACACGGCGACGCCGGTACCCCGATTGTCGTCGCCGAGCCGCAGTCGGCTGCGGCCAAGGCTTACCGTGCGGCCGCGAAGGCGTTGCTGGAGCGGCTGAAGGCGCGTCCCAAGGTCCGCACCGGGATCATGGCCTCGCTGATGAAGTGAGCGGGCGTTCGAACGGCATCGACCGCGATTCCGGCTGCGCCCGCCCGCTACAATTGCGCTCCAAACGCCACTGGAACGACGCATGAGCATCAAAAGCGACCGCTGGATCCGCCGCATGGCCGAGCAGCACGGCATGATCGAGCCGTACGAGGCGGGCCAGGTCAAGCAGGCCGATGGCCAGCGGATCGTCAGCTACGGCACCTCCAGCTACGGCTACGACGTGCGCTGCGCGCGCGAGTTCAAGGTGTTCACCAACATCAACGCCACCATCGTCGACCCCAAGCACTTCGATCCCAAGAGCTTCGTCGACGTGGTCGGCGACGAGTGCATCATCCCACCCAATTCGTTCGCGCTGGCGCGTACCGTCGAATACTTCCGCATCCCGCGCGACACGCTGGTGGTGTGCCTGGGCAAGAGCACCTACGCGCGCTGCGGGATCATCGGGAATGTGACGCCGCTGGAGCCGGAGTGGGAAGGTCACGTCACCCTGGAGTTTTCCAACACCACGCCGCTGCCCGCACGCATCTACGCCGGCGAGGGCGTCGCGCAGATGTTGTTCTTCCAGTCCGATGCCGACGACGTGTGCGAGACCTCGTACAAGGATCGCGGCGGCAAGTACCAAGGTCAGACCGGGGTGACGCTGCCGCGCACCTGAGCGCGATTCCCGTCGAGCCATGCCGCCGCGCCGCGTCCGGCGCGCAGGCCGCTGGCGAAACAGGCGGTCAGCAGGTAGCCGCCGGTGGGCGCCTCCCAGTCCAGCATTTCGCCGGCGCAGAACACGCCCGGTATCGCGTGCAGCATGAGCATCGAATCCAGGGCCTCCAGCCGCACCCCGCCTGCGCAGGAGATGGCTTCCGCCATCGGCCTTGCGCTGCGCAACGGCAGCGGCAGGCGCTTGATCGCGGCGGCCAGTCGCGGCATGTCCTGCAGAATGGGCTTGTCCAGAAGTTCGAACAGCAGTGCCGCCTTGGCGCCCTCGATGCCGGCATGCCGGCGCAAATGCTCGGCAAGGCTGCGGCCGTTGCGCGGCCTGGAAAGATCGCGCACGAGCCGCTCGACATCGCGGCCCGGGGCGAGGTCCAGCTGCGGCGTCGTCGCACCGTCGCGTGACAGTGCATCACGCAGGTCGGCGCTGATGGCGTAAATCAGGCTGCCTTCGAGTCCCGTGGCCGTCAGCACGCATTCGCCCTGCAAGGCGTGTTCCACGCCGACGGCGTCGCGCCAATGCGCGACGACCGGCTTCAGCGGCGCGCCGGCGTGCTTGCTCGTCAGGTGTGGACTCCAGCCGATATCGAAACCGCAGTTGGCCGGAGCCAGCGGCGCGAGGTCGACACCGCGTGCCGCCAGCGTCTGCGCCCAGGCGCCATCGGAGCCGAGTTGCGGCCAACTGCCGCCCCCCAGCGCCAGCACCACCGCGTCGGCATCGAAGTGGAGTGCGCCGGCGGGAGTGTCGAAGTGCAACCGCCCATCCGCAGTCCAGCCCAGCCAGCGATGCAGCACGTGCATCTGCACGCCGGAATCCTTCAGCCGGCGCACCCAGCCGCGCAACAGCGGCGCGGCCTTGCGGTCGATCGGAAAGACGCGGCCTGAACTGCCGACATAGGTGTCGATGCCCAGACCGCGCGCCCATTCGCGCAGCGCATCGGCGTCGAAATCGTCCAGCCAGGTACCGACGTCGCCGGCCCGTTGCCGATAGCGCGCATCGAAGCCGGGTCGAGGTTCGGAGTGGGTCAGGTTCAGCCCGCCCTTGCCGGCGATCAGGAACTTGCGTCCGACCGAACCCTTGGCCTCGAACACATGCACCTCGATTCCCTGGGCCCGCGCTGCTTCCGCAGCCATCAGGCCGGCGGGGCCGCCGCCGATCACGGCGAGTCTGGGCGGAGCGATGGAGGTTGGCATCGGCACATGATGCCGCGCATGCGTTCGCCAATGGCAAAGAGCAACGGCACTTTCGGCGTCAGCAACAGAGGCATCCGGCTATCGGCCTTGACACAATCATCCCAATGCTTGTGCCAATGCCCGGACGCGCTCGACCAGATCTTCCGGCGCGTACGGGCGGGCGTCCGCCGCGCCCCAGACCGGGCGCGGCCAGGCGATGTCGGTGCGAAAGCGCGCGATCACGTGGATGTGCAATTGCGGCACCAGATTGCCCAGCGCGGCGACGTTGAGTTTGTCGGGCCGGAACAGTTTCTTCAGTGCGCGCGAGGCGAGCGCGATCTCGGCACCCAGCATGGCGCGCTGGGAGGACGTGAGGTCGAGGATCTCGACCGCGTCGACGACCTTGGGCACCAGAACCAGCCAGGGATGGTTGGCGTCGTCAATCAGCCGCACTTCGCACAATGGCAGGTCGGCGACGGGAACCGTGTCGTCGGCGAGGCGAAGATCCAGTTGCCAGATGTTCATGACAGGTGCTCCGTGAAGAAGTCGAGGCTCCGTCGCCAGGCCAGCGCGGCGGCCTCGGGCTGGTAGGGCGGATCCGGATCGCGGTTGAAGGCATGGTCGGCGTGTTCGTACACGAACACCTGCGCCTGCGGCTGTTTTTGCCGGTGCTGCGCGATCGCCTCTTCCGGGATGGCGGAGTCCAGCGCGCCGAAGTGGAACATCAGCGGGGCGCCGGCCTTCTCGTCCAGCCAGGGCAGGTTGCGGGTGGCGTAATAGCTGACGGCAGGAAGTCCGAGCTGGGTATTGGCCAGCAGCGCCACCGTGCCCCCCCAGCTGAAGCCGACGACGCCGACCGAGTGGCCAAAGCCTGCCAGAAAGTCGGTCGCGGCCTCGGTGACATCGACGCCGCAGTCCAGACCGAGCCGGTCGACGATGGCGCGGCCGCGGTTGGAACCGGCCCGATCCGTGGGCAGGACCAACCCGGGTTCGACCAGGTCGAAGTAGGCCGGGGCCAGGGCGATGAAACCCGCCTGCGCCAAACGCTCGCAGAGGTTCTGGTAGTGGGGCAGCAGGCCGTAGATTTCGTGCGCCACGACGATTGCGCCGCGCGGCTCGGCTTCCGGCTTGGCCAACCAGGCCCGCACGGTGCCGCAGGAGGTGAACAGTGTGTGCCAGTCGCCCATCGATGCCTCCCTCGGAATGCTTCGGCGCGCGATCCGGGCGCCCGCGACCACGCAACGTATAATCTCGCACCTTTTCGAGTCGCGTTGTCATGCCACTGTCGCAACCCAAAATCGCCAGCCCCAAGGTCGGTTTCGTCAGCCTCGGCTGCCCCAAGGCGCTGGTGGATTCAGAGCGCATCCTCACCCAGCTCAAGGTGGAAGGCTACGACCTGGTGCAGACCTACGACGATGCCGATGTGGTGGTGGTCAACACCTGCGGCTTCATCGACAGCGCCGTGGCCGAATCGTTGGACACCATTGGCGAGGCGATGGCCGAGAACGGCAAGGTCATCGTGACGGGCTGTCTTGGCAAGCGCGCCGACTTGATCCGCGAGGCCCATCCGGGCGTGCTGTCCATCAGTGGCCCGCAGGACTACGCCAGCGTTATGGAAGCCGTGCACACGGCGCTGCCGCCAAAGCACGATCCGTTCCTGAATCTGTTGCCGGACTACGGCCTGAAGCTGACCCCGCATCATTTCGCCTACGTGAAAATTTCCGAAGGCTGCAACCATCGCTGCACCTTCTGCATCATCCCCTCGATGCGCGGCAACCTGGTCAGCCGGCCGGTGGATGAGGTGCTGCGCGAAGCCGAAAAGCTGGTGCGCGGCGGTGTGAAGGAATTGCTGGTGGTCTCGCAGGACACCAGCGCTTATGGCGCAGACATGAAATATGCACCCAGGCTGTGGCGCACCGGCATGTACGAAACCCGGATGAAGGCACTGTGCGAGGGACTTTCGGAACTGGGCGTGTGGACGCGCCTGCACTACGTCTATCCGTATCCGCACGTGGACGACGTGATTCCGCTGATGGCGGACGGCAGGATCCTGCCGTATCTGGACATCCCCTTCCAGCACGCCAGTCCGCGCATCCTGAAATTGATGAAGCGTCCCGGCGCGGTGGAAAAAACGCTGGAGCGCATTCACAACTGGCGTGACATCTGTCCCGAGCTGACCATCCGAAGCACCTTCATCGTTGGCTTCCCCGGCGAGACCGAGCAGGAGTTCGAGACGCTGCTGGACTTTCTCGACGAGGCCCAACTCGACCGCGTCGGCGCGTTCGCCTATTCGCCCGTCACGGGCGCAAAGGCCAACGATCTGCCCGACCCGGTGCCGGAAGAGGTGAAGCAGGAGCGACTGGCGCGTTTCATGGAGCGGCAGGCCGGGATTTCCGCCGCCAGGCTGGAGGCCAAGGTCGGCACGGTGCAGACCTGCCTGGTCGATGCCATCGACGGTGAACTGGCCATTGCCCGCTCCAGGGCCGACGCTCCGGAAATCGATGGCCTGGTGCAGATCCAGGATGGCCGCGAAGCCGGTCTGCGCCCCGGCGAGTTCGTGCAGGTGCGCATCATGGGCAGCGACGAGCACGATCTCTACGGCGAGGTCGAGTACAACGCCTGACCGCGCATCTCCTTGCGGGAGCGCCCCATGGGCGCGATTCCGGGATGGAGGGTCGCGGGCAGGACCCACTGCTACAAGGCGTCGTAGCGAATCTCGTTGACGACGAAACGCACCGGCCCGCCCGGCAACATTGCTTCGAATTCGTCGTCCACGCGTTTTTTCAGCATGGCGCGCGCCAGCGGAGCGTCGATGCTGATCCAGCCGAGCCCGGCGTCGGTCTCGTCCGGGCCGACGATGCGATAGCGGTGGCATTCGCCGCTGGAAAGGTTTTCCAGTTCGACCCGGGCGCCGAAGAACACCGCCCCGGGATCGCTGGGGACGGTTTCGACCACGCGCAGGACTTCCAGTCGTTTGCTCAGGTAGCGCACGCGGCGGTCGATTTCCCCGAGTTGCTTCTTGCGGTAGATGTACTCGGCATTCTCGGAACGGTCGCCCTCGGCCGCGGCCGCCGCCAGCGCCTTGACCACCTCGGGCCGGCGCACCCGCCACAGCTCGTCCATCTCGGCCTTCAGCCGCGCATGGCCCGCGGGCGTGATCAGCGCGGTGCTCTTTTCCGGCGGTGGCCGCCAGCGGCTCATGCGTCCGGTTCCACGGGTTGCAACCGCGCGATGGCTGCGTCGAGTTCGGCGATTCCCGCCTCGTTGCGGCAGGTGGCGCGGGTGGTTTGGAGCACCGAGAGCGCAGCGGTTGATTCGCCGAATCGATCCTGCAGCAACTGCGCGGCTTGCAGGGCCCAGCCTGTGGCGTCTGGATGGCGCGGGTCGGCGCGCAGGAGTGCCTGCATTGCATCGACGGCCAGACGGGATTGGCCAAGCTCCAGCGCGCGGCGCACCAATCCTTCGCGGAGTTCGGGATCGAGACGCGAAAAATGCGGATTGGCGTCCAGCGCCTCGCGCAGCGCCCCAAGCGCCAGTCGATCCTGTTTGCTTTGCGCCAACATTGCGATGTAGAGGCCGGCGTGTGCGTCGAGCGCTTCGCTGTCGCCGGCCTCGCGCAGCAGTTGCCGATAGCGTTCGTGCACGGCAGGCGCCAGCGGGCGTTCCCGCAGTTCGTCGCGCAGCAGCGCGATCGCCCCGGCGGGATCGCCGTGGGAGGCGTGGATGCTCACCTGATCCAGCAAGGCCCTGTCGCGGTCCTGCGGTGTGGGCAGCGCGTTGGCGTGTCTGGATGGCGTGTAGCCCAGCGCGTCGTGGTATTGGTACATTGCCAGTCCCAGCAGGTGGAAACTGGCGAACAGTCCCCAGAAAAACAGCGCGTCGATCCACAGTGACGCCAGGAAACCGGGCAGGTTGGACGCCAGCGACGCGCTGGCCAGCACCACGGCGATCTGGATCAGCAGCAGCGCTGCCGCGACGACGAAATAGGCTGCACCGATGCGATCGATCATGCGTACGGCGTTGGCCGGGTTCAACGCGGTGAACAGCCCGTCGCCGGTGGCCAGCAGTGCCGTCACCGCGGGCTGGATGAAGGTGAACAACGCCAGCGCCAGCACCCCGGCAGCGGGGATGCCTGCGAAAAACGCCAGCTTGACGCCGATCGAGAGTGCCAGAAGGACGCCCAGTAGCCGCCAGACCGCGCCGTTTTGCGCTTCGATGGACACCTCCGGCGGACGGTCATCGCCGTTGGCGGTGCGCAGCAGGATCTCGAAGGCGTATTTGTAGCCCGCGAAGTAGACGATGATGGAAAAGATCCACCCGGAACTGGGCAGCCAGCCCAGCATGCCCAGAACGGTCAGCAGGATCAGCGTGACCAGCGCCGCGCCGCGCAGCGGGTACAGGGCGATCGCGCCGGGGCGTCGCCAGAACGGCACCGGCTGCGAATGCATCGGGAGCGGTGCTTGCGGCATGGCGTGTTTCCGGTTCCGGCGTGGCGGCCCTCGGCGCCGGTGGGCGAAATGCGCGAATCAGCGTTCGCGGGTCAGCACTTCGGGCGCGACGTCGCGTGCCAGCGGCGTGCCGTCTTCGTCCAGCCGCTTCAAGGTGTTGCCAGACGAAACGCCCCAGACCAAGCTGCCTTCGTCTCGGCGCACCGGGTCGAGGCGAAGTCGGGTGCCGCCTTCTTCCGACACCCAGTGCCCGTTGCTGCCCGGATTGGGGGCCGGGCGTTCGATGGTGTAGTTGCCATCGGCGGAAAGCGTCAGCGTGGAATTGTCCCCATCGCAGCCCGCGCAGGGAATCGAGCCTTTGTATTTGCCGGCAAAAGTGGAAGGCGGCGGTTCCTTGGTCGGTGCGTCGTTTGGATCGATGCGCAGCTGCGGCGCTTGCGGCGCCTGGATTCCTCTCAGATCGTCGCCCGCTTCGCGAGCTTCCTGCAGCAGGGAATCCTGGTCGCTGGTCGGCTTGCTGCAGCCGGCGATGGCGAGAACCGCAAGCGTGAGTAGGGTGGCTTGGGAAATCCGGCGGATCATGGATGGCTCCTGATGGAAAACTGAAGTGGACGGGACTCTCGCTCAGCGCTTGCCGCCGAACATGCCGCCGAAAATGCCGCGCAGGATCTGGCGGCCGATCTGATTGCCGACCGTACGGGCAGTCTGCTTGCCCATGGTTTCGATCATGCCCTGGCGCCGCTTCGTGCCGAAGAGCGCGTCCTTGACCGCGGAGCCGAAGCCATGTTCGTTCGGGTCTTCCTTGTCGGCGGTCTTGGCTGCCGGTGCCTGCGCCTGCTCGGCCTTGGTCTCCGCCCGTTTGGCGAGCATTTCGGCCGCAGACTCGCGATCGACCGGGGTGTCGTATTTTCCGCCAACGGGTGAATTTGCGCGCACCTGCGCGCGCTCGGCCTCGGTGATCGCGCCCATCCGGCAGCGCGGCGGCGCGATCAGGGTGCGCTCGACCGGCATCGGCACGCCCTTGTCGAGCAGCATCGACGCCAGCGCTTCGCCAACCCCGAGTTGGCCGATGGTCTGGGCCACGTCCAGTGCCGGATTGGCGACGAAGGTTTCGGCCGCCGTCCTGACCGCCTTCTGATCGCGCGGCGTGAAGGCGCGCAGCGCGTGCTGGACGCGGTTGCCGAGCTGGCCCAGCACGTTGGCCGGCACGTCGTCGGGGAACTGCGAGCAAAAGTACACGCCCACGCCCTTGGAGCGGATCAGCCGCACCACCTGCTCGATGCGCTGCTGCAGCGCCGGCGGGGCGTCGTTGAACAGCAGATGCGCCTCGTCGAACACGAAGACCAGCTTGGGCTTTTCCAGATCGCCCACTTCCGGAAGGGTCTCGAACAGCTCCGACAGCAGCCACAGCAGGAAGCTGGAATACAGTCGCGGCTTGAGGATCAACTGGTCGGCGGCGAGGATGTTGACGACGCCGCGACCGTCGTAGGTGGTCCGCATCAACTCGGCGAGTTCCAGCGCCGGTTCGCCGAAGAACATCTCGGCCCCGTCCTGCGACAACCGCAGCAAGGCGCGCTGGATGGCGGCGATCGACTGCGTGCTTACCAGTCCGTAGGAGGTGCTGATGTCCTGCCGCTCGGTGGCGATCAGGTTCAGCAGCGCACGGAAATCGTCCAGGTCGAGCAGCAGCAGGCCGCGGTCGTCGGCCAACTTGAACAGGATGTCCAACACGCCGGATTGGGTGTCGTTCAGTTCGAGGATGCGGGCCAGCAGCGTCGGCCCCATCTCGCTGACCGTGGTGCGTACCGGATGCCCGGCCTTGCCCCACAGGTCCCAGAACACCACCGGCGCCGCTTCGTTCCGGTAATCCTTGATGCCGATCCGCTCGAGGCGCTGCTGGAGCTTCTCGCTGGTCGTTCCGGGCACCGCCAGTCCGGACACATCGCCCTTGACGTCGGCCATGAACACCGGCACGCCGATCCGCGAGAATCCTTCGGCCAGCGTCATCAGGGTGACGGTCTTGCCGGTGCCTGTCGCACCCGCGACCAGTCCGTGGCGGTTGCCGTAGCCCGGCAGCAGCACGACGGGGCCGCTGGTGTCCGTGGTGATGGCCTTGCCTACGAGGATGGGATCCATGTCCGATGTGTGTTCCTTGCGTGAGACTCCGGATTCTAATGCGATCCACCGGCGGTCTGGGCGTTGTTCGGAATCAGGCTGAACGGTGAATGGGGATTGCTCTGGCGGCAGGTTGCCCTGACGCGTGGCGGGCGGATACCCTGAGAATTCCATCGAAACGATGCTGGATGATGACGCCACGCACCTTCTGCGCCGCCCTGTTCCTGTCGATCCCGCTGATTGCGGCGATCGTTCCGTCCACCGCAAATGCGATCTCGCGCCGCGATCAGGAATCCATCAATCAATTGCGGCAGCGCATGGACGCGGCGGAAAGGCGCTACCGCGATGCACAGGCGATGGAGGATGAGGATGCAGGCGCCAAGGCGGCGCAACAGGCGCTTGCCGACATGCAGGCCGTGGTGGCCGATTGCGCGAAACAGAAGGGCTGCGAGGTCGCGGCGATGCTGGAAGCCTACGAGCGCCTGCTCAAGGCCAGCGCTGAGGTCGATGCCGACGACGAATCCGACGGCGATCCGATCGACGCGACAGAGCTGGGCGACACCGATGTTCCTGACGAGGCCAGCGCCAACGTGCTGCTGAGCGAGGAAGGCAAGCGTTTCGTTCGGATGGTGCAATTCAATCCAGCGGTGCAGGCCGGCATCCGCCGTTGGCTGACCGACATGCGGCCGTCGCTGATGGACAGCTACGAGAACTACCGCTACATGCAGCATCTGATGTCGCCCGCGTTCCGCCGCCGCGGTCTGCCCGAAGCACTGCTGTTCGGGATCATGGCCAAGGAATCCAACGGCAAGGTGCACGTGGGTTCGCGCGCGGGCGCGGTGGGGCCGCTGCAGTTCATGCCGGCCACCGGACGGCGATTCGGGCTGGGCGACGACGGCAGCGGTTTCGACACCCGCTACGATCCGCGCGCGTCCGCGGACGCTGCGGCGGAATACCTGTCGGAGCGAATGGCCCAGCTCAACAACAGCATCGAGCTCTCGCTGGCGGGCTACAACGGCGGCGAGGGCCGCGCGCTGAGGGTGTTCCAGAGCACCGGCGGGCGCAGCTTCTGGGATTCCGATGTCTACAACCAGTTCCCGGCCGAAACCAAGGACTATGTGCCGATGGTGATCGCCGCCGCCTGGCTGTTCCTGCATCCCAAGGACTACGGGATCCGCTGGCCGCGCGTGAGCGTGCGGCCGTCGACGCTGCAGCTGGCGCGGCCGGCTTCGCTGTACGAGCTGACGATCTGCCTCGGCAACTATGGTTCGCGCGACGGCTACCTGCGCGCCTTGCGCAACCTCAACCCACGCTGGTCTCCGGCCACCACGCTGCCGGCGGGGACCACGCTGAACACCACCACCCGCATCAACTGGCTGTATGCGTTGCATTGCCGCAGCGGCCGCCGGGTCGAGATGGCGAGTGCGCTGGTGGCCAGTGACGTCAATTCCGCGATCGTCAGGGTCGGGGATCCGGTTCCGTATTCCAGCCAGGCTTCGGGTACGGCTTCCGCGCCCGGTGCCACCGCCCCTGCCGCCGCCCAGCAGGCGTCGGCCAGAGCGGCTGCCCCGAAACCGAAAAAATACAAGGTCAGACGCGGCGACAGCCTGCAGGGAATTTCCAGCCGATTCGGCTGCGACCTGGGCGCGCTGGCGCGCGCAAACCGGGTGAAGGCGCCCGGATACCTGATCCGTCCCGGCCAGACGTTGGTGCTCAAGGGCTGCGACGGATGAACAGTGCGGTAGTCGCGCCGCAGTGACCCGCCGTGGCAAGTCGGGGGCGTGAGGGTTCAGTCCAGCAGCGCCAGCCGCTGGCCGAGGCGCACCGGCGTTTCCGCCGCAAGTTCCGGAGCGAGCGTCGCCACGCCCTTGGGCAGCAGCACGATGACGGTACTGCCGTAGTTGAAGCGCGCCATCTCCTCGCCGCGCGCCAGCGTGATGCTCCGGCCGCGCCAGTCCTTGCGGGTGACGGCATCGGCATAGGCCGGGATTTCCACGCCGCTCCACGTCGTTTCGACGCCCGACACCAGCAGCGCGCCGACCATCACCTGCACCATCGGCCCGAAGTCGGTGTCGAAATGGCAAACCAGGCGCTCGTTGCGGGCGAACACGCGCGGCACCGAGGCCACCGCGTCGGGGCCGACCGAGAACAGCCGGCCGGGGACGTGCACGGTCTCGCGCAGGGTGGCACCCCACGGCATGTGCACGCGGTGGTAGTCGCGCGGCGACAGGTAGACGGTGGCGAACACGCCGTCCTTGAAGGGTTCGGCATCGGCCTCGCTTCCCAGCAGTTCGGCGGCGGTGAACTCACGCCCCTTGGCCTGGAAGATGCGGCCATCGACGATCGGTCCGCACTGGCTGATGCGACCGTCGGCCGGCATCAACAGGGCGCGCGGATCGGGATCGAACGGACGCACGCCGGGCCTGAGGGCGCGGGTGAAGAAGGCGTTGAAGGTCGGATAGGCGGTCGGGTCGGGCTGTTCGGCCTCGGCCAGATCGACGCCGAAGCGGCACACCACCGCATCGATCAGTCGCTGCTTGAGCCAGGGATTGCGCGACCAGGCGAGCCGGCGCGCCAGCGCGGACAGTGCGCGGTGCGGCAGGACGTAGGTGAGAGCAGTGACGATGCGCATCATCGTTCGGTGGCTTTGGGGGACAGTGCCGCAAGGTCGTCGGCGATGCCCTTGATGTCGAACGGCGGCTGCGCCACACCGGCCATGCGCGCCTGCGGGTCGAGCAGCACCAAGGCGGCGGAGTGGTCGATGGCGTAGTCGGGGCCGCCCTCGGGATCCGGGGATTTCATGAACACCAGCGACAGCGCGCGGGCGAATTTTTCCAGTTCCGGTATCGGGGCGGTCGCCGCCAGCGAATCGGGATGGAAGGCGCGGGCGTAACGAGCCACCCGTTCGGGCGTGTCGCGCTCGGGATCGGCGGAGACGAACAGCACCCGCGGTCGGCTGGCCTCGGGCAGGGACGACCACTGTTTCTGCGCCGCCGACAGCTGCGCCAGCGTGGTCGGGCACACGTCCGGACAATGGGTGTAGCCGAGGAACACCACCGTCCAGTGGCCCTTCAACGTGTCCGGCGTCAGCGGCGCCCCGTTGGCCTGCTGCAGTGAAAACCTCGGCAGGACCCGCGGCGTCGGCAGCAGGGTGATGGCCTGCGGGGCGGGCAGGGTCGGCCGGGGCGGCGCCTGGAAGGCGAATCGCGACGCAAGCAGGCCGAGCGCTCCGGCGGCCATGACGATCAAGAGAAGAACGGCGGTGCGCTTCGACATGCGGCAGGCGGCATCCGGGAAAGGACGGAAATGAGGGAATTGAAACGGCGTGGATGGCGATGATAACCGCGCCCGCTCGCTATACTGCCAGCCCCGAAGCGGATGCGGTCGCCATGTCCCAGGAATTGCAGACCATCATCGACCTGATCCGCTATGGCGCCAGCCGTTTCAACGCGGCCGGGCTGACCTTCGGGCACGGCTATGACAACGCACTGGACGAAGCCACCCAGCTCACCCTGCACGCCTTGCACCTGCCGCACGACCTGTCGCCGGTGTACGGCAATGCGCGGATCACCGAGGCGGAAAAGGAAGACGTGCTGGGCCTGTTCCTGCGCCGGATCGAAGAGCGCATCCCGGCCGCCTACCTGACCGGCGAAGCGTGGTTCGCCGGGTTGAGCTTCAAGAGCGACCCGCGCGCGCTGGTGCCGCGCTCGCCGATCGCGGAACTGATCGAAGCCGGCTTCCAGCCGTGGTTGGGCGACCGCGAGGTGCGCCGCGCGCTCGACCTGTGCACCGGGTCGGGCTGCATAGCCATCGCGATGGCGCATTACAACCCGGATTGGCACGTCGATGGCGTCGACCTCAGCGAAGAGGCGCTGGCGCTGGCGCGCGAGAACGAGGCGCGCCTGCTGGTGCGCAACGTGCGTTTCCTGAAGTCGGACCTGTATTCCTGCCTGCCGGGCGAGCGCTACGACCTGATCGTCACCAACCCGCCCTACGTCACCAACGCCGAAACCGACGCCCTGCCGCGCGAGTATTCGCACGAACCCGAACTCGGCCTGCGTGCAGGCGACGACGGCCTCGACCTTGTGCTGAGGATCATGCGCGACGCGCCGCTGCACCTCGGTGAGGACGGGCTGCTGATCTGCGAAGTGGGCGAAGCCGAGCAGGCGCTGACGAACCTGCTGCCCGAGTTGCCGCTTGCCTGGGTCGAATTCAAGGTCGGCCAGATGGGCATCTTCGTCGCCGAATGCGCTGACCTGATCGAACACCACGCGCGGATCGCGCGGCTGGTGGAGGCGCGGGAATCGCGCGTTTCCGAGCGTCCCGGACTGTTCTGAAAGCGGTGCGAGGCGGCGCGATTCAGAAGCGCCAGGCATCAATGGTTTCCGATCACACGACCTGCTGCGCCCCGGTGCATGCCGGGTCGCATGGGTGCGGGACATCGACGGATGCCTCGCGGCTGGCAGACACCCGTGCTGGTGCAAGGGCATGCGCAGCGTGGCGAGGGCGATTGGGAATGCCAGAAACGATTCAGGCTCGCCGAAGCGAGCCTGAATCGTTGAATTGCCTGGCGCCCGAAGTTGGACTCGAACCAACGACCCCCTGATTAACAGTCAAGTGCTCTAACCGGCTGAGCTATTCGGGCGGGGACGCGCATTGTAGTCGGCCAGTCCGGTGCCGGGCAAGCGGGCGCGTTGCAGCGGGATGTTCGGGCGGATGCAGGCGGAGCGTCTGGTGGGCGGCCCTGGCTTTAGTCTGGCTGGATTGTTTTGTCGGGGTCAAATTGTCGGTGCCGATGCGGAAGGCGCGCGGTTGTTATGATGTGTCCGTGATGCGCGGCGCCGGATGGCGCGCGTCGGTTCCGTGCGGCAGGTTGCCGCGACGATGGCAGGCTTTCCTCCGATGAGCGATTCGATTTCCGACACCGTTCGCCCGCTTCCGGGCAGCAAGTTCGTCAGCCCGCAGGGCACGCCGGCGATCAAGGACGGGATCAAGCCCAACAAGCTGAGCGCTGTGCCCGACGCCGACCGCAAGCCGCCGTGGCTGCGGGTGAAGCTGCCGACCGGCGCGCGCTTCCAGGAAATCCGCGAGATCGTGCAGAGCCACAGGCTCTCGACGGTCTGCGCCGAATCCAAGTGTCCGAACATCGCCGAGTGCTGGGGGCGTGGCACCGCGACCCTGATGCTGATGGGCTCGGTGTGCACCCGCGCCTGCAAGTTCTGCTCGGTGTCCACCGGCAACCCCAACGGCTGGCTGGATCCGATGGAGCCGGCCAACGTCGCCGATGCGGTGGCGCTGATGCAGCTCAAGTACGTGGTGCTGACTTCGGTCGATCGCGACGACCTGCCCGACGGCGGTGCGGCCCACTACGCCGCCTGCATTCGCGCCATCCACGGCCGCATGCCGCAAACGGCGGTGGAGGCGCTGACGCCGGACTTCGGCGGTCGCGAGGCGATGGTTGCCAAGGTGCTGGACGCGGGCCTGGCGACATTCGCCCAAAACGTCGAGACCGTCGAACGGCTGACCCATCCGGTGCGCGATCCGCGCGCCGGCTACTGGCAGACCATCGGCCTGCTCAAGTTCGCCAAGCAATACGCCCCGCAGACCGTGGTCAAGACCAGCCTGATGCTGGGGTTGGGCGAAACCGACGACGAGATCGAACGCACCCTGGACGATCTGCGCGCGGCCAGTGTCGACGTGGTGACGATGGGGCAGTACATGCGGCCGACCAAAAACCATCTGCCGGTCGAGCGTTTCGTCACGCCCGAACAGTTCCACCAGTACCGCGAGATGGGGCTGGCCAAGGGCTTCCTCGAAGTCGTTTCCGGCCCGCTGGTGCGTTCCAGCTATCGCGCCGAGCAGGTGCTGGAACACAACAACGTCGGCCTCGATCCGGTGATCGCCGACGGCATCCGCGAGGCGGCGTCGATGCGCTGCTGAGCGGGCGTTTGGCAGACTCCCATCAGGCGGGTGGCAGGTCGGAGTGGGGGGTGCATCCGGTTGCCCGCTCCCCGCAGCGAAATCAAGGAGGAGGCATCGGCCCTGTGCCGATGCCGGGGGGCATTCGCGGATGGGAGTGGGCGACCGGATGCGCCTTCAAGGCACCGCAGATTTTCGTGCGGGAGCGGGTGGCCGGATGCGCCTTCAAGGCACCGCAGATTTTCATTCGGGAGTGAGGGACGTGCCGCGAGTCGGAGTCTTGCCCTCTCGCCCCGCCGTCATCCGCGATCATCCGCTTCAATGAACGATGCGCCTTGTTCGTCCATGTCGCCGCCCGGATTGCGCGAGGCCACCACCGCCGTCACCGTCATGTCGCCGGTCGCGTTGCCGACGGTGGCAAGGACGTCGGGGATCACGTCGACCGCCATCAGCACCGGCAGCGGCGCGATCGGCAGGCCCATGGCGGAGGTGACGGGCAGATTGGTGGCCAGGAAGATCGCCTGGCCGGGCAGGCCGACCGAGCCCATGCTGACCAGTACGCTCAGCGCCACGCCGGTGGCGAGTTGCGCCGGCGTGAGGCTGGCGCCCAGCGCCCAGGCAATGAAGCAGGCGGTGGCGATGTACTGGATCGGCGAGGTGATGCGGAACAGCGACACCGCCATCGGCAGCACCAGTCCGGCCACGCGGTCGGGGTAGCCGAGCTTGTTTTTTGCGCTGTCGAGCATCGCCGGCAGGGTGGCGAGCGAGGACTGGGTGCTGGCCGCGACCACCTGCACCGGCACCAGCCCGGCCAGGAACTGGAGCAGCGGCTTGCGACCGAACATCACCGCCACGCCCACCAGCAGTACCACGGCGATCGCGTAGAGCGCGCATTCGAGCAGGATGTAGATGCCCAGCGCCTGCAGCACGCCCAGTCCGGAGCGGGCGGTGAGCGCGAACACGAGGGCGAAGATGCCCACCGGCGCCGCCCACAGCACCCAGTGCACGATGACGATCATGGTGTCGCTGATCGCCTTGAAGAATTCGACCACCAGGGCGCGGCGGGTGGCCTCGATCCGCGTCAGCGCGAAGCCGAAGAACAGCGCGAAGGCGACCAGCGGCAGCATCGCGCTGGCGGCAGCGGCGGCGATGGCGTTGCTGGGGATGATCGCGGTCAGTGCCGACGCCCAGCCGCCACTGGCCGTCGCCAGACCCTCGGTGTGCGCACGCAGCGCGCCCACGACCTCGGGGTCGGGCCGCAGCAGCGACAGTGCCAGCGGCGCCAGCACGGCGGCCATGGCCGCGGCCAGCGTCAGCAGGAGGATGAACATCCCGATTGACTGCTTGGCGACGCGCCCCGAGTGGGCGGCGTCGGAGGCCTGGTTGATGCCGACCACGACCAGCGCGAACACCAGCGGGACGACCGTCATCTGCAGCGCGTTGAGCCAGAGCTTGCCGAACGGTTCGACGATGCCGGCCAGTTCCAGTCCGGACTCCGGCGCGTTCAGCGCCAGCAGGATACCCAGGGCAATGCCGGCAATCAGACCGAAGAGGACGCGGGCGGTCTGGCTCATCGGGCGATCTCCGGCAGGTTCCAGTCGGACTTCAGGGCGAGGTATTGCGGGAGGGGAAGCAGCACGAACACCGGATGCCGGCGTTTGTCGAGCCACGCCAGCAGCGCATCCATGCTGTCTGGCGCCATTGCGGTGCAGCCGGCCGTGGCGGTCTGCGGGTCTTTCCAGAGGTGGGCGAAGATGCAGCTGCCGCCGCGCCTGACCCGGCCATCGACGTTGTGTTCGATCACGAAGCCCTCGCGGTAGCGCTGGTCGCCATCGGCGTGGATGTCGCGCCGCATCGGTTCGCTGGACTGGTCGAGCAGGGGCGCCTTGACCACGCTGCGGTCGACGATGCGGTTGTAATAGGCCGAATCGGGCACGTCGATGCACCAGTCGTTGGCGGTCATCGCCTGGTAGGCAAGGCCGGTCTGGACGCGGCTGGCGTAGCCGAAGGCGGTGCCGATGGCGAACACGCCGGCCGGGGCGCGACCGTCGCCTTCCCGCTTGGCCGGCCCATCCGTGCGCGCGCGACTCAAGCCAACGCCCCACGCGCTGCCGCTGCGGCCGAGCAGGACCGGCGCGGCATCGCCGACCTGAACCCAGCGCCCGTCAACGCGGTCGAAGCGGCGCAGTTCGGCCGACGTGGCGTTCCAGTCGGCGGATGTGACGAGCACCAGTTGACCGGCGTCGGCCCATCCGCCTGCTTCACGGCTTGTTTCGGCGGGCTGGTGGGCGCAGGCGGCAAGCAGGCTGGCGAGGAGGAGGAAACCAAGGCGGGCCAGCGCCGACTGTGCGGCGGTCGGTCGCGGCTTGGAGGCGGCGCGTGTGCTGGATGCGTGCATGGGGGAAGGATGTTCCAGGGTGAGTGGCTCAACGCCAGTTCGCGTGGCGCTCCCAGAATGCCACGCTGTGAAGGTAGGCGGCACGGTCGATCGCAACGCCGGAGCCGCCTTCGGCAACGCCCAGCGCGTTGCGCATCTGGGTGATCGGAACCATCGGGATTTCCTCGGGTTCCAGCGTGTACAGGCAGCCGACCACGCCCCAGTCGGCGTCGATGGCGGTGCCTTCCTTCACCAGCTGCGCGCGGTCGTAGAGGATCGGGATCAGATAGTTGGCCACCGGCGGTTCGATTCCCTCGAACCAGCGCACGAGGACCGGGAGCTCCTCGCGGCTGCGCGCCTCGTAGGCGCTGCGAAGCAGGTGGCGGTTGGCCTCGGTGATGGCGATCATCGAGCAGCGCGTCGAAGTCCAGTTCGCGTGCACGTGGAGCTTGCAGAAGGGCGCGTAGCCGTCGAGCACGCGCACGGGCGTTTCCGCGTTGAGGCGGTCGATGAATTCCTGCGGCGTGCAGTCCTGGATCGCGGTGCGGCGACCGTCGCGCGGGAACAGGCGGGTGCGGGCGAATTCGGTGAGGGCGATCGACATGGCGGAGGGAATCGCGGGGGCAGGCCGCAGGGTAGCCCAGGCCGGTTCGGGTGTGGATGTCAATGGCCGGTTCCGGTTTGCAGCTGTGCAACGAGATTGGCGAGCAGGCGCAAATCGCCGTCGTCCAGCGTGGTGCCATCGTTGCCTCGGAAATGCCGGTGGAAGGCGCGCACCGCTGCCGGGCGGTCTTCGAGCGAATAGCCTATCGCGGCCAGCGCGAGCCAGGCATCGAAGCCGTGCGGCGGATCGCGCAGTTTGCCGCGCGGCCACAGCCCGTATCCGCTGGCCGCAAGGCGATCCCACGGAAACAGCGGGCCCGGATCCTCGCGGCGGGTGGGGGCGAGGTCGGCGTGACCGATGATCTGCGTTTTCGGGATCATCAAGCGGGTGGTGAGATCGTCGAGCAGGCGCAGCAGGCTGGCGATCTGCGCCTCGGCAAAGGGCGAAGCGCCGTCGTTGTCCAGCTCGATCCCGATCGAAGCGGAATTGAGGTCGGTGATGGTGCCCCAGCGGCCGCCGCCGGCGTGCCACGCGCGCCGGGAGTCGGCCACCAGCTGGAAGATGCGCCCGTCCCGGCCGATCAGGTAATGCGCGCTGACCGGACCGGTGCTGTTTTCGCCGCGCAAGGTGTCCAGGCTTTCCTTCGCCGAATGGTGCTGGGTGTAGTGCAGCACGATGACGACCGCGCGGCGCTCGTCGAAATTATGGGATGGCACCCATTGGGGGAGCGGATTGTGCTGCGGCAGGGAAGTGCAGGCGCTCAATGCCGTCAGTGCGATGGCAGCGGAAAACGCATGGAAGCGGGTGCGGGCGCGGCGGATCATTGCAGGTAGGGTTTGGCGATGGCCAGCGCGGTGGCGTAAGGCTCGGGGTCGTTGCGGTTGCTGAGAACGATCACAGTCAGATGTTGCTTCGGCCAGCGCACGATGACGTTGCGGAACCCCATGGTTTCACCCGAATGCCACTGGGTGTCGCCGGTCAACCGCCAGCCGAAGCCATAGCGGGCCTGCCACGGCTCGCCCGTCACCTCGACCCAGGGATGGAACATCGCCGCACGCGAAGCGGCGGTCAGCAGGCGATCGTCGTCGAGCGCGGCGTTCCATTTCGCCAGATCGTCGATGTTGGAATAGATGCCGCCGTCGCCGCGGGTGGCGCTGGTCGGACTCTGGTCGGTGCGTATCCATTTCCCGTCGATGAAGCTGTAGCCGTAGGCGCGATCCGGAACCTCGGGGCCGCGGCCGCGTTCGTACATCAAGATGTGATGCATGCCCAGAGGCTGGAAGATGCGGTCGTGCAGGAAGTCCGCCAGCGGCATGCCCGAGGCACGCTCGACCACCAGTCCGAGCAGGACGTAGCCCGAATTGCTGTAGCGATACTGGCTGCCGGGTGCGAAATACAGGCGTGGCTCCCGGACGAGCAGTTCAAGTACGCCCTGGTCGCTGATCTGCCCGGTGGCGTCGGCTGGCATCAGGTCCTCGTAATCGACGAGACCGCTGCTGTGGGTGAGAACCTGGCGCAGGGTGATGGCGTCGTCGGCCTCGGGAAGTTCCGGAAGCCAGCGACGCAGGCGGTCGTCCAGCGACAGTCGTCCCTGTTCGACCAGCAGCAGGATCGCGGCGGCGGTGAACTGCTTGCTCACCGAAGCCAGCCGGTAGTCGGTGGACGGCGTGGCGGCATCCCGGGTGTCCAGGTCGGCGAGCCCGTAGCTGCGGCGCACGAGAACCTCGCCGTCGCGAACGACCAGCAGGGACGCGCCGGGGACGTCGCCGGCGTAGCGGCGCATGGCCAGATCGATGGGATCCGGGTTCCGGATGGGGTGGGCGCAGGCGGTGAGCAGCAGCGTCAGGGCGGTCAGCAGGCAGGGCAGCAAGCGGGATGGGCGCACGGAAGGTCTCCTGCGGGTGCGTTCACGGTGCCGATGGGCGGGCGGGCCCGGGGCAGTCCCCGGTGCGGCGGAAATGCAGGTCTTCGAAGTCGGCGCTGAAATCCGCCTCGGGATCCAGTTTCGACAGGCGCAGCTGGGCGGCTTGTCCGGAGGAAGGCGGCACCGGGTCGAGCCAGGCGTCGGTTCCCACGCCTGGGCTGTCCCAGGCGATGAACAGGCGCGCGCCGAGGCGGCGCAGGCGACCGGACAGTCGCGGCGATTTGGCGACATCAAAGCGGACGGCGCCGTCCTCGGCGCACAGTCGGGCCTCGCCCAGCCAGGGATCGACATAGCGCCCGAGGAGACCTTCCACCTCGGCGCGGTCCACAGGGACGCTGGGGGCGGTGTCCGGCGCGTGCGACGGACGGGCACCGGTCGCGGACGCCTGCAGTGCGGCCCAGCCGGCGACGCCGCGGGTGTCGTCGGGATCGATGAAGTGCTTGAGCAGCGCCTGCCCGAGCGCCTTTCGCGCCTGCTCCGCGTCGCCGTTGATCAGGAACACGAAGCCGCTGCGACGATCCGGCAGCAGGGCCAGCATCGAGTACATGCCGTCCAGGGTGCCCGTGTGCCAGACCACCCACTGGCCGTCGACGTCGGCCATGCGCCAGCCGTAGCCATAGGCGAAGACGTGGGTCCGGTTGAAACGGCGTTCGAAAGCGTCGATCGGGATCGGCATGTGCGGCGACTGCAGGATTCGGCGCTGTTCCTCGGGCAGCCAGGCCAGCTCCGCCGGAGTTGGATCGAGCCAGTTCCGTGCCCAACGCAGCATGGCGTCGAGATCGCAGGACACACCGCCCGCCGCAGCCGAAGTCGAGGCCGGCACCTGTGGATCCTCCGGCTCGATCGCGATGTTGCGGTCGCCTTCCCGACGGTGCGGCAGGGCGATGTTGCCGACCGTGTCCCGGTTCCACGCGCCCACCTGGCAGCGATCCAGCCCGAGGGGCTGAAGCACCTCGCGGCGCAGCAGGACCTCGTAGGGGGCGCCTCCGGCCGCGGCGGCGACCTCTCCGGCGACGACGTACAGCAGGTTGTCGTAGCGGTATTCGCTGCGGAAGCCGTAGGCCGGTTTCAAATAGCGCAGGGCGTGCAGGATGTCCGCACGGGTGTAGGCGTTCGGCGCGGGCCACAGCATCAGGTCGCCGCCGCCTTCCGGCAGGCCGCTGCTGTGGGTGAGCAGGTCGCCGACGCGCATCTGTGCGGTGACCCACGGGTCGTGCATGCGGAATTCCGGAAGGTGGCGCGTCACCGGGTCGTCCCAGCGCAGCCGCCCCTGCGCGGCCAGCCGTCCGAGGAGGGCCGTGGTCATCGCCTTGCTGTTGGAGCCGATCTCGAACAGTGTGGAGGGGGTGACGGGAATGCCGGAGCCGGCGACAGTTTCGCCGGCGCCGCGGCGGTAGACGATGCGGCCGTCCTCGATGACCCCGAGCGCGATACCCGGCAGGTGGAAGCGGATGCGCGCTTCCTCAAGCATCCGGTCGTAGGGGGCGCCTGCGTCCCGGACTGACTGCGCGACGGCAGGCGGGCACAGCCCGAGGCAGAGGACGAGCGCGAGCAGGCCGTCAGCGCGCATCCGCCACCCGCAGGGCGGCTTCCCAGGCCCGCAACAGGTTGCCGCCCCAGAGCTTGGCAATGTCCTCGTCGCTGAAGCCCGCCGCAGCCAGCGCGGCGGTGAGTCGGGGCGTTTCGGACGCGTCGTTCCAGCCGGTGATGCCGCCGCCGCCATCGAAGTCGGAGGCGATGCCGACGTGGTCGATTCCGGCCACGGCGACCAGATGACGGATCTGCGCCACGTAGTCGTCCAGCGTCGCCAGCGGGTGGCGGCGGTCGATCTGGGCCATTCCGGCCACCATCGCGGGAAGGAAGTCGTGCTTGTCGCTGTCGTACTCGGCGTCTCCGGACTCGCGGGCAACGCGGGCCTGCAGGGCTTCTTCCTCGGCCTTGCGCGCCGGATCGTCCTTCAGGAATTCCTTGTAGGCGACCGCCTGCACCACGCCGCCGTGCGCGGCGATGGCGCGCACCAGATCGTCGGGCAGGTTGCGTGGGTGGCCAAGCACCGCGCGTGCGCCCGAGTGGGAGGCGATGATCGGCGCGCGCGAGGCGTCGAGCGCGGCGTGGACGCAGGCGTCGGAGGCGTGCGAGACGTCGACGAGCATGCCCAGCGCGTTGGCGCGGGCCACCACCGCACGGCCGAAGTCGCTCATGCCGCGATCGCCGGGGCTGTTCATCGCCGGCTCGTGCAGGTCGGCGTTGGGCATCGAGCTCGAGCACAGGTCGTTGTTGCCCACATGCACCAGCCCGACGTAGCGCGCCCCGCGATCGAAGGCGGCATCGAGCCGGTGCAGGTCGTGCCCGAGCGAGTAGGCGTTCTCGATCCCGATCAGCGCCGACAGCAGACCGCGCCTGCGGTTGTCCCGCACCGTCGCGGGCGAGGTGGCGATCCGGATCCGGTCCGGGTAGCGCATCAGCATGTGGCCGATGCCGTCGTATTTCTGCGTCGCCTGCGCGACGGCGGTGGTATAGCCCTCCGGCGTCAACGGTCCCTGCGGAACCCAGATGACGAAAAAGGCGGCATCGAGCCCGCCGCGTTCCATTTTTCCGAGATCGACCCGCAGCGGGGTTTCGCGGCCGACGTCGAACTGCGGCACGGCCATGTAGTTGAACGGGATGTCGACATTCGTGTCGAGGGTGAGCGGCGGGCGCCGGGTTTCCTGCGCGTGGGCCTGCAGGGCCAGCGCGGCGCCGCAGGCCAGCGCGATCCCGGACGCCAGGGCAGGTCGGATGAAACGCATCATGCGGACTCCCAGTGGCGGGCTGGCTGTTCCCCTGCGATCAGTTCGTCGAAGGTCTGGCGGCGGCGGATGATCGCGTAGCGGCCGTCCTGCAAGAGTACTTCGGCGATTCGCGGGCGGGTGTTGTAGTTCGACGACATGGAGGTGCCGTAGGCCCCGGCGCCGTGGATCAGCACCAGGTCGCCGGTGTGGCAGGGCGGCAGCAGGCGATCGCGGGCGAACGTGTCCCCGGTTTCGCAGACCGGGCCGACGATGTCGTGGGGCAACGGCGTCCCGTCGCGTGGCGTAAGCGGGGCGATGGCGTGCCAGGCGTCGTACAGGCTGGGGCGGGCGAAGTCGTTCATCGCCGCGTCGAGGATCAGGAAACGACGGGTGCCGGTGTTCTTGACACGGATGACGCGGGTGACGAGCACGCCGGCGTCCGCGACCAGCCAGCGCCCGGGCTCGATCAGGATGCGCCCGGAGAAGCCGGACAGCGCGGTTCGGACGGTGTCCATGTATTCGGCGATCCCCGGTGGGCGCTGTCCGTCGCGGTAGGCCACACCCAGTCCGCCGCCGACATCGATGCTGGCGATCGGGTGGCCAAGAGTGGCCAGTTCCCGGGCGAACTGCGCGACCTGGGCAAAGGCCCGGTGAAACGGGGCGAGATCGAGGTTCTGCGATCCGATGTGGACGTGCAGGCCGTCGAGGCGGACGAGGGGGGAGGCCTGTTCGCGCGCGAACCAGGCGCGGGCCTCGGCGGGCGAGACCCCGAACTTGTCTTCGGCGCGGCCGGTGGAAATCTTGGCGTGGCTCCCGGCGTCCACGTCGGGGTTGATCCGAGCGGCCACGCGCACGGGGCGGTTGCTGGCCTCGGCGATGCGCTCGATGGTCTGCAGCTCGTCCAGCGATTCGACGTTCAGGCATTCCACGCCGGCTGCGAGGGCGGTGGCGATGTCGACCGTCGTCTTGCCCACGCCGGAATAGACGATCCGATCGGCCGGGATGCCGGCGCGCAGGCAGCGTTCCAGTTCGCCGATCGACACGATGTCGGCGCCGAAGCCCGCCTCGGCGATCCGCTGCAGCAGCGCCAGGGTGGCGTTGGCCTTGGCGGCATAGCGCACGGCGATGCCGTGACTTTCGGTGGCCGACTGGAGGGCGTCGATGCGGGCGTCCAGCGTCGTTGCGGAGTAGGCGTAGAACGGTGTCGGCACGCGCCGCGCCAACGCTTCCAGGTCGACGCCGTCCAACCGCCCCCCAGAGATCGGCGAAGCCATGGGGCCGAGGGTGGCGGTCACGGCGCCGTGCGTCCCGGCGGCCGTGCGCCGGCGCTCGGCCAGAGGGTGTCCGAGGGTTGTCGTCATCGCGTGCATGAGCAATGGGCGCGGCAGGCCGGCGGGCCATGGCTTCCGTATGGCCCGCCGGCTGCCACCCTCCCCATCAGAAGCTGAGCGAAAGGGTCAGTTGCGCGAACCGTGGCGACTGGAAGCCGAGCGGCTGGCGGAAGGAGGGGTTGGTGGCGTCGGAAATGTCGTTCTGCAGATACTGGTCCACCGCGGTGGTGTTCTGCGAGTTGAACAGGTTGTACACCGCCAGCTTGGCGCGGAATTCCGCATTGCCGAACTGCCGGAGGTAGGTGATGCCGGCGTTGAGCGTGAACGTCCACGGCATCCGCCCGTAGCCTCCGCGCGGCGAGTGCTTGTACACACGCAGGGTCGAATCCGGATCGTCGCAGTTCTGCACGCAGATGTAGTAGCTGTAATAGTTGGTCGCGTCGAACGGGTTGCCGGCACCGAAGCCGCTGATCGGTCCGCCGGAGATGGCGCTGAAGTCCGCGGAGAGCTGCCAGTTCGGGGTGAGCGCGTAGACTCCACGGACCTTGAGTTGGTGGCGACGGTCGTTGGCCAGATAGCCATAGCCCGCGTAGTTGACCCAAGGATTGTCGAAATTCTCGGTGCGCCCGGTGTCGTCGAAATCGGTGTCGGAATTGACCGGGCCTTCGGCGTTGCCGCGACTCCAGGACAGGGTGTAGGACACGTTCATGCTCCATTTCTCGTCCCAGGCACGGTCGAGCTGGAATTCGAGGGCTGCGTAGGATCGCTTGGGCTTGGACCAGCCGGTCTGGCCCAGATAGTTCCCGTCGGCGTCGTACAGCGCCCAGCCTTCCCTGGATGTGTCCACCGTCACCCAACCGTCGGCGTCGCCGTCGCAGTCGGTGTCGCCCCAGACGGTGACCTCCTTGCCGGGGTTGGCCATGACCCAACCGAGGTAGACGGCGTCCCCGCACTCATGGGTGGCGCTGATTTCCATGTCGTCGATCGCGTTGTGCAGGCGACGGTAGGTGGCGCTGACGCCCCACGACCAGCGCGCGTCGAGCATTTGCTGGAAGCCGAGAATGAGCTCGTCCTGATAGACAGGATCCATGTCGCGGTCGACCTCGGCGCGCAGGTCGCCGACGGTGCCGTTGCCCTGGGAATTGTCGACCGGCCCGATCTGCGGCCCAAGGATCGGCACGACGTAGTCCACGCCGTTGAGGGTATGGGT
>NZ_JAMQHN010000150.1 GCF_025993755.1 Thermomonas sp. | reverse complement strand
TGGAGGCTCATCGGCGACATCCCTGTCGCCGATGGTCGCGGCAAGCCCCGGGCCACCGCACCGCCTTCTTACTCCAACGGAATCTCGAATGTTCTTTCGCAACCTGACCCTGTTCCGCTTCCCGATCACGCTCGATCTGTCCGACCTCGAAACGCAGCTGGCCGCCTGCGCGCTCAAGCCCTGCGGCGCGCTGGAGCTGTCCAGTCGCGGCTTCATGTCGCCGTTCGGCCAGCATGGCGACGCCTTCACCCACCGCGGTGACGGCGCGCTGTGGTTGACCGTGGGCGGCGAGGACAAGCTCCTGCCCGGCGCCGTGGTCAACGACCTGCTGCAGAAGAAGCTCGCCGCGATCGAGGAAAAGGAAGGGCGCAAGCCCGGCGGGCGCACCCGCAAGCGGATCAAGGACGAGTTGGTCAGCGAGCTGCTGCCGCGCGCCTTCGTGCGCCCGGTGCGCACCGATGCGCTGATCGACGAAACGCTCGGCGTCATCGCGGTGGACACGTCCTCGCGCAAGACCGCCGAAGCCGTGGTGTCGGAGGTTCGCCGCGCGCTGGGCAGCTTCCCGGCGCTGCCGCTGAACGCCGAAGTCGTGCCGCGCGCCATCCTCACCGGCTGGATCGCCGGCGACCCGCTGCCGGACGGGCTGGCGCTGGGCGACGAGTGCGAGCTGCGCGATCCGACCGACAGCGGCGCGGTGGTCAAGATCCAGCGCATGGAGCTGTCGGGCGAGGAAATCGCCAAGCATCTGGAAGCCGGCAAGCAGGCCACCCGGCTGGCGCTGACGCTGGACGACCACGTCAGCTTCGTGCTCGGCGAAGATCTCGTCGTGCGCAAGTTCAAGCTGCTCGACGGCGCGGTGGACCAGCTGGAGGCCAGCGACAGCGACGATATCGCCGCCGAGCTGGAGACCCGCTTCGCGCTGATGGCCGGTGAATTCAAACGCCTGTTCGGCGTGCTGGAAGCGGCGTTCAAGCTCAGCCGGGCCGACCCCTGAGCGCCCCATTGTGGACCGCCCGGGAGGTAGACTGGCGCGGCTGGACCCTCAACTGCACCCGGAGAACGACATGAGCAAGAAGCTGCTGGTGGTGGCGCTTGGCGTGCTGTCCTGCGCCAGCGTGATGGCGCAATCGCAGGGCGATTGGGTACTTGCAAGGTGGAAAAGCGGAACGTTCTGGTTCCCGGGCGTGGTGCAGGCTCGGAACGGCGACCAGATCACCATCGCCTACGACGACGGAACCCGTGAAACCCTGCCTGCGAAACTGGTCAAGCCGTATGACTGGGCGATCGGTTCGCGCGTGGAATGCCGGTGGCAGGGAGGCAATATGTGGTATCAGGGCAAGATCACCGGGGTCAGCAGGAACCGCACGATGATCGATGTCCTCTATGACGACGGCGACCGTGAACGCATCGCCACCGGCGGCTGCCGTTCCAGGTAAGCGTGCTGTCCTTGCGGCGCCTGCTGCGTCGGCCGCAAGCCGTCCCCCGCGCTGCCGCCCTCCGGCGCGAATGGGTCGATGTGGCGCTCGCGGACGGGGGGCGGATCCCTCTCCTGCGCGTGCGCGATCCGCGCGCGCGGCGGATCAAGCTCAGCGTCGATGAGCGTGGCGTGCGGCTGACCCTGCCGCCGCGCGCAAGCCTCGCCGCGGCGGATCGCTTCCTGCACGAACACGGCGACTGGCTGCGCAGGCAACTCGATCTGCAGGCCGCGCATGCCGCACGGGGTTTGATCGTCGGGCAGACGGCGACGCTGCCGCTGCTTGGCGAGGAGATGCCCCTGACATGGCGGCGCGCACGCGCGACGAGGCTCGACTTCGATGCCCAGGGGCGGCTGGACTTCCAGGTGCCCGCCAGCGCGGGCCAGGCGGCCGTGCAGCGAGCGCTGCGCGATTTCTACGAAGCGCGTGGGCGCGCCGAACTCGGGCGCCGGCTGCCGCGCCATCTCCCGGGCCTGCCGCGGGCGCCGCGCCGCTTCCTGTTCAAGCGCACCACCGGACAGTGGGGCTCGCTGGCTCCCGATGCCAGCCTGTCGCTGGATCTGGCCCTGCTGCTTGCGCGCCCTTCGGCGTTCGAATACGTCCTGGTGCACGAGCTGTGCCACTTGCTGCAGGCCAACCATTCGCCACGGTTCTGGCGCGAAGTCGAAGCGAGGTTCCCGGACTGGCGCGACGAGCGCGATTACCTGCGCCGCGAGGGACGCGCGATGAAGGCCCGTTTGCGCGCGCTGCTGGCCGGTTGAACGGACCGTTCGCGTTTGCCTGAGGGTATCGTTCCAAGTCGAGGCCTTCCGATGAACATTTCGACCCGCAGCGCGCTGGCCCTGGCCCTGTCCGCGCTGGTGCTGACCTTGCCCGCCTGCAAGAAGGCCCGCGACGCCGCCGTCGATGCGGCGCTGGAGCGCGCCACCGGAGTCAAGGTCGATCGCGACAGCAACACCGTCACGGTGCGAACCAACGAAGGCGAGGCGCGGATCGCCTCTGCCGATGACGGCGGCAACCTCACGCTGCCGGCCAGCTTCCCGAAGGACATCCAGCTGCCCGCCCAGTACAAGCTGTCCAGCGTGATGGAGCTTGGCGGGGCGCAGGTCCTGTCGATGACCACGCAGGAAGCGATGGGATCTCTGTTCAACAGCCTGTCGGGCGGGATGGAGCGCAACGGCTGGACGCGCGAGCTGTCGGCGCAAACCGGAGACGGCGGCACCCTCGGTTTCAGCAAGGGCAACACGCACGTGGTGTATTACATCGCGAAGAACGAGAACGGCAGCACCGATCTGAACGTCAACGCCTCGACCACCAGCGAGCAATAGCCCATCCGGGCTTGCACGTCGGCGATCAGGCGCGCAGGAATTCGGCGATCGCCGCCGCCACCTGCCGCGGCTGCTGCATGTGCAGGTGGTGTCCGCCCTGCAGCACCACCATCCGGCCGTCGGGCAGCGCCGCCACCCGGCGCCGCCGCTCCGCGTCCGGCAGGTAGGGTTGCGGCGGATCGGCAAACAGCGCCAGCGTGGGGCATTCGATGCCGGCAAGCAGGTTCTCGACCTGGGCCTCGGTCATCCGCACCAGGTTCGGCAGGGTCAGGCGCGGATCGCTGCTCCAGACGAACCCGCCGTCCACGATCCGCACGCCGCGCTCGACCAGCAGCCGCAGCAACTCCGGTTCGAGTCCGGCGCCGGGGGCGCGGGATGCGGAAAAGCGCGCCTGCACGGCGCTGTCGATGTCCGGAAATACCCGCAAGCGCTTGTCCTTGAGTGCACGCTGCGCCGCCACCGCCTGGCGCAGTCGGGCGCCGGTGCGCTCCGGCGCCTCGGTCAGCACGCCCAGTGCCTCGACCGTCGCCAGCTTCTCGATCCGGTCCGGACAGGCGCAGGCGACCATGCTGGCGATCGCGCCGCCCATCGAATGCCCGAGCAGGCGAAAGCGATCCCAACCCAGCGCGTCGGCCGCGTCTAGCACGCTGGCGATGCTGCCGGCGAAGGAATAATCGCCGCCGACGCCCAGGTGCGCGCTGCGGCCGTGGCCGGGCAGGTCGATCGCGACCAGTTCGACGCCATCCAGATACGGCGCCAGCGGCAGGAAGCTGGCGGCGTTGTCCAGCCAGCCGTGTAGCGCCAGCACGCGCGGTCCGCGCCCGTCGTTGCGCAAGGCGGCCAGTTCTCCCAGCGGCGTGGGCAGTGAAAATTCGCGCATCAGGCCCATCCCGCATCGCTGCCCGCCAGCTTCGCCAGGACGTCGGCGTGGGCCGGCGAGCCGTTCAGGCAGCGGATATAGCGGATCGTCTCGCCGCCGGCCTCGCGGAAGGCTTCGGCGTTCTGCAGCGCGATTTCCTCCAGCGTTTCCAGACAGTCGGCGGCGAATCCCGGGCAAACCACGTCCACGGTATGCACGCCCTCGCGCGCCAGCGCCTGCAAGGTTTGCAGGGTGTAGGGCTGCAGCCAGCGCTCCGGTCCGAAGCGCGACTGGAAGGTCAGCGTCAGCGCTTCGCGTTCGACTCCCAGCGCGTGTGCGATCGCCCGCGCGCTGGTTTCGCACTGGTCCGCGTAGGGATCCCCCGCACGCACGAGCCGCTCCGGAATGCCGTGGAAGGAAAGCAGCAGGCGCTGACCACGACCGTGCTCGGCGTGGAAGCAGCGGATCGAAGAGGCGATGGCGGCCGCCCAGTCCGGATCGGCATGGTAGTCGTGCAGCATTTCCACCCGCATTCCGGCGCCGTGTGCCGCGATCGCGTCGGCCACACTGGCGGTGGTCGTGGTCGAATACTGCGGGTACAGCGGCAGCACCCGCACCTTGCGCACCCCGCGCTCCCGCAGCGACGCCAGCGTCTGGGCCAGGGAGGGCGTGCCATAGCGCATCGCGTAGCCCACTTCCCGATCCGGCAGTCGCTCCTGTACCGCCCGCGCCAGCGCCGCCGTATGCACTGCCAGCGGCGAGCCGCCGTCCAGCCAGATGCTGGCGTACTTGTGCGCCACCTTCGGGCTGCGGCGCGGCAGGATGATCCAGCGCAGCAGCGGCTGCCACAGCCAGCGCGGAATCTGGACCACCCGCGGATCCGACAGGAACTCGCGCAGATAGGCGGAAATCGCCGCGGGCGTGGCGGCCTCCGGCGTGCCGAGATTGGTCAGGATCAGAGCCGGTGGAGCTTCGAGGGGTGCGGACATGCCCATAGCATCGCATGCGGGGCAGGCGTATCTGCCGCTTCACCCGGAAAAATGCGCCGAAGGGACGATCCCTTGCGCGGCGGCCGCGTTGCCTTAAGCTGGATTCATGGGCGCGGCGTCACCATGCCCGCATCCCCCGATCCCGCGACGGAGAATCACCATGACCGTACGTCCCCTGCGTCTGACTCTTGCCCTTTCCGCGCTGCTGCTGGCCGCCGGCGCCGTTGCCGGCGAGCATGAGGACAATCGCGCCGACAATGCGCTGCGGGTGATGCGCGAGATTCAGTCGGTCCCGGATTCCTCGATCCCGGATCGCCTGCTCGACGAGGCGCGCGGGATCGTCGTCATTCCCGACACGATCAAGGCCGGCTTCGTGCTCGGCGGACGTCGCGGCCACGGGCTGATGTCGGTCAGGAATCCGGACGGCACCTGGTCGAATCCGGTGTTCGTGCGGCTCACCGGCGCCAGCGTCGGTTTCCAGGCCGGCGTGCAGTCGGCCGACGTGATCCTCGTGTTCCGCAGCGAGCGCGGGTTGGACAACATCATCAACGGCAAGGTGACTCTGGGCGCCGACGCTGCGGTGGCCGCCGGTCCGGTCGGGCGCAATGCCGCCGCGGCCACCGATGGCGCGCTCAGGGCCGAGATCTGGTCGTGGTCGCGGGCGCGCGGGCTGTTTGCCGGTGTGGCGCTGGATGGCGCCGTCCTGCAGATTGATCACAGCGCCAACCGCGGCGCCTATGGCTACGGAATCACCCCGCGCATGGTGTTCGAAGGGCGCACGCCGACGCCGGCCTCGGCGCCGATCGTGGCCTTCCGCGACGAGCTGGAGGAAGCGACCAACGCCGCCCGCCATGCCCGTCGCGCTGTGCCGGCGGCCGACCCGGGCGCGGCCCAGGCGCACCCTCTGGAATCGGCCGCGCCGGCCACCAGTGCGCCGCTGACACAGCCATAAGGTTCGCGGACGGGCAGATCGCAAATGCGTTTCCAGCGCCGTCCGGACGGGCAAGCCCTCCTGTCGCGATGCCGCGGCAATGCGGTTTCGTCCTGCCGCACGGGTTAGAATCACGCCATCACACAGACGGGTGCACCCATGGGCAGTTTCAGCATTTGGCATTGGTTGATCGTGCTGGCGATCGTCCTGCTGGTGTTCGGCACCAAGCGCCTGACCTCGGGTGCGCGCGATCTCGGCAAGGCGGTCAACGAATTCAAGAAGGGCGTGCGCGGCGACGAGGACAACAAGCCAGCCGCACCGCCCGCCGGGAACGATGCTCCCGCGCCGCCGCAGGAGTCGCGCGGTCACGACGACGGCGCACGCTGACGCCGCGAGGCGGAGACATCGCCGATGTTCGATTTTTCTTTCGGCGAGATGCTGGTGGTGGCGCTGGTGGCCTTGGTCGTGCTCGGCCCAGAGCGCCTGCCGAAGGCGGCGCGTTTCGCCGGGCTGTGGGTGCGCAAGGCGCGCGCCCAGTGGCATGCGGTGAAAAACGAGCTGGAGCAGGAACTGGCGAACGAGGAGCTGCGGCGCAGCCTCGATGAAGCGCGGACGGCGCTGGAGCAATCGCGCAGCGATACGCTGGATGCGGTCAGCGACGCCCAGGGCGCCCTGCGCGTCGAGCCCGTGCAGCCGTCCACCGACCCTTCGCCGGCGCATCCGCCGGCGGATGCAGCGGAAACCCGGCGTGATGACTGACGCAGCAGGCGACATCGAACGGCCATTGATCGCCCACCTGCTGGAGCTGCGCTCGCGCTTGCTGCGCGGCTTCGCCGGACTCGGTCTGGTGCTGGTGTGCCTGTTGCCGTTCGCCAACACGCTCTATGCGCAGCTGGCCAAGCCGCTGCTGGCCAAGCTGCCCGCCGGCAGCCACATCATCGCCACCCAGGTCGCCAGCCCGTTCTTCGCGCCGATGAAGCTGGCGTTCTTCGTCGCACTGGTGGCGACGATGCCGTGGCTGCTTTACCAGGCATGGGCGTTCGTGGCGCCGGGGCTGTACAAGCGCGAGAAGCGTCTGGCGCTGCCGCTGCTGTCTTCGGCGCTGCTGCTGTTCTACGCCGGCTGCGCGTTCGCCTACTTCCTGGTGCTGCCGATGGTGTTCGGTTTCCTGACCCGGGTGACGCCGGACGGCGTGGCGATGATGACCGACATCAGCGCCTATCTCGACTTCGTGCTGGTGCTGTTCCTTGCCTTCGGGCTGGCGTTCGAACTGCCGGTGGCGCTGGTCATCCTCGCCCTGCTGGGCTGGGTGACGCCGGCGCAGCTGCGCGAGGGACGCGGTTATGCCGTGGTCGGGATCTTCATCGTCGCCGCCGTGCTGACACCGCCGGACGTGGTCAGCCAGCTGATGCTGGCGATCCCGATGTGCCTGCTGTACGAGGCGGGCATCATCGCCGCGAAGTTCGTCGCTCCGAGGCCACAGGCCAGTGCCGCCCCCTGAGCGCATACCGGCGGGCTTCTGGCTGCGCTACGCGGCCTGGTCGCTGGATGCAGCCTGCCTGCTGCCGTTGCTTCTGCTGCTGGGCTGGCCCATCCTCGGCGCGGCTGTCGGGCAGGCTGAAGCCGCGATGCGGGCCGTGGGCGCGGGCATGGCGCAGCAGCTCGAGGGCGCCGTTGCCTCGGGGCAGACTCCGCTGGCGATGACCCTGGGCCTGCTCTCGGATCCGCGCATGACCGCTGCGGTGGCGCAATTGTCCTCGGCCCTGACCACGGTGCTGCTGGCGCCGCCCCTGCTGTACGTCCTGCTGGCCTGCCCTTGGTCGCTGGCGTTCGAATGCTCGCGCGGGCAGGCCACGCCGGGAAAACGCGTGTTCGGGCTGGTTGTTGGCGACGCCCAGGGCGATCGCCTGACCCTGCCGCGGGCGCTGGCGCGCTTCGCCGCCGCCGGGTTGTCCTGGCTCACCCTGAACCTCGGACACGCGATGGTCCTGCTCGCGCCGCATCTGGCCCTGCATGATCGACTGACCCAGACCCGCGTGCTGGTCGAACCGGCGCGTCGGGCGCTGCCGCGCTGGGGCCGCGCGTGGCTGCTGCTGCAACTGGTCGCTGGCGTTCTCGCCACCGCCTGGCTGCTCGTGGCGATGCGCGACGGGATGCAGTCCTTGTTGTCGCAGGCGCCGGGTGCGCCCTGAGCCGATCGGTCGGGGCGTTCAGGCTTCGATATGGTGCACGGGAACCGGCGGTGGCTCCGCCGCTGGATCGCCGAAGGTGTCGCGCCAGGCGAAGCAGGCCGCTCCGGCGATCAGCACCAGCGCGGCGGTGGCAAAGCCCAGCATCACCAGCGTGGCCAGCGCGGCGCTCACCGTGGGGTGGATCAATCCGCCCAGCAGGCCGAACAGGCCGGCGACCAGTCCCGCCACCAGCGCGCCCACCAGCAGCGCACCGATGAACAGGCCCGCGGCCAGCAGGTTGGCGGTCGCGTTGCGCACTGCCGCGCGCAGGGCCGCGCCCAGCGCCTGCAACAGGCTGCGGTCGGAAAACAGCATCAGCGGAATGGAATAGAGCAGCAGCGCGTAGCTGAAATAGTTGAAGGCCATCTGCACGACGAACAGCAGCCCCGGATGGCGCGGTTCGCCCAGCACAGGCGTCCCGCCCTGCATCGCCACTTCGGCCGCCTTCATGTAGTCCTGCCAGTAGTCGGTGCCGGCAAGCCCGAGTGCGAGCGCGCCGCCGAACATTGCCAGCAGGACCTGCACCACGCCCAGCCAGGCCAGCTTCTGGCCGTGCTCGCTGCGCAGCGGCGCGTAGATGTCGCGCGCGCGCACCGGACGGCCGGCCTCGGCTTCGCGCACCACGTGCATCAGCCCGCCGAGCAGGATCGGCACTAGGAAAATGATCAGCATGGCCAGCGCCAGCGCCACCAGCATCACCAGCTTCATGTCGGGCTGCTGGCCCTGCCGGCTCGCGCCGCCAACCAGCAGCGAGAGCACCAGCGCCATCACCAGCACGGCGGCGTAGAGGGTCGAGATCAGCAGCAGCGCGGCGCCGAACACGGCGCGCGGGTTTTTCGAGCCGAGGTCGATGGCCAGCCGGAACCACGCCAACCCTTGATGGGCCGGCAATTTGCGAATGTCCATGAAACGCCCCGATCTGACCGCGACAGGATACCGGAAGCGGCGTCAACGCCGCGCGTGGCGCACGAACCGGCGCAGCACCCGGCGCGCGTCGGGCGCGGCCGTCACGCCCGCCAGCAGCGTCCGCGCATCGCGGCCCTCCTTCGCCAGCGCGTCGGCACGGGCGTGGATGTAGCCGGACATGTGGACGGTGCTGAACTCGGGGTGGAACTGCACGCCCCAGGCCGAGCGTCCCCAGCGCATGGCGTGGCAAGCGTCGTGACCGTTCCCGGCCAGCACCACGGCATCCGGTGGCGGCCGCAGCACGCTTTGCATGTGGGTCGCCTGCGCCGGCATCCGCGCCGGAAGGCCGGCGAACAGCGGGTCATCCACGGCGGCGGCGGTCAGGTCGATCCCGACCGTGCCCATCTCGCGCCCGTTCGGGTTGTAGCCGACCTCGCCGCCGAAGGCGTGGGCGAGCAGCTGGTGGCCGTAGCAAATGCCCAGCAGCGGCAGTCCGGCCTGTCCCGCCTCGCGCAGCCAGTCGGCGCAGCGCTCGCTCCAGTCCAGGCGCTCGGTCACCATCGCCGCCGAGCCGGTGACGACCGCGCCGGCGAACCCCGCGCGTTCGGGCAGCGGCTCGCCGTGCTCGACGTCGATCACGATGGCCGCGTCGCGATCCAGTCCGGCGGCCACGCGGATCCAGTGCGCGAAGCTGCCGTGTCGGCGCATCGCCTCGGTCGGGTGGCCGGTGGACAAAATGAGGACGGGCTGCATGGCGGTATTTCGGGGCCTGGCGTCTTCTGGCGCGGAAAGTCCGGCTTGGAGCCGGCGTCTGTGCCGGCACATTTATACTAGCGAGTCACCTTCCGGTTTTCGCAAAATGGCCGCCACCCGCGTTTCGATCACCTTCCAGGAACTCATCACCCGCCTCAACGCGTATTGGGCGCAGCAGGGTTGCGTGCTGATCCAGCCGCTCGATCTGGAAGTCGGGGCGGGCACCTTCCATCCGGCCACCTTCCTGCGCTCGATCGGGCCGGAGCCGTGGAACGCCGCTTACGTGCAGCCCAGCCGCCGCCCCACCGATGGCCGCTATGGCGACAATCCCAACCGCCTGCAGCGCTACTACCAGTACCAGGTGGTGATGAAGCCGTCGCCGGACAACATCGTCGAGCTGTATTTCGATTCGCTCAAGGCGCTGGGCATCGACCCGCTGGTGCACGACCTGCGGCTGGTCGAGGACAACTGGGAATCGCCCACGCTCGGCGCCTGGGGCCTCGGTTGGGAGGTGTGGCTCAACGGCATGGAGGTGACCCAGTTCACCTACTTCCAGCAGGCCGGCGGCCTGGAATGCCGGCCGGTGCTGGGCGAGATCACCTATGGCCTGGAACGGCTGTGCATGTACCTGCAGAACTGCGACAACGTCTACGACCTGGTGTGGACCTACGGGCCGGACGGCGAACCGGTCACCTACGGCATGGTCTATCACCAGAACGAGGTCGAGCAGAGCGCGTACAACTTCGAGCACGCCGACGTCGAGGAAATGTTCCATCGCTTCGACGCCTGCGAAGCCGAGGCGATGAAACTGGTCGAGGCCGGTTTGCCGCTGCCGGCGTATGAGCAGGTCACCAAGGCCTCGCACTCTTTCAACCTGCTCGACGCCCGCCGCGCGATTTCCGTCACCGAACGCCAGCGCTACATCCTGCGCGTGCGCAAGCTGGCGCAGGCGGTGGCGGAATGTTATTTCGCCCAGCGCGAGAAGCTCGGGTTTCCGGGACTCGAGAAGAATTGATGCCGTCATCCCCGCGCAGGCGGGGATCCAGTGACTTCCAAACGAACGCACAGAACGCTGGATTCCCGCCTTCGCGGGAATGACGAGCGAAAAGCAGAAGGCTCGATCCACATGACCACCATGCAACCTCTCCTGATCGAACTGGGCACCGAAGAACTGCCGGTCAAGGCGCTGCCCGGCCTGGCGCAGGCGTTTTTCGATGGCGTGCTGGCTGCGCTGGGCAAGCGTGGCGTCGCCATCGAACGCGGCGATGCCAAGCCGCTGTATTCGCCGCGCCGGCTGGCCGTGCTGCTGCCCGGCGTGGCCGAAGTCCAGCCCGAGCAGCGCAGCGAAGTCCTGGGCCCGTACCTGAACATCGCGCTGGATGCCGACGGCCATCCGACCCGCGCGCTGCAGGGCTTCGCCGCCAAGGCCGGCGTGGACTGGACGGCGTTGGAGAAGACCTCCGACGCCAAGGGCGAGCGTTTCGTCCATCGCGCCGTCACGCCCGGCGCGCGCACCGTCGACCTGCTGCAGGCGGTGCTGGACGAGGCCCTGCATGGCATGCCGATCCCCAAGCCGATGCGCTGGGGCGACCGCCCCTACGGCTTCGCGCGCCCGCTGCACTGGCTGGTGGCACTGCTGGGCAAGGACGTGGTGCCGCTGCAGGCGCTGGGCATCACCGCCGGCCGCAACAGTCGCGGCCATCGCTTCCTGCACGAAGGCGCGGTTTGGATCAGCAAGCCGGGCGATTACGTCGAGGCGCTGCGCGCCGCCAAGGTGCTGGTGGATCCCGACGAGCGCCGCACCCGGGTCGTCGACGAGGTGATCCGTGCCGCCGCCGAGGCCGGCGGCAACGCCCGCATCAGCGACGACAACCTGCAGCAGGTCAACTGCCTCAACGAATGGCCGGTGGCGGTGCTGTGCACCTTCGAACGCGACTTCCTGACCGTACCGCAGGAAGCGCTGATCGAGACCATGGAGGCGAACCAGAAGTTCTTCCCGCTGCTGGATGCCGACGGCAAGCTGTCCGAGCATTTCATCGGCATCGCCAACATCGATTCGAAGCAGCCGGCCGAAATCCGCAAGGGCTACGAGCGGGTGATCCGCCCGCGTTTTGCCGACGCCAGGTTCTTCTTCGACGAGGATCTGAAGCAGGGCCTCGCCGCAATGGGCGATGGCCTCAAGACCGTCACCTATCAGGCCAAGCTGGGCAGCGTGGCCGACAAGGTGGCGCGCGTGGCGGCGCTGGCGGAAACCGTCGCCGCGCAGGTCGGCGCGGACGCGGCGCAGGCGAAGCGCGCCGCGCGGCTGGCGAAGAACGACCTGCAAAGCCGCATGGTCAACGAATTCCCGGAGCTGCAGGGCATCGCCGGACGCTACTACGCGCAGCGCGCCGGCGAGCCGGCCGACGTGGCGCTGGCGATCGACGAAAGCTATCGCCCGCGCTTCGCCGCCGACGACATCGCCGCATCAAAACTGGGCAAGGTGCTGGCGATCGCCGAGCGGCTGGATACCCTGGCCGGCGGCTTCGCCGCGGGCCTCAAGCCGACCGGCAACAAGGACCCGTTCGCGCTGCGCCGCAATGCGCTGGGGCTGGCGCGGACGATCATCGAAAGTGGCTTCGAGCTCGATCTTTGGTCGTTTTTGGAGACGGCCTACAGTGCCGCGCATGAAGCCATCGCATTTACGGCGCATGGAAAGCTCAAGCAAGCCGAACGCGATGCGAAGGCAGCGGGCGTCGAGTTGACTCCGAACAAACGCGTCTCGTTCAGATATAGATCTGATGAAGTCACGGAACTCTATGACTTCATCCTCGACCGCCTGCGCGGCTACTACGCCGACCGCGGCGTGCCGGCCTCGCAGTTCCACGCCGTCGCCGAACGGAAGCCGGCCTCGCTGTACGACTTCGACCGCCGCCTGGCCGCCATCGGCACCTTCGCGCAGCTGCCCGATGCCGCCGCGCTGGCGGCCGCCAACAAACGCATCGGCAACATCCTGAAGAAGGCCGACATCGACATCCCGGCGATGGAAGATGCGGCGCTGCTGTCCGAGCCCGCCGAGCTGGCGCTGGCCGAGGCGGTGGAAGCCGCCTGCGCCGCCACCGACGCGGCGCTGGCGCAGCGCGACTACGTCACCGTGCTGTCGCAGCTGGCGCGGCTGCGCCCGCAGGTGGATGCGTTCTTCGACGCGGTGATGGTCAACGCCGACGACCCGGCGGTGCGCGCCAACCGGCTGGCCTTGCTCAAGCGGCTGGCCGACCGGCTGGGCAGCGTGGCGGCGATCGAGCACCTGTCGGCGTAGCGACGGGCGCGCACGAACCTCATCCAGGGCGCAGGCGCGCGGCGCGCGTGGACGCGCAGCCGGGGGGCAGGCGGCTGGTCGCCTGCCACGACTTCCCGCTGCGCGCAGGCCGCGGCCGCTCCTGCGCGGCTAATTGCTGCGGTCGTACATCTCCAGCAGACGCTGCTTGAGCGCCAGCTTCTCGCGCTTCATCTGGCCGAGCCGGACGTCGTCGATCGGCAGTACGCCGCGCTCCGCATCGTTGACCTGCTGGTCGAGATCACGATGGTGGTAGTACATCTTGCGGAACTCGGCGTTGGCGTTCATCAGTGCTTCGATCTGTTCCTGCGGTTGTCCTTCAAACATGAAGACCTCCTGTTGCGGTGAAACGGCGCCCGTCCCGGACGGGTAGGCGCATTGCGGGAGCGGCAGCGCGGGCTGCCGCCATGCCATGCGGTTCGGGCCGGGCCGAACCGCGAAGGACTTGCCCGGCAGCGTGCCGGACGCGGATATGAAAACGCCCCGCCATCGGATCGGGCGGGGCGCTCTGGATTTCGCGAACCACGGGGCCGGCATCCACCACCCGGTCTCCGCCGCACCCGTGCGGTGCGTTGGCGATCTCCGGGTTGTCGAACGGGTCATGCATCGGCCGGGCTCCGGCCAGACGGCTGTTCGTGGAATCGAACCATCTGGGCATTCGACCCTACGCCGACCCGTCGCCGCCTGCAAGCCCCCGGGCTGAACGTCGTGGAAACGGCCGCGCTTTCCAGTAAAATATGTTGAAAATCAATTGTTTGTAGAAACAATGATTTCGACGCGGCGGTTCTTTGCCCGCCCCGCCGCGCTGCCGTTGTCGGCCACAGGCTGGGTCGCTCCCGCACCACTGGCGCTGACCCGGGTGCGCGCCACGCCGGCCGCGACCAGGGTCGCCCGCACCTGCTGGGCGCGGCGGTCGGACAGCGTCTGATTGGCCGCGGCTGCGCCCTGACTGTCGGTATGGCCGACCACCTGGATTGCCCCACCGGGAATCGCGGCAAGGTAGATGCCGAGCGCGCGGATGCTGGCGCCGGCCTCCGGCGTCAGCTCCGCCTGCCCGCTGGCGAAGGCGCTGCCGGCCAGCGTGAAGATGTCGCCGCGCGCATCGCGGCGGGAGGGCGGCAACGCGGCGCCGGCGGTCAGCTCGGCCTCCTTGCGCGCCAGCGCGGCTTCGCGGGCGCGGGCCGCCTCGGCCTTGCCCTGCTGGACCGCCACCGCGCCGTCCAGCGCCGCTTCGGCCTGCTCGGTGCGCGCCTGCTGGCGCTGCGCTTCCTCGGCCTGCAGCTGGGCCTGCAGCCGCAGGCGGTCGGCCTCGGCGCGGGCGCGCTCGGCATCGCGACGACTGGCTTCCACCCGCAGGTCGCTGCGCTCGCGCTCCAGACGGTCGACTTCGCGGCGTGCCGCCTCGACCCGGGCCGCCTGCTCGGCCACCTCGATCCGTCGCTGCGCCAGCGCGGCGGCGGCCTGCTGTGCGCTACGCCCGGCGGCCGCCTGGGCGGCGATGGCCTGGCGCGCCTGCAGCCGTTCGAACTGGGCCAAGCTGCCCAGCACCGGATCGGCGTCCAATGCCTGCAGGCGCTGCGCGGGGGTTCCGGCCGGCGCCGGCGTATCCAGCGGGATCGTGGCCGTTCCGGCGGCGCGTTCCATCTGCAGCTGCGCACGCAGGCCGTCGACGTCGGCCCGCAGCTGGATCAATGCCGAGCGCGTGGTCTGGGTGCGGCTGCGCACCCGCGCAAGATCGCCATCGGCCGCCGCCGACAGCGCCAGCGCGCGCGCATCGGCATCGCGCCTGCGCTCCATCGCGCTCTGCGCGGCCTGCAGCTCGCGGCGCGCCGCGTCCAGTTCCTGCGCCGCGTACTGCTCGGCGTCAGCCGCCTCGGCGCCGGCCACCGCCTGCCGGGCCGCATCCAGCTCGGCCGTGGGAGGCGGCAGGGTGGCGCAGCCGGCCAGGATCAGCATCCCGCCCGCCAGCAAGGCGTGCAGGGCATGGCGGAATTGTGCGAAGCTTGGATGCATGGGAGGCTGCGGCGGTTGAGGTCTGCGGCCATTGTGGGAAGCTGGCGGCGACGATGCAACGGCGCGCCGCAAGGCCAGAGTGGAGAGCGCAATGGATATCGGCCCGTTTTTCAAGACGATGATGGAAAAGAACGCCTCGGACATGTTCCTGTCCACGGGCTCGCCGGTGAACATCAAGTTCGAGGGCGAACTGGTGCCGATGACCCAGTCACCGCTCAGCCCGGGCGAGTGCAAGGCGATCGCCTACGCGATGATGGATCGGGCGCAGATCGAGGAATTCGAGCGCGAAAAAGAGCTGAACATGGCGATCTCGGTGCCCGGCTGCGGGCGCTTCCGCGTCAACGTGTTCCTGCAGCGCGGGGAAGTCGGGCTGGTCATCCGAACGATCCGCAGCGACATCCCCAGTATCGAGGACCTGCAGCTGCCGACGGTGCTCAAGGACATCATCATGGCGCCGCGCGGGCTGGTGCTGATCGTCGGCTCCACCGGCTCGGGCAAGTCGACCACGCTGGCGTCGATGATCGACCACCGCAACACCAGCACCACCGGCCACATCCTCACCATCGAGGACCCGATCGAATACCTGCACCGGCACAAGAAGTCGGTGGTCAACCAGCGCGAGGTCGGGCTCGATACCCACAGCTTCCACGCCGCGCTGAAGAACGCGATGCGCGAGGCGCCCGACGTCATCCTGATCGGCGAAATCCGCGACGAGCAGACCATGGAAGCGGCGATCGCCTTCGCCGAAACCGGCCACATCTGTCTGGCGACCCTGCACTCCAACAACGCCGACCAGACCATTGAGCGCATCCTCAACTTCTTCCCCGAGGGTGCGCACAAGAACGTGCTGATGAACCTCGCGCTGAACCTCAAGGCGGTGATCAGCCAGCGCCTGGTGATCGGCGTCGACGGCCGCCGCCTGCCGGCGACCGAGGTGCTGATCAACACGCCGCTGATCCGCGACCTGATGCGGCGCGGCGAGGTGCACAAGATCAAGCAGGCGATGGAGGAATCGCTGCAGGACGGCATGCACAGCTTCGACCAGTGCCTGTTCCGGCTCTACAAGGAAGGCCGGATCGAGATGGAGGAGGCGCTCAAGGCGGCCGACTCGCGCGACGGCCTGGCGCTCAAGTTCCGGCTGTCGGAAGGCGCCACCGGCGAGCACGACCCCTACGCTGACGTGTTCAACGCCGCCAGCGCCTGACCTGCGGCGGCAACCGATCCCGCGTCATTGCGCGTCCGGCTGGTTCTCCGGGCGCGCCGCGTCGAATTCCGGCAGGGCCAGACATTCGGCCTCGATCCGGCACAGGGTCGGGTACGCCGCCATGTCCACGCCATGGCGGCGGGCGTTGTAGATCTGCGGAATCAGGCAGCAGTCGGAAAATCCCGGCGCGTCGCCGTCGCAGTAGGTGCCGGTCGAAGGGTGATCGGCCAGCTGCAGTTCGGCCACCTTGAAACCGGACTCGATCCAGTGCCTGACCCAGCCGTCGCGCTCGGGCTGCGGCACGTGCCATTCGCGGTCGAAATACTGCAGCACGCGCAGGTTGTTGAGCGGGTGGATGTCGCAGGCGACCAGAAGCGCCAAAGCACGGGCGCGCTGGCGTTCGCGCGCGGTCGCCGGCAGCAGCGGACGGTCCGGCCAGACCTCGTCCAGGTATTCGAGGATCGACAGCGACTGGGTGAGCCGGCGCTGGCCGTGCATCAGGGTGGGCACCAGTTCCTGCGGGTTGATCGCACGGTACTCCGGCGTGTGCTGCTGGCCGCCGTCGCGCACCAGGTGCACCGGGACGATCTCGTGATCGAGCCGCTTGAGGTTCAGCCCGATGCGCACGCGATACGCGGCGCTCGAGCGCCAGTAGGAGTACAGCCGCAGTGTTTCGCCCATTGTCCCACCCATGCCGTCACCCTAGCCGATCACGGCGGCCGGCAGCTGCCGTTCATCCGGCCAGTTCGACCGCCGGGAGGCCGGGTCAGGGCCGCGGCTGCTGTTCGATCGCCTGCTCGATGGCCCCGAACACGCTGCGGCCTTCGGCGTCCAGCATCTCGATGCGGATGCGGTCGCCGAACGCCAGGAACGGCGTGCTCGGCTTGCCGTCACGCAGGGTTTCGACCGTGCGCTGCTCGGCAAAGCAGGACGCGCCCAGCGACGTGTCCTCGTTGGCGACGGTGCCCGAGCCGACCAGGGTGCCGGCCGACAGCGGCCGGGTCCTGGCCGCGTGCGCGATGAGCTGGGCGAAATCGAACTGCATGTCCAGGCCGGCTTCCGGCGCGCCGAACCAGTGGCCGTTGACCCAGGTGCGCATCGGCAGGTGCACCTTGTTGTCGCGCCAGGCCTCGCCCAGCTCGTCCGGAGTGACGAACACCGGACTGAGCGCGCTGCGCGGCTTGGACTGAAGGAAGCCGAAGCCCTTGGCCAGTTCCGGCGGGATCAGATTGCGCAGCGACACGTCGTTGACCAGGCCGATCAGCTGGATGTGTCCGGCGGCCTGCTCCGGCGTCACCGCCATCGGCACGTCGTCGGTGATGACCACCACCTCGGCTTCCAGATCGATGCCGTAATCCGCGCTGACCACCTTGACCGGATCGCGCGGGCCAAGGAAACCGGCGCTGACCGCCTGGTACATCAGCGGATCGACGTAGAAGCTTTCCGGCACGCTGGCGCCACGGGCACGCCGCACCCGCTCGACGTGCGGCAGGTAGGCGCTGCCGTCGACGAATTCGTAGGCGCGCGGCAGCGGCGCGGCCAGCAGGTGCATATCGAGCGCGAACGCGCCGGCGGCGCGGCCCGCGCACAGGTCTTCGTACAGCGCGTTCAGCCGTGGCGCGGCGGCATCCCAGTCTTCCAACGCACGTTGCAGGGTCGGCGCGATGGCCTCGGCACGCACCGCGGTTTTCAGGTCGCGGGACACCACGATCAGACTGCCGTCGCGCCCACCCTGCTTCAGGGATCCCAGTTTCATTGCCGCCACCCTCGCGTCTTGATTCAGCCGGACATTGTATCGGGGTGCCGCCGCCGTGGCCGGGCGCTCAGTCGTCGCCGAGAAACGCGGCCGCGCGGGTGTATCGGGGTCAGGTTCACTTCTGAGCCGTCCGCAGGCAAAAGCCTGACGCCAACAATGAGGCGTGGCTGATCCCGTTTCATGCCGAACGCCGCTGCAATGGCCCCATGGCCAGACTCCCGCGAATTGACCTTCCGGATATCCCGCAGCACGTTGTGCAGCGCGGCAACAATCGATTGCCGTGTTTTCTTGACGACCAGGACCGTCTTCATTACCTCTCGCTGCTGCGGGACGTATTGGTTGACACACAGTGCCACCTGCATGCTTACGTATTGATGGATAACCACGTGCATTTGCTGTTGAGTCCGCCAGAACGAGGCGCCATCGGCAGGCTGATGCAGATGCTTGGACGTCGCTTTGTCGGCTACTTCAATGCCCGGCATGGGCGCAGCGGCACCCTCTGGGAAGGCCGCTACAAGGCTTGCCTTGTCGATGGCGAAGGCTACGTCCTCCGCTGCACGCGCTACATCGACCTGAATCCGGTACGCGCCCGGATGACCGATGATCCCGCCGACTATCGCTGGTCTAGTTGCGCCGCACTCTGCGGCCTGCGTGACGAACCGTTGCTCTCCCCGCACTCTTCGCTGTTGGCGCTAGGCAGCGACATTCGCGAACGAGCCCGAGCTTACCTACAGCTGTTGAACGACGCCATCTCCGAAGATGAACTCACGGCGATCCGCACATACCTGCAGCAGCAACGCGCCTGGGGCCGGAACGATTTTCGCGCAATGGTCGAAGCCAAGACCAAACGTTTCGCGGATATCAGGCCCGCCCATCGGCCAGTCCGATTACCCCCAGCCCGATAAGTGAACCTGAAAACTCATGTCGCCGCCTCCTGGCGATGGCGGTACGTTCGTGGTTCCTACACAACGAGCGTGCGCCACGCACCAGGAGACGACGATGGCACTG
>NZ_JAMQHN010000149.1 GCF_025993755.1 Thermomonas sp. | reverse complement strand
TTCCGCGAGGAGTTCTCGATCGAGGGGATGCCGGTACTCGTCACCGTGTCCATGGGCATCGCGGTCTCGCCGCGCGACGGCGAGGATATCGACGTGCTGCTCAAGAACGCGGACCTGGCGATGTACAAGGCCAAGGCGATCGGCCGCAACACGTTCTGCTTCTTCGATGCCGGCATGAACGAAAGCGTCGCCGAGCAGCTGCGCATCGCGGCCGGCCTGCGCACCGCCCTGACCAACGGCGAACTGCAGGTGTATTACCAGCCCCAGCTCGATCTGGCGGGCGAACGGATCGTCGGGGCCGAGGCCCTGTTGCGCTGGCGGCATCCGGAGCAAGGGTTCATCCCGCCTGCCGTCTTCATCCCGATCGCCGAGCGCAGCGGCTTGATCCACGAGATCGGCGATTGGGTCCTCCAGCAGGCCTGCCGCGATGCGCAGCGCTGGCGTGCGGCCGGGCTGGGCGAACTGACGGTGGCGGTCAACGTGTCGCCACTGCAGCTGCGCCGCAACGATTTCGACGTGATGGTGGCCGGCGCGCTTGCTGCCGCCGGACTGTCGGGCAAGGCGCTGGAGCTGGAGCTGACCGAGTCCTCGCTGGTGGCCGACACCCGCGACCTCGCCGAACTGCTGCAGCGGATGACCCGTCGCGGCGTGCGGATCGCCATCGACGACTTCGGGACCGGTTATTCCAACCTCGGCTACCTGCGCCGACTGGCCGTGCATCGGCTCAAGATCGACCGCTCATTCGTCGATGGGATCTGCAACGACCCCAACGACGAGGCGCTGGTGCGCGCGATCATCGAGATGGCGCATTGCCTGGGCCTGACGGTGGTGGCCGAGGGCATCGAGGATGAGGCCACCTTGCAGCGCCTGCGCGATCTGGACTGCCAGACCGGACAGGGCTACCTGTGGTCGCAGGCGGTGCCCAACGAGGCGTTCATCGAGCTGGCGCGGGCGAAGGCGGCCGGGTAGCGAAGGGCGAAACCGACATCCTCAGATCGTGTAGTACAGCTGGTATTCGAGCGGATGCGTCGCGGCGCGGAACGCCGTCACCTCCTTCATCTTCAGCCCGATGTAGGCGTCGATGAAATCGTCGGTGAACACGCCGCCGGCCTTGAGGAAATCGCGGTCGGCGTCGAGCGCCTCCAGCGCCTGGTCCAGCGAGTGGCAGACCGTCGGGAAGTTCTTCTCCTCCTCGGGAGGCAGGTCGTAGAGATCCTTGTCGCTGGCCTCGCCCGGATCGATCCGGTTCTTGATGCCGTCCAGTCCCGCCATCAGCAAGGCGGCGAAGGTCAGGTAGCCGCTGTTCATCGGATCGGGGAAACGCATCTCGATGCGCCGTGCCTTCGGGTTGGAGACGTAGGGAATGCGGCAGGACGCGGAGCGGTTGCTCGCCGAATACGCCAGCATCACCGGCGCTTCGAAACCCGGCACCAGCCGCTTGTAGCTGTTGGTGGTGGCGTTGGCGAAGGCGTTGATCGCGCGCGCGTGCTTGAAGATGCCGCCGATGTACCACAGTGCGGTCTGCGACAGGCCGCCGTAGCCGTCGCCGGAGAACAGGTTGACGCCGCCCTTGGCCAGCGACTGGTGGACGTGCATGCCGCTGCCGTTGTCGCCGACGATGGGTTTGGGCATGAAGGTGGCGGTCTTGCCGTTGCGGTGGGCCACGTTCTTGATGACGTATTTCATCGTCAGCAGGTCGTCGGCCTTCTTCACCAGCGTGTCGAAGCGGGTGCCGATCTCGCACTGGCCGGCGTTGGCGACTTCATGGTGGTGGACCTCCACTTCGATGCCGACTTTTTCCAGCGTCTTGCACATCTCGGCGCGCAAGTCGTGCAGCGAATCCAGCGGCGCCACCGGGAAATAACCGCCCTTGACCATCGGACGGTAGCCGCTGTTGCCGCCGGCGTATTCGCGCGCCGAATTCCAGTGCGCCTCCTCCGAATCGATCTGGAAGAAGGTGTGCCCCATCTCGTTGGCGAAACGCACCGAGTCGAAGATGAAGAACTCCGGCTCCGGGCCGAAGAAGGCCTGCTCGGCGATCCCGCTGGATTTCAGGAAGGCCTCGGCGCGGCGCGCCACGCCGCGCGGATCGCGGGTGTAGGCCTGCATGGTGGCCGGGTCCAGGATGTCGCACACCAGCACCAGCGTGGGATCGGCGGTGAACGGGTCGACATAGGCGGTGGAGGCGTCCGGCAACAGCACCATGTCCGAGTTCTGGATGCCGCGCCAGCCCCCGATCGAACTGCCGTCGAACATCCGTCCGTCCTCGAACAGGCTGGCGTCGACGATCGAGGCCGGGAAGGTGACGTGGTGCTGCACGCCGCGCATGTCGGCAAAACGCAGATCGACGAATTCGATCTTGTGGGTCTTGAGCAGGGATTCGATGTGGTCGAGGGACATGGGCGGGGCTCTGGCTGGGTAGGCGGAGAATTCAAAGCATCTTCCATGCCAAATTCCACCTGGCTGATTTACAACAAGAAAACTGTCAAGTGATTTTAAAAATGCACTGAAAATGCGCGATTTCATTATTAAATGCACATATATTGTGCATGCGGAATCAGGTAATCTTGCGTCTGCGCCTTCCGGTCCCGGTCCCCTGAATGAACGATCTCCTCGCCGCGCTACTGCTGGGCATCATCGAAGGCATCACCGAATTCCTGCCGATCTCCAGCACCGGGCATCTGCTGATCGCCGAACGCTGGCTGGGCGCGCGCAGCGAACTGTTCAACATCGCCATCCAGGCTGGCGCGATCGTGGCGGTGGTGCTGATTTACCGCGTGCGGCTGTGGACGATGCTGCTGGCCTTCCTCGGGCGCGGCCCGGCGCCGGAGGCTGCGGCTGCGGACGCGCGTGCTGCCGACGCCAGTCCGGCATCGGCACGCGGCTATGCGTGGAAGCTGATCGCCGCGTTCCTGACCACCGCCGTGCTCGGCCTGCTGGTGAAGAAGCTGGGCTGGGAACTGCCCGATCAAATACGCCCGGTGGCGTGGGCGCTGGTGATCGGTGCGCTGTGGATGATCGCGGCGGAATACCTCGCGGCGCGACGCGCGGCGCGCGACGGCGAGCGCACTGCCGTGAGCTGGACCATCGCGATCCTGGTCGGCATCGCGCAGGTCGTGGCCGGCGTCTTTCCCGGCACCTCGCGCAGCGCGACCACCATCTTCATCGCCCTGCTGGCGGGCACCACCAGCCGGGTCGCCGCCACCGAATTCGCCTTCCTCGTCGGCATCCCCACCATGTTCGCCGCCACCGGCTATGAGCTGCTGTCGCTGGCCCGTCATGGCCAGATCGGCAACGAGGACTGGGCCGCGCTGGGCGTGGCCTTCGCCGCCGCGCTGGCAACCGCGTTCGTTGCCGTGAAGTGGCTGCTGCGCTACATCCAGAGCCACCGCTTCACCTGGTTTGCGGTCTATCGCATCGCCTTCGGGCTGGCCCTGTTGCTGTGGTTGCCGTCGGGCTCGTGATTCGGGGGGAACCGGCGCAAACACAAAGCAAAAGCCCGCATTGCTGCGGGCTTTCGGGGAAAGGCGGAATCGGGATGACGGGATCGGGATGAGCCGGCGAACCGCGCACGGGGCGCGGCGCCATCGCATCACTTGATCTTGCCTTCCTTGTACATCACGTGCTTGCGAACGACGGGGTCGTACTTGCTGACCTCCATCTTGTTCGGGGTGTTCTTCTTGTTCTTGTCGGTCGTGTAGAAATGCCCGGTGCCGGCCGAGGAAATCAGACGGATCTTGTCGCGCTTGCTGGCCATGATTCAGTCCTCCTCAGACCTTCTCGCCCTGCTTGCGCAGGTCGGCGAGGACGGCGTCGATGCCGTTCTTGTCGATGGTGCGCAGCGCGGCATTGGAAACACGGAGCTTGACCCAACGGTTCTCCGAGGCGACCCAGAAACGGCGCTCGTGGAGGTTGGGCTGGAAGCGACGACGCGTCTTGCGATTGGAATGCGAGACGTTGTTGCCGGTCGTCGTGCGCTTGCCGGTGACTTGGCAGACTTTGGACACTGGGCACCTCGATTGGTGTGTGGTTGTCGCCCGTAGCCCGGGTGACGGCGGCCCCGCTGACGACAGCGGGAAGGCGCTGCAGGAAGCAGCGAGCCGCGCATTATGGATGAATTTTCCTTGCAATGCAAAAAGTTGGCACCGGCCGCGGGTCAGCCGCCGGAAGCCCCTCAGCCGTTGCCCTCGGTATTCCTGTTCCGCACCCAGCCCACGATCACGGCGAAAATCACCAGATGCACGGCGGCGGACGCAAGGCGTCCGGCGGCGACATCGTCGACCGGGCCGGGCCAGGCTTGCGAGAGCGCCGAACCGGCGAAGTTCCAGCCCCAGTGCAGGCCCACGGCGGCCCACAGCGAGCGGAAGCGGTAGGCTGCGGCGGCATAGGCCAGGCCGAGGCAGAACAGGCGCAGCTGTTCGGTCAGGCCCCAGTCGAAGCGCCACATGTGGTTGGCGGTATAGAGCAGTGCCGAGGCCAGCACGTAGGCCCAGAAACCCAGTGGCTTCGGGGTGAAGTGCAACAGAAACCCGCGGGTGAGGATGTCCTCGGCCAGCGACGGAATGAAGGTGGTCAGAGCCAGCAGGCCCAGTGCCGACAGTGGAAGCGCCTCCATCGGGACGAGGCGTTCGATGCCCAACCCCAGCGTCACGGCTTCCGCGGCGAATTTCGCCAGGATCGCAAGCGCCAGTCCGCCGACCAGCAGGCCAGGCCAGCGCGCGCGCACCAGCCCGAACGCGTGAAAGCCGCTGCCGTCGATCCAGCGCCCGACCGGCCATGCCAGCAGCAACGCCAGTAGCATCAACGCCGGCCCCAGCGGGTTGCCGGGCGCGAACACGGTTTGCAGGCCTTCCGATGCCTGATAGACGACCAGCAGCAGCAGGAAACCTGGCAGCACGCGTTTGTTCATCGCTCTTCCCCGGGAACCGTCATTTCGCCTGCTGTGCCGTCACCCACGCCCGCACCTGCGCCTCCAGCACCGGCAGGGGCACCGAGCCTTGCGCCAGCACGACGTCGTGGAAGGCGCGGACGTCGAACTTCGGGCCTAGCGCGGCTTCGGCCTCGCGGCGCAGGCGGCGCAGGGTCAGCTCGCCGAGCTTGTAGGACAGGGCCTGCCCGGGCCAGCTGATGTAGCGGTCGACTTCGGTTTCGACTTCGTGTTCGGACAGCGCGGTATTGCCTTTCAGGTAGTCGATCGCCTGCTGCCTAGTCCAGCCCATGTGGTGGAGGCCGGTGTCGATCACCAGCCGGCAGGCGCGCCACATCGAGTAGGTCAGGTAGCCGAATTCCTCGTACGGGGTCTCGTAGACCTCCATTTCCTTGCCCAGCCATTCGCTGTACAGGCCCCAGCCCTCGCCGTAGGCGCTGATGTACTCCTTGCGAAAGCCCGGCAGCGCGCCCTGTTCCAGCACCAGCGACTGCTGCAGAGAATGACCGGGGGCGGACTCGTGCAGGGTCAGCGCCGGCAGGTTGTAGAGCGGGCGGCTGGGCAGGTCCCAGGTGTTGACCCAGTAGGTGTCGGCGCCGCCGCGGCCGGCGGTCCAGTACGGGGCGATGGCCGGCGGCACCGGCTTGATGGTGAAGCGCCCGCGCGGCAGGGTGCCGATGATCTTGCCGATCTCGCCATCGACCCGCTTGCTGATCCACGCCGCGCGGTCGAGTAGTTCCTGCGGCGTCTTGGCGTAGAACTGCGGGTCGGTGCGCAGGAAGTGCAGGAAGTCGGCGAAGCGTGTCTGCGGTGAACGGCCCTGGAAGTCGAGCCTTTCGATGATGGCGTCCATCTCGGCGCGGGTGGCGGCCACTTCGCGCAGGCCGATGGCGTGGATCTCGTCCGGCGTCAGGTCGAGGGTGGTGTAGGCGCGGATCTGCTCGCGGTACCAGGCCACGCCGTCGGGCATCGCTTCGGCCGCCAGGGTGGTGCGCGCATGGGGGACGTACTCATCGCGGAAGAAGCGCAGCAGGGTCTTGTAGGCGGGGATCACCGCATCGCGGATCGCGGCGCGGCCCTCGGCGCGCAGGGCTTCCTGCTCGGCGGCCGGGATGGTGGCGGGCATCGTCTTGTACGGTGCCCACAGCGCGGAGGCTTCCGGATCGGTCAGCTCGGCGGTCATCGCGATCGAGCCGTCGCGTCCGGCCAGCACCACGCGCGGCACCGAGAAGCCGCGCGCCAGGCCGGCGCGCATGTTGGCGATCTGCTGCTCGAAATGGCGTGGCACGTCGCGCAGGCGGGAGGCATAGGCACGATAGGCGTCGGCGTCGGGCAGCGCGACGTCGGCCATGTAATCGAGGTTGGACCAGAACGCGCTGTCGGAATTGAACGGCATTTCGTAGTCGCGGAAGCGCAGCGCGGCGACCTTGTGTTCGATCTGCGGGCGATAGACCGCGTAGTTGACCTGCTGCGCCGGGGACAGCGTGCGCGGATCGATGCCGTCGAGCCGGGTCAGCACGCCTTGCAGATAGGCCAGCCGCGCCGCCTGCGCCTGCGGGCCGACGTCGCGCAGCTGCCGATCCATCGTTCCGAGGCTGTCGTCGCTGTCTTCGCCCCAGTCGACGGGCTGGGCGCGCCGCCACGCCCACTCGTCTTCGTAGATCGCGCGGAAAGCGGCATCGGCGCTGTCTGTTGCGGCATCGGGGGTGGGCATGGGCGGTGGCGTCCAGGCGGGAGCGGCGGCGGGCGACAGCACAAGCGCGAGCAGGCCCGCGGCAAACAGGAGTTTCACGAAAACGCTCCGGGTACGAGGCAGGCGGAGCGTAGCACCGCGGCGCCGGTCAATAGCCGGCGCGCTCGCCGTTCCAGCCGCGGTGGCGGATGTCCAGATACAGGCTGTAGGCGGCGGTGAACGCCGGGAACAGGTTCTGCAGGATGCCCACCGCGTCGTTCTTGCCGAACACGAAGTAGGCCAGCGTCATCAGGCTGCCGACGATGCTCATGTACCAGAACAGGCGCGGGATCACCGGCTTGCCGTGGCGCCGGCTGGCGAGGAACTGCACCAGCCAGCGGCTGCCGAACATCAGCGCTCCGGTCAGGCCGATCAGCTTCCACGGCGTCATGTGGATGCCGGTCCAGGCCAGCACGGCGATCGGCGCATCCATGATGCCGGGCGGCGCGAGCATCACGGCACCAATTCCTCGGTCGCGGTGACGCGGTTGCGCGCGATCAGCCACGACACTCCGAGCAGATCGCGAATGCCGACGAGGGCGCGGCCGAGGTTGTTGTATTTCGAAACCCCGGACGTGCGATGGCGGTGGTTGACCGGCACGCTGACGGTCTGCCAGCCGGCGCGCTGCATCAGCGCCGGGAGATAGCGGTGCATGTGGTCGAAATACGGCAGGTCGAGGAAGGCGTCGCGCTCGAACAGCTTGATGCCGCAGCCGGTGTCCGGGGTGGCGTCGCGCAGCAGCCGGGCGCGGATGGCGTTGGCCCATTTCGAGGCCCAGCGCTTGCTGCCGGAGTCCTGGCGGTGCACCCGCCAGCCGGCGAACAGCTTCACGTCGGGCGCGGCGGCATCGCGTTGTTCGAGCAGCTTCGGGATGTCGGCCGGATCGTTCTGGCCGTCGCCGTCGAGGGTGGCGATCCACGGCGCGCGCGCGGCCTTGACGCCGTTGCGTACGGCGGTGCTCTGGCCGGCGTTGGCCAGGTGACGGACGACGCGCAGCTCCGGCGTGACGGCCTGCAACTCGCGCAGCCGCGCGAGCGTGGCGTCGCGCGAGGCGTCATCGACGTAGACGATCTCGAAGGCAATGCGCCCACGCAGCGCGGCGAGAATCTCCGCAACCAGCGGCGCGACGTTGCCTTCCTCGTTGCACACCGGCACCACCACCGCGAGCTGCACGTCCGCGTTCATGCTCTCAGCGATTCCGGCGCAGCCGCTCCAGCACACCGTCGAGGGCGTCGAGGCTGGCGTAGTGGATCACCAGCTTGCCCCTGTTGCCGCGCCCGTTGAGGACGTTGACCTTGCTGCCCAGCGTTTCCGACAGCTCGCGCTCGAGCGCGGCGATGTCGGCCTGCGGCGCGCGCGATTTCGGCGCGGCCTTCTTCGGCGGCGTCGGCAACTTGCCGGCGGCCAGCTCCTGCACGCGGTATTCCACCTGGCGCACCGACCAGCCTTCGGCAGCGGCCTGTTTCGCCAGCGCCACCGCCATGGGTTCCGCCAACGGCAGCAGGGCGCGGGCGTGGCCCATTTCGATGGCGCCCTCGCGCACCAGGGTGCGCACGGCTTCCGGCAGTTCCAGCAGGCGCAGCAGGTTGCTCACCGCAGCGCGCGAACGGCCCACGGTTTCGGCGGCGGCGGCGTGGGTGAGGTCGAATTCGTCGATCAGGCGCTGCAGCGCCTGCGCCTCTTCCAGCGGGTTGAGGTCTTCGCGCTGGATGTTTTCGATCAGGGCGATCGCGACCACGGTCCGGTCGTCGACTTCGCGCACCACCGCCGGCACTTCGCGCAGCCCGGCGCGCTGCGAGGCGCGCCAGCGGCGCTCGCCGGCGATGATCTCGTAGGTGCGCTTGCCCTTGCCGTCAGAGCCGACGCGCTCGCGCACCACGATGGGCTGGATCACGCCCTGCGCCTTGATCGAGGCGGTCAGTTCTTCCAGCTTGGCGTCGTTCATCGTGCGCCGCGGCTGGTATTTGCCGGGCACCATCGCGTCCACCGGCAGGGTGCGCAGAGCATCGCCCGGCTGGGCTTCCAGCGCCGGTGCGGCGATCTTGCCGCCCAGCAGCGCTTCCAGCCCGCGCCCGAGTCCGCGCTTCTTCGCCGCGCCTTTGCCCTGCGCCGTGTCGGCCGTCATGCCGTCTTCTCCTTCGCTGCCTGCGTGCGCTCGCGCTGGCGGCGCAACACTTCCCCTGCCAGCCCAAGATACGCGATTCCGCCGCGGCTGGACTTGTCGTAGTTCACGATGCTGCGCCCGTGGCTGGGCGCTTCGGCCAGCCGCACGTTGCGCGGGATGATGGTGCGGAACACCAGCTCGCCGAAATGCCGGGTCAATTCCGCCGACACCGCGTTGGCCAGGTTGTTGCGGATGTCGAACATGGTGCGCAGCACGCCCTCAATCTCCAGTCCGGGGTTGAGCCGGCCCTTGAGCGCGTCGATGGTCTGCAGCAGCGCGCTCAGGCCCTCCAGCGCGTAATACTCGCACTGCATCGGCACCAGCACCGAATCGGCGGCGGTCAGCGCGTTGAGCGTCAGCAGCGACAGCGCCGGCGGGCAGTCGATGAGGATGAAGTCGTACTTGTTGCGGGAGATTTCCAGGGCGTGCTTCAGCCGCAGTTCGCGATGATCCAGGTCCATCAGCTGGATCTCGGCGGCGGTCAGGTCGATATTGCCCGGCAGCAGGTCGTAGCCTTCCTCGGTGTGGACGATGGCCTTGGCGATCGGCACTTCGCCCAGCAGGACGTCGGTGGCCGAGGCGTCGAGTTCGCGCTTGTCGATCCCGCTGCCCATGGTGGCATTGCCCTGCGGATCGAGATCGACCAGCAGCACCCGCTGCGGCGTGCGCGCCAGCGCCGCGGCGAGGTTGACGGTGGTGGTGGTCTTGCCGACCCCGCCCTTCTGGTTGGCGATGGCGATGATGCGGGCCATGCGGCTGCGTTTCCTGGGGGATGGCCGCAGCCGGAACGGCGCGGGAACCGCTGATTATGCCGCAAGCCCGGCCCGGGCGATGTCCAGCAGGTGGCGCTGGCCATTCAGCCCCGGCACCCGCAGCGGATGGATGGCACGCACGCGCCAGTCCGCGGGCAGGGTGGCGATTTCGGTTTCGAAGTCGGCGCCCTTCATCGCCAGCAACCGCCCCTCGGGCTTGAGCAGGTGGCCTCCCAGTTCGAGGATCAGCGGCAGGGTTGCCAGCGCGCGCGCGGTGATGGCGTCGAACGGTTGCGCCGGCGCGAGCGCTTCGATCCGGCCCTCGAACACGGCGGCGTTGGGCAAGCCGAGCCGGCGCACCGCCTCGCGCAGGAAGCGCGCCTTCTTGCCGTTGCTCTCCACCAGCGTCACCTGCAGCGACGGCAGCGCGATCGCCAGCGGAATGCCCGGCAACCCCGGCCCGGTGCCGAGATCGGCAAGCGTCGCGATCTCGCGCAGGAACGGCGCGATCGCCAGCGAGTCGAGCAGGTGCTTGGTCAGCATTTCGCGCGGGGCGCGGATCGCCGTCAGGTTGTAGGTCGCGTTCCAGCGCGCGAGCAGCGCGAGGTAGTCGAGCAGCGGCGCGGCCAGCGTCGGGGCGAGGGCAAGTTGCGCCAGGCCGGATTCAAGCTCGGGGCGCAGGGAGGCGACGTCGTCGGACATGGGCGAAGTATGAACGCTTCGCGGCGGCGGTTTGCGCGTGGCGTGGGCCGATCCTGCCGGAACGGCGCAGCCACGCAGGGTTCATGCCGCACTCGATAGGATGGAAAGGCAGGTCGGGCGGCTCGCAATCGGTGCGATACGTGTTGGCCCAATCCATCGCGACAGGAGTTGAAACCATGCACGTCATCATCTGGTTGATCATCGGCGGCATCATCGGCTGGCTGGCCAGCATCGTCATGAAGACGAACGCACAGCAGGGCATCGTCCTCAACGTCGTGGTCGGCATCGTCGGCTCGTGGATCGGCGGCTGGCTGATCGCGCCGGTGATCGGCGGCAGCGGCATGATGGCTTACGTGTCGGCATTCATCGGCGCGGTCGTCCTGCTCGGGATCGCCAATCTGTTCCGGCGCGGCCGGGTGCGCTGAGGGTCGTTGCCTCAGGCGATGGCGAGATCGACCCACGCCGGCGTGTGGTCGCTGGGGCGCTCCCGCGTGCGCGGGGTCTTGTCGATGCCGGCATCCCGCACCGCGTCTTTCAGAACAGTCGACACCAGCGTCAAGTCGATGCGCAGCCCGAGGTTGCGGCGGAATGCCGCCTGCCGGTAATCCCACCAGCTGTAATGTTCGGCCGCATCGACCCGTAGCCGGAACGCATCGTGCAGGCCCAGCGCGAGCAGGCGCTTCAGCGCCGCGCGCTCGGCGGTGGAGGTGAGGATGTGGTCGTCGTTCCAGGTGGCCGGGTCGTGCACGTCGCGGTCGTCCGGCGCGATGTTGAAGTCGCCCAGCACCACCAGCCTTGGATGTCTTTGCAGTTCATCGGCCAGCCAGCCGTGCACGGCATCGAGCCAGCGCAGCTTGTAGTCGTACTTGTCGGTGCCGACGTCCTGGCCGTTGACCACGTACAGATTGACGATGCGGATCGCCTGTTCCGGATCCGGCGATCCGGAAGCGCCCACCGTCGCCGCGATCGCCCGCGCCTGCGGATCCTCGAATCCCGGAATCCCCGCCTGAGTGTCCACGGGCGCCTGCCCGCGTGCCAGGATCGCCACCCCGTTGTAGGTCTTCTGCCCGTGGAACACGCTGCGATACCCCAGCTCCGCCAGCGCATCGTCGGGGAAGCGGTGATCCTCCAGCTTGGTTTCCTGCAAGCCCACCACGTCCGGAGTGAACTCCCGCAGCCATTGCAGCAGATGCGGCAGCCGCGCGTTGAGGGAGTTGACGTTCCAGGTCGCGATTTTCATGGGGCAGGTCCTGCGGATTGCACGCTATGCGTCGCGGTTGAGCAGGGCCAGATAGCCCGCGTAGGTGTAGAACTTGCCGTATTTACGCTCGTCGCCGGGGGCAACGATACCAAGCTCACCAAGCGCGCCGAACATCTTCTGCGCGGTGTGGAAACTCATGCCGGTGGCGGCAACCACGGCCGGTGCGGTGGTGATCGGGTGGCGTTGCAGGTGATCGAGCACGCGCAAGGCGGAAGTGGCGGTGCGCCCCAAACCGCGCGCCTGCTGCTGGTGCTGGGCAAACATGGCCAGCAAACGCTGCGCGGTCTCCACGGCGCCCGTGGCCACCTCAATCACGCCTTCAAGGAAGAACGCGATCCATTCCTCCCAGTCGCCTTGGTTGCGCACCGATTGCAGGAGCTCGTAATAGCGGCTGCGGTGCTGCTTGAAGTACAGCGAGAGGTACAGCAAGGGCTGCTGCAACACGCCTTCGGCATGCAGCAGGAAGACGATGAGCAGGCGGCCGAGGCGACCGTTGCCGTCCAGGAACGGATGGATGGTTTCGAACTGCACATGCGCCAGCGCGGCGCGGATCAGCACCGGCGTGGCCACCGGCTGGCCGTGCAGGAAGCGCTCCAGCGCGCCCATGCAGTCCAGCAGGAGATCGGGCGGTGGCGGTACATGGCGGGCGTTGCCGGGGCGGGTGCCGCCGATCCAGTTCTGGCTGCGGCGAAACTCGCCAGGTGCCTTGGCGGCGCCGCGTCCGTCGCGCAGAAGCACGGCGTGGATTTCCCGGATCAGCCTCAGCGAGATCGGGAAACCTTCGCGCATGCGGGCGATGCCCAATTCCAGCGCGGCGACGTAGTTGGAAACCTCGCGCACGTCGTCCAGCGGCACACCGGGGCTGCCTTCGGACTCGAACAACAGCAGGTCGGACAACGAAGACTGCGTGCCCTCGATCTGCGAGGACAGCACGGCTTCCTTGCGGACATAGGAGTAAAGAAACACCTGGGGATCGGGCAGCAGGGTGGCCAGCGCATCCAGACGCCCCAAGGCCAGGGCGGCGTCCTGCGCCAGCGATTGCAGGCGCTCGTCCAGTTGCAGGGGCGGCTCGGGTGGCAGAGGGCGGGGCACGAAGGCCCGACAGGCTTCACCCAGCGTGGAAATGGGAACGTAGTGACCGGTGAGCCCGCGTTTCATGTTCGGCAATCTGCAATTTCGGTCGCTAGAATTGCATTTATTGAATGTAAATGCAATTCTCAGGTCGGAAATTGCATGTCGTGTATCAATTTGCCGCCCTTTTGATCATTCCCCCGAAAGCTGCCGGTGCGGCTTGAGCGAAGGCCCAGCCCCCAGCCCTGCGTCCGCCGCGTCGCCGTCCGCACGCTTTTTCGAGTGTTGCGCCAACGCCCACTGCACGTGTTCGCGCACCACCGGCGAGGGATCGTCGGCGCGGGACTGCAGCGCGGCCACGACCTCGGGCGTGTGCCTGGCGTTGCCCAGCGCGATCGCGATGTTGCGCAGCCAGCTCTCGTAACCGGCGCGGCGGATCGCCATGCCTTCGGTCATTTCGAGATAGGTCGCCTCGTCCCATGCGAACAGTTCGACCAGCCTGGCGTGGTCGAGCCGGTGGCGCGGGGCGAAGTCGGCCTCGACCGTCACCTTGGCGAACTTGTTCCATGGGCAGACCAGCTGGCAGTCGTCGCAGCCGAAGATGCGGTTGCCCATCAGCGGGCGCAGTTCCTCGTCGATCGAACCCTTGTGCTCGATGGTGAGGTAGGTGATGCAGCGGCGGGCGTCGAGCTTGTAGGGCGCGATGATCGCGCCGGTCGGGCAGACGTCGATGCAGCGGGTGCAGCTGCCGCAGTAGTCCTCGACCGGCGCATCGACCGGCAGCGGCAGGTCGGTGAGAATTTCGCCGAGGAAGAAATACGAGCCGCCGGTGCGCGAGAGGGTGAGCGTGTGCTTTCCGCGCCAGCCGAGGCCGGCCTTCTGCGCCAGCGGTTTTTCCATGATCGGAGCGGAATCGCAGAACACGCGGTAGCCGAACGCGCCGACTTCGGACTGGATGCGGTCGGCGAATTTCTGCAGCCGGCGGCGGATCAGCTTGTGATAGTCGCGGCCCAGCGCGTAGCGCGAGATGTAGGCCAGGGCGTCGTCGTTCAGCACGTCCCAGCTTTGCCTGATGTCCTGCTGGGCATAGTCCATGCGCACGCTGATGACGCGCAGGGTGCCCGGATGCAGATCTTCCGGATGGGTGCGCATGTGGGCGCGCTCGGCCAGCCAGCGCATGTTGCCGTGGTGGCCGGCGTCGAGGTATTCCTGCAGTCCTTCGGCGGCCTCGCGCAGGTCGATGTCGGCGATGCCGATGTCGGCAAACCCGAAGTCGCGCGCCCAGCGCTTGATGTCGGCGGCGAGTGCGGCGTAGTCGATCGGTGCCGGAGAGTCAGGCATGGCGACAGTCTATGACAATGCCGATCAAGTCCATCCTGGCCTTGATCGGCAGTCGCACGTCCGGCACAGGTCCGGACGTGCTCGCGGGCAATGCCGGAAAAGCCCGGCAGTCCGTCCGACGCGCCTACTTGCCGTCGCCGGCATCCAGCTGTGCCGCCACGAACGCGGCCAGCGCGGCGTTGACCTCGTCGGATGTCACGCCGTCGCCGAGGCGGAAATCGCTTTCGGCATCGCCGATCTCGCCATGCCGGATCGCCGCCACCCGCACGCCGGCGTCACGCGGAGAGTCGAAGCCCACGCTCTGCAGCAGCACGCGTTCGCCCAGCACCAGCTTGAAATAGAACTTGCCGTCGGCCTCGCGGTACTGCTTGATGGCAGGCAGCGCGGCGGTCTCCTTCCTCGCGCTCGGCGCGCGCGCGGTGGACGCGCCGGTGGACAGGTCGCGCAGCCCCACCGCCTCGCGCAGGCGCGCCAGCGTCGGTGTGGCGTGGGTTTCGCGCAGGCGTGCGGCACCCCGGCGCAGGAGCGCCTCGATCTCGGCGGGTCTGGCCATCAGCGCCTCGTACTTCTCGCGCAGCGGTGCCACTTCGCGATCGATGCGCTCGAACAGGACCTGCTTGGCCTCGCCCCAGCCGATGCCGTCGGCAAAGGCCTGCGCGAAGGCGCGGGTTTCCTCGGGCGTGGCGAAGGCCTGGTAGATCTGGAACAGTGCCGAGCCTTCGGTGTCCTTGGGCTGGCCCGGCGCCCGCGAGTCGGTGACGATGCTCGCGATCAGCTTCTTCAACTCCGCCCGCGGTGCGAACAGCGGGATGGTGTTGTCGTAGCTCTTGCTCATCTTGCGGCCGTCGAGCCCCGGCAGAGTGGCCACGTTTTCGTCGATCACCGCCTCGGGCAGCACGAAGTGCTCGCCGTAGAGATGGTTGAAGCGCTGCGCGAAGTCGCGCGCCATCTCGATGTGCTGCACCTGGTCGCGCCCCACCGGCACCTTGTCGGCGTTGAAGATCAGGATGTCGGCCGCCATCAGCACCGGGTACATGAACAGCCCGGCGTTGATGCCCGCATCGTCGTCCTCGCCCTCGGCGCGGTTGCGGTCCACCGCCGCCTTGTAGGCGTGGGCGCGGTTGAGCAGGCCCTTGCCCGCCACGCAGGTCAGGAACCAGGTCAGCTCGGGGATCTCGGGGATGTCGCTTTGCCGGTAGAACCAGATGCTGTCCGCATCCAGACCGCAGGCCAGCCAGGTCGCGGCGATCTCCAGCGTGCTGCGCTGCACTCGCGCCGGATCGCCGCACTTCACCAGCGCGTGCAGGTCGGCCAGGAAGTAGAAGTTTTCCTCGTCGCGCGCGTGCGCACTGGCCAGCGCGGGACGGATGGCGCCGACGTAGTTGCCCAGGTGCGGCGTGCCCGAAGTGGTGATGCCGGTAAGGACGCGGGGGGGGTGCGTGGCCAAGACGTGATTCCGAATCGCGGACGAACGCCATCTTAAGGCAACGCTGAAAAAGTCAGCGTTGCCTGCGGCACATGGACGTGCCTCAAGGCAACGCCGGCAGGATCAACGCCGCCTGAACAGGCGCTGCCCCGGCGGCATCTGCGAGGCAACCCCGTTCCGGACCGTGGTGCGTTGACGTGTATGAAGCGCGATCCCCGCGCTCCGGAGACCGCCATGATCCGCACCGCCCTGACCGCACTTGCTCTCGCGCTTGCCACCGCGACCGCGACTTCCATGCCCGCCCAGGCCGACGTCCTGTGCCGTAGCGAGGGTCACACCTATATCCGGCGCCCCGACTGCGCGCCGATCCCGCCGCGCAGCGCCCAGCCGGTGCAGATCGATCTGGTCGATCGCGACAGCGGGCAGGTCCTGCCCGAATACCGCCACCGCGGCCAGGACTGGGTGCCCGGCACGCCGGGCCATCGCTACGCGGTGCGCCTGACCAATACCACCGGCGGGCGCGTGCTGGTTGTATTGTCGGTCGATGGCGTCAATGCCGTCACCGGCCAGACCGCCGCGCCGTCGCAGGCCGGCTATGTGCTCGACCCGTGGGAAACGGCGGAAATCGCCGGCTGGCGCAAGTCGCTGGACGACATCGCCCAGTTCGTGTTCACCGACCTGCAGGACAGCTACGCCGCCCGCACCGGCCGTCCGGACAACGTCGGCGTGGTGGGCATCGCGGTGTTCCGCGAGCGCAGCTACCGACCGCCGCTGCGCCAGGCGCCGATCGCCGGCGCCGATGCCGCGCGCGCCCGTCCGGCGCCGCCGCCTTCCGCAAGTGCGGGCACCGGCGACCGCCGCGCCATGGAGGCCGAGGCCGCGCCGCAGCAGCTGGGCACCGGCCACGGCCAGCGCGAATGGTCGCCGATCGGCCAGACCGAGTTCACCCGCGCCAGCGCGCAGCCGGCGCAGGTCAGCCAGTTGCGTTACGACAGCACCCGCGCGCTGGTGGCGCTGGGCGTGATCCCGCGCCGCGACTGGCGTCGCGGCGACCGCCGCCCGGACGCGTTCCCGAACGACTTCGTGCCCGACCCGCCGGCGGGATGGTGAAACAGGCCGTGGCGGCGTGGATCGAGGCGCGACGGATTACTTCGCCGCGCCTTCGATCTTCTCGCCGGCCCGCTTGATGTCCTTGCCGGCGCCGGCAATGGTGTTGCAGGCGGCCAGAAAGCCCATGCACATCAGCGCGATTACCGCCGTCTTCGCCAGATTCTTCATGCCTCGATCCTCGTTGGATGGACTGCGCCGGACTTCCGTCCGGCCTTTCCCCTGCCGGCAATGGTAATTCAGCCGGCTGAACCTCCGGTATCGTCGTCGTGGCGTCTTGGAATCACGGTGATGTGCCCGTTGGTTTCCAGCAGGGCCAGACCGACTTGATCCGTCCGGGTGACGTTGCCCATCCGCAGCGCCTCCTGGAAGTCGCGTTCGCTGACCAGTTCCCGGCGCAGGACGTTGTCGAACACCTTGCCGTTGCGGGCCAGCACCACCGGCTCGCCTTCCACCAGCCGTTCCACGCGGCGGCTGCGCGAGGTCGCGAAGGCGACGCCGTAGTTCAGCACGATCAGGGTGGTGGCCATGATCGCCGCGCCGGTCAGCGAGTTGTCGCCGCCGTTGATGCCGTTTTGCACCGCGTTGCCGATCAGGATCAGCAGCACCAGATCCAGCGGCGTCAACTGGCCGATCGCGCGTTTTCCCGAAGCGCGCACCAGCAGCATGACCATCAGGTAGATGACGCTCGCGCGCAGCACGAAAACCCACCACGGCGCGGACAATTCGAACAGGGCTTGCATCGGAACCTCCGGGGATCGCGCGAACGCCCGCCACTGTCGGCGCATTTGCGGGGCCGGTAAAGGCGGGCGGGGGAAACGCCGGAAGGCCGGCCTGGTGCCTTAGTTCGCCGGCACGGTGCGCGGCAGGGCCCAGGCGCGCAGCGCTTCGACCTGCTCGGCCATCAGCACCGACAGCGGGCGGGTGTCGCGAATGGCCTGCAGCAGCGCGGCCGTGTCCAGCCCGGTTTCGTCGGCGTGGACGGTGTAGAGCGCGCTGACGATCGCCTGCTCGATTTCGGCGCCGGAGAAGCCCTCGGCGGCGGCGGCCAGCGCCGCCAGGTCGATGCCCTCGCGCGGCAGCTTGCGGCGATCCAGGTGCAGGGCGAAGATCTGTTCGCGGGTGGCGGCGTCTGGAAGGTCGACGAAGAAGATTTCGTCGAAGCGGCCCTTGCGCAGCAGTTCGGCCGGAAGCTGCTGGACCTGGTTGGCGGTGGCGACCAGGAAAACGCGCGAGGTGCGCTCGGCCATCCAGGTCAGCAGGTAGCCCAGCACGCGTCGCGACAGGCCGCCGTCGGTTTCGCCGGAGTCGGTGGCCAGGCATTTCTCGATTTCATCGATCCACAGCACGCAGGGCGCGAGCTGTTCGACCGAGGCCAGCGCCTCGCGCAGGTTCTTCTCGGTTTCGCCCTGGTACTTGTCGTACAGGGTGCCGAAGTCCAGCCGCACCAGCGGCACCCCGAAGCCGCCCGAGATGGCCTTGGCCACCAGCGATTTTCCGCAGCCCTGCACGCCCAGCAGCAGGAGGCCCTTGGGCGGCTCCAGCCCGGGCGGGGGCGGATCCTGGACGAACACCGGACGACGCTGCTCGACCCAGCGCTTGAGCCGCTGCGCGCCGCCGACGTCGGCAAAGCGGGCGGTGTCGTATTCGTAATGCAGGTGGCCGCTCTTGTTGAGCAGTTCGAACTTCAGCCGGTCGAGTTCGGGCAGGTCGTGCGGGCCGAGCGCGCCGTCGCGCCAGATCAGGTGGCGGGCGATCCGGCGCGCGTCGGTCATGCTCAGGCCATGCAGGTTGCGCACGATCTGCCGGGCGGCGTCCGGATCGACTTCGACCCGCCGTCCGCCGTTCTGGCGTGCGTAGTCGACGGCTTCCTCCCGGACCATCTTCAGCAGGTCGCTGGCGTCCGGAAGCTGCAGCGAAAAGCGCACCGCGAAGGGTTCGAGCGCCGCCGGCAGCTCGACCCTGGCGCCGGCCAGCACGATCACGTGCGGCTGGCAGTCGCGGCGTTCGATCAGGTCGCGCAAGGCGCGCTGATAGCTGGCGTAGCCGAGGTAGGGGGTGGCGTCGAGCAGGACATAGATGCCGCGCTGGCCGGCGGCGCGGATCTCCTGCAGGGTGGCGCTCAGGTCGGGCGCGATCCCGCTGGCTTCCTCGCTGTCTATGTCGATCCGGCGCAGGCCCTCGGTCACGCTCCAGCGCCACAGCGCGCGCCAGGCGTGCATCAGCGACTGCCGGAACAGGTCCATCACCCGCGCCTCGTCGGGGGTCTCGATGACCAGCAGCGGAGTGTTCGCGCGGATCAGCGCGACGAGGTCTTGCAGCTCGCTCATGCCGCAACGATAGCGGCCTGCCCGGGATGCCACAATCAAGGGATGGAACCGACAGGCCCGGACGCTCTCGACGCCCACGCGCAGCGCGCACTGCAGCGCCTGCGGGCGGCCGGCTGCGCGGTTCCGACCGACGCGGAGCCGGCACTGACGCGGTTGGCGCTGGCCAGCGACTTCGCGATCGACACGCTGGTTTCGCAACCCGAGCTGCTGCCGCGCCTGCTGGCCGATGCGACGACGGTGTTGCCGGTGCCGACGCTGGAGGCCGACGATCGCGATGCGTGGGCGCGGCGCCTGCGTCGCCATCGCCATGCCGAATCCACCCGGCTGGTGTGGCGCGATGTGGTCGACGGCGCGCCGGTCGGGGAAATCCTTGCCGGAAGCACGGCGCTGGCCGAGGCCTGCCTGCAGTTGGCGCTGGCGGCGCTGGAAACCGAATTCGCGCAGCGCTACGGGCAGGTGCGCGACGGCGCGGGCCAGGCGCAGCGGCTGGTGGTGTTCGGGCTCGGCAAGCTCGGCGGGCGCGAGCTGAACTTCAGCTCCGACATCGACCTCGTGTACGCCTACGAAAACGAAGGCGAGTCCGATGGCGCACGCACGCTCGCCGCGCAGGAGTATTTCGCGAGGCTGGGGCAGCAGTTGGCCAGGCTGCTGGACGAGGTGACCGTCGATGGTTTCTGCCATCGCGTCGACCTGCGGCTGCGGCCGTTCGGCAGCGCCGGGCGGGTGGCGCTGTCGTTTGCCGCGATGGAGCAGTACTTCCAGCGCGAGGGCCGCGACTGGGAGCGCTACGCCTGGCAGAAGGCGCGGCCGGTGGCCGGTGATGCCGAGGCCGGCATGCGCTTGCTCGAAACGCTGCGCCCGTTCGTCTATCGGCGCTATCTCGACTATGGCGCGCTCGACGGACTGCGTACGATGAAGGCGATGATCGCCGCCGAGGTCGCACGCAAGGACCGGGCCGACGACATCAAGCGCGGGCCGGGCGGCATCCGCGAAATCGAGTTTCTCGCCCAGGCGCTGCAGCTGATTCGCGGCGGACGCGAGCCGGCGCTGCGGAGGCGCAACCTGCTGGTCGCGCTGCGGGCGTTGGTGGATGCACGCCATATCGAGGCGGACGCCGGGGCGGCGCTGGGCGAGGCCTACCGTTTCCTGCGGCAGCTGGAAAACCGCCTGCAGATGCTGGGCGATGCCCAGACCCATGCACTGCCGGAGGATCCGCTGGCGCGGGCGCGCATTGCGGCGGGTCTTGGCCTGTGCGACTGGACGCTGCTGGAGCAGCGGCTCGCGACGCACCGCACGCGGGTGTCCGCGGAGTTTTCCGCGCTGCTGGCGCCGCGCCAGCGTGGCCAGGCCGACACCGGCGGCCTCGCCGCCTATTGGCGCGCGCTGCCGGATGCGGGCGCGGCGGATACGCTTGCAGGGGCAGGCTTCGATGACGCCGCTGCGCTGCACGTCAGCCTGTGCGACTTCGCGCGCACGCCGGGCGTACGCGAACTGTCGGATGCCGCGCGTGCGCGCCTCGACCGCGTGCTGCCGGCGCTGCTGCAACATGCCGCCGCCTCCGCGCAGCCGGGCGCGGTGCTGCGGCGGGTGCTGCCGCTGCTGCACACCCTCCTGCGCCGCGCCAGTTATCTGGCGCTGCTGGACGAACAGCCGGCGGCGCTGGCGCGACTGGCCGACACGCTGGCGCGCAGCGCGCTGCTGGGCGAACGGCTGGCGGCGCATCCGCTGCTGCTGGACGAACTGCTGGACGTGCGCGTGAGCGGCGAACTGCCGGAGCGTGCGGAGATCCTTTCGCAGTGCCGCGGGGCGTTGCGGGACAACGACGTCGAGGCGGCGCTGGACGCCCTCAACGAAGTGCGTCAGGCGCTGAGTTTCCGCTTCGCGCTGGCGCTGCTGGATGCGCGCATGACCGCGGAGGATTGCGCGCGCCGGCTGGCGTGGCTGGCCGAGGCGGTGGTGGCCTGCGTGCTGGAGCTGGCCGATGGCGAGCTGCGCGCCGCCCATGGCAGCATCGCCGAGGGGCGTTTCGCCGTGCTTGGCTACGGCACGCTCGGCGGCGAGGAACTGGGCTTCGGCTCCGACCTCGACCTCGTGTTCCTGTTCGACGCGCCGCTGGACGCGGTTTCGGACGGAGCGCGGCCGCTGGACGCGCCGCGCTGGTACGCGCGGCTGGGCCAGAAGATCGTGTCCCTGCTCGGCGTGCCCACCAGCGCCGGCCGGCTGTTCGATGTCGACGTGCGGCTGCGCCCGGACGGCGCCAAAGGCCTGCTGGTGTCGACCCTGGCCAGCTTCACCGATTACCAGCACCAGCGTGCCTGGACCTGGGAGCACCAAGCGCTGGTGCGGGCGCGCGGGATCGCCGGCGATGCCGGATTGCTGGCCGCATTCGAGGCGGTGCGTGCCGAGGTCCTGGCGCTGCCACGCGATGCCGAAAAATTGCGGGCCGATGTTGCAGGGATGCGCGCCAGGATGCGCGCCGAACTGGATCGCAGCGATGACGCCCTGTTCGACCTCAAGCAGGGCGAGGGCGGGCTGGTCGATCTGGAGTTCCTGCTGCAAAGTCTCGTGCTGCGCGATGCCGCCACGCATCCCGATCTGTTGCGGCCGCGCGCCACGCCATCGCTGCTGGCAGCCGCGCGGAAAGCGGGTTGCCTGGATGTCGCCACCTACGCCGCGCTGGCGCAGGCGCATGCCGACCTGCTGGATGCCGGCCTGCGCTGCACCCTCGATCGCCGCCCGCGCCGCGCCGCCCGCGATGCGCGCATCGAGGGCGCCCGTGCTGCGATTCGCACGGCAGAGCGCGCGCAGGGGCTGATGTTCTAATGGGCGTGCCCAGTGGCAAATATTCCTGTTGTTTCGCGTGCTGCCCGGACTCCCGGCCCTTTCCGCGAATGTCCCCCGACGGCGACTTCACCGCCGTCTCCTCCTTGATTTCGCGGAAAGGGCCGGGAATCCGGGTCGCTTCGTGCAGTTTTGCATCGTGCGTGAAACGCAGGCCGATGGTTGAATGTCAATAATGGCGTCAGGGGCAGTTTCGATTGTCCCCGGCGCCATTATCCAGAGAGGGCCAACCGCATGCGTTTCGCCATCGCCGTTTCCATCGCCCTCGCCGCCGCGCTGTCCGCCCGGACGGCGGCTGCGGCGGAGATCGATGACGTCAATGCCGCATTCTTCGCGACCTACAGCACCCAGTGCGACCTGTTCCTCGAAGACGGCGGGCCGGCCTATCCGCCGGATGTCTATTCCTTCACCTATCGCAGCGCGTGGAAGGCCGAGGGCGATCCGCCCGGCGAGCTGCGCCTCTATCGGTATCGCTGCCGGATCGGGGCTTACAACGTCGGGCACGTGTTTTTTTCCGTGACCGAAGACGGCATCGTGCCGCTGCAATTTGCGGTGCCGGTCTATCGGGTGATCTACGAAGGCAGTGCGAACACGCCGGCCAGCGACACGACGCCGGTCCGGGAGATCGTCATCCAGGGGTTCGGCACGGTGTTCCGGCTGAGCAATACCGAGGTCGATGCGGCAACCGGAACGATCCGCAGCATCGCCTGGGGGCGTGGCATCGGCGATGTCTCAAGCACGGGCGAATACCGGCTGATCGGGGGCGAATACGGGCTGGTGACTTATGACGTTGATCCGACCTATGACGGCAAGGTCAATCCGTTGCGGATCTGGGATAAAAACGGTGCCAGAGGCAATGATTGATCCGGCCCGCAAACCGTCGCTGTCGTAGAAGCAATAATTGTCTCCGGTACCGTTATTGCGATGCAGAGGTCCTCGTCCCCCTCGCAGATGGGGGATTGCGCGCCCCTTGCGGCGGGATCAGCATGGCAACCGTCGGCGTGAGTTTCCATGTCCCCACACAGCATTCAGAGACCATCATGACGAAGTACACGATAACGACAACGGCCCTTGTCTTGTTGCTCTGTTCCATCCCCGCCCGCGCCGAGGTCAAGACGGATGCAGCCGGAATAGCGCGTTGTCGTGCTGTCCTGGCGGTAGCCATGGAGCGCTATGACCGCATGGAAGCGGTCTATTTGCAAAAAGAAAAGGAAGCAGGGGCAAACCCGCCGCCGGAGGTTCGATCCAGACTTGAGCGGATGGACAAGACGCTTGTTGACGTGAAGGGATGGATCATGTCGGCAAGCCTGCGTTATGGAGCGGACATGCCGCCGGAGGCCGACATCGCGGCGCAGCGTGGCCTTGATCTGGGTAGCGTCATTCGTGAACTTAGGGCGTGTCTTTGATCGCGCATCAAGCCTGAAGTCCATCGCAAGCCCGTGTCATGCGAGCAGCCTCGCCCGCACCGCGTCCGCGATTCGGGCGGTTTCGCGCAGCGGTTCGACGTCGAACCGTTCCGGCGCGTCGTCAAGTGCGCGGGCGCGACCGCTGGCCAGCAGCGTGTCGATGAGGTGGCGGGGGCGACCGACGACCGTCCCGGGCGACCACAGGTAGAGCGGCGCCCAGGTTGCGGCCGCTTCGCTGAGCATGTTGACGGAATCGGGCGTGCAGATGAGGCGGTCGGCGTAGGCCAGCAGTCCGGCGTAGGGATTGGCGCCGTCGCCGGTGTCGCGCCAGCGCACGCCGGGCAGGTCGGTTGCGGTCTCGTACAACGCCTGCCGCCATGTCGGCGGCGTGCGGCGGGAGGCAATCATGCTCAGGCTGCCGGCTTCGGCGCGGGTGCATTCGGCCACCTGCCGGAGCAAGCCGATGAATGCCGGAAGCTCGAACGGTGCGTGTCGGGTCGGGCCGCCGACCAATACCACATTGTGCGGTTCCGGCAGCAGCGCCAGCGATGGGAAGGCCGACAGCGCGCGCATCAGGTAATCGTCGTCGATCGGGTGCAGGCTTCCGCGCAGGGTCAGGACATTTTCCCCGCGCAGGGCGTCGTGTTCCGGTACGATCACGAGGTTCCACAGCCGTGGATCGAGTCGCGGATCGAGAATCTGCACGGCCTGCGCACCGCGTTCGCGCAACAGGCGGGTGGCCAGCGCGGCCTGGCGGCCGCAGCCGATCGCGACCTGCGGCGGCTGCGTCAGATGTACGTCGAATGCGGTGCCGAAGGGGTGTCGCAGGTGCGGCCAGCGACGCGGCGCGAACACCCGCGCCAGCAGGTCGGGCTGCAGCACGCATTCGGCGACCCGGCTCGACAGCGCGTGCGCCAGCGCCATGGATTGGCGCGCATTGCCGGCGCGACCGTCGTGGCAGGCGGTCAGGCGCTGTCGATCAATTGTTGCAAAAACGGGCATATCCGTTCCGGAATTACTTGATTGCAGACGTAAACAGAACGATACACTACGCTCAATTCCCGTCCAACCCAGCGATGATGCCATGCACGAGCCCCTTGCCGAACCCGCCCTCGACCAACTCTTCCGCACTGCCCGTACCTACAACGCGTTCAGCGGCGAGGTGTCCGACGACACCCTGCGCACGCTCTACGATTTGCTCAAGTTCGGGCCGACCGAAGCCAACACCACGCCTGCGCGCTTCGTGTTCGTGAAGTCGCCCGAGGCCAAGGCCAAGCTCGGTCCGGCGCTGTCGGAAGGCAACTACAAGAAGACCATGGCCGCGCCGTGCGTGGCCATCGTCGGCTACGACCTGAAGTTCTACGACAAGCTGCCGGTGCTGTTCCCGCACACCGATGCCAAGGCGTGGTTCGAGCACCGCGAGCCGGACAACCTGGCCTGGGTGGCGATGCGCAGCAGCGCCCTGCAGACCGCCTACCTGATCCTCGCCGCGCGTTCGCTGGGGCTGGACTGCGGGCCGATGTCGGGGTTCGACAACGCCAAGGTCGATGCCGCGTTCTTCGCCGGCACCTCGATCCGTTCCAACATCCTGGTCAACCTGGGCGTTGGCGATCCGGCCAGCATCTACCCGCGTTCGCCGCGGCTCGGTTTCGACGAGGCCTGCCGCATCGAATGAACATAGGCGGGCCCGCGCCCGCTCCACAACACCGAAACGCATTCGCGTCTACATTCCGCCCACTTTGTCGCACGCCGCGGACGACCCGCAGGAGCCACCCATGAACATGATCCGCACGCTGCCGCTGAGCGCGGCCCTCGCCCTTGTCCTGGCCGCCTGCAGCCAGCCGGCCGCGCCCGCGGCCGAAGCGCCCGCTGCCGCGCCGGTTGCGGCCGAGGCCGCTGCGCCAGCGACACCCGCCGTGGCCGAGATCAAGCCGGCCGCCGGCAGCTACCGGCTCGATCCCGATCACACCGGCGTGCTGGCGCAGTGGAGCCATTTCGGCTTCTCGCAGCCGAGCGCGCATTTCCGCATCGGCGCCGGCACCCTGGTCTGGAACGCCGACGACCCGAGTCGGTCCACCGTCGAGGTGACGCTGCCGATCGCTTCGATCGACACGTTTGTTCCGGCCCTTGACGAACACCTGAAGCAGGCCGATTTCTTCGACATCGCCAAGTATCCGAACGCCACCTTCAAGAGCACCCGCGTGCAGGCGGCAGGGCCGAACCGGTACACCGTGGTCGGCGATCTGACGATCAAGGACAAGACCCATCCCGTCACCCTGACCGTCACCCTCAACGGCGCCGGCAAGCACGCCATGTCCGGCCTGGAGTCGATCGGATTCTCCGCGACAGGGCAGATCAAGCGCAGCGACTTCGGCGTCGATGCGTTCACGCCCAGCGTCAGCGATGCAGTGGAACTTCGCATCACGGCGGAAGGCTCGATTCCCGGCGCGCCGGAGTCGGCGCAGGACGCCGGCGCCGCGGCACACCCGTGAGCCCGACATGATCATTGAACGTCCGGCCGCCGCGCGCGGCGTCGTCAAGCTGGGCTGGCTGCACAGTCGCCACACCTTCTCGTTCGGGCACTACCACGACCCGGACTGGATGGGCTTCGGCCTGCTGCGCGTCATCAACGACGACACCGTGGCGCCGGGCGGCGGCTTCGCGCCGCATCGCCATGCCAACATGGAAATCCTCAGCGTCGTGCTGGACGGCGCGCTGGCGCACGCGGACAGCGCCGGCCACAAGGGCGTGATCCGTCCCGGCGACGTGCAGTGGATGAGCGCCGGCCACGGCATCGAGCACAGCGAGTTCAACGATTCGCAGACCGAGCCGGTGCATTTCCTGCAGATCTGGATCCAGACCGATCGGCTGAACGCGCCACCGGCCTACGCCCAGAAGCACTTCGCGTTCGACGCGCGGCGCGCGCGCTGGGCGCTGCTGGCCAGTCCCGACGGCGCCGACGGCTCGCTGGCGATCCGCCAGCAGGCGCGGCTGTGGGCAACGCGGCTGGAGGCAGGCGATGCGGTGCAGCGGGAGCTTGTCGCGGACCGTCGCTACTGGCTGCACGTTGCCCGCGGTGAGGCGAGCCTCGACGGGCGGATGCTGGGCGCGGGCGATGCCCTCGGCTTCGTCGGGGAATCCGGAGTGCTGGCCCTTGCCGGCCGCGCGGCGACCACCGACGTGCTGCTGTTCGAGCTGCCTTGAGGCAGAGCGCTCCCGCGATTGCCCAAGCGGGCGTTAGCGACTGCGATGGCCATGAAGTAAACTTGCACGGTTCCGCAGGACTGCCGTTTCCATGGCCGATCAGACTTCCACCGCCCCGCTGCCGCCGAATGCCGAGAAGCGTTACGAGGTGCATCGCGCCGACCTGCCGCTGAGCTGCCCGACGCCGTCGATGTCGCTGTGGAATTCGCATCCGCGCGTCTATCTGCCGCTCGAGACCAACGGCGGCAGCGCGCGCTGCCCGTACTGCAGCGCCCTGTACGTGCTGGTGGACTGACGGGACCGCGACCCTTGCGCGCGCGAGGGACGGCGCCGGCATGATCCGATCCGGACGCCCGCCTTGCGTGGTGCAACTGCTGCCCGCGCTCGATTCGGGAGGCGTGGAGCGCTCGACCCTGGAAATCGCCGCCGCGCTGACGGCAGCCGGGCAGCGCGCGGTCGTGGTCAGCGCCGGCGGGCGCCTGCTGCCGCAGCTGCTGGCGACCGGCGCCGAGCACGTGCGGCTGGACATCGGCCGGAAGTCGCCGCTGACCCTGCGCCATGCGCGCACGCTGCGCCGCTTGTTCGCGCAGGCCGACATCGTCCACGCGCGCTCGCGGCTGCCGGCCTGGATCGGCTGGCTGGCGCTGCGCGGGATGCCGTCAGGGGCGCGCCCAAGGTTCGTCACCACCGTGCACGGCCTGAACTCGCCTTCGCGCTACAGCGCGATCCTGACCCGCGGGCAGCGGGTGATCTGCGTGTCCGAAACCGTGCGCGCGCACGTGCTGGGGAACTACCCGGAGGTCGATCCGGGAAAGCTCGTCGTGATTCCGCGCGGGGTGGATCCAAAGGCCTTCCCGCGCGTCGATGGCGTGGACCGGCAGGCCCGCCTGGCGTGGGCGCGGCGGTATCCGGAACTGGGCGGCGACGGCCCGCTGCTGCTGCTGCCGGGGCGGGGGACGCGGCTCAAGGGCCATGCGGACGCCATCGACCTGCTGGCCGCCCTGCAGGGGGATGGCGTGGATGCGCGGCTGTGGTTGCCGGGTGCGGTGCAAACCGGACGCGCGCGCTATCTGGCCGAACTGGAAGCGCATGCGAAGGCGCGTGGCGTGCGCTCGAAGCTGGCACTGACTGTGGCCACAGCGGAAATGCCCGATGCCTATGCCGCCGCGGATCTGGTGCTGCAGCTGTCGCGCAAGCCGGAGGCGTTCGGGCGCACCATGGTCGAGTCGCTGTGCGTCGGGCGACCGGTGCTGGGCTGGGCGCACGGCGGGGTCGGGGAGCTGCTGGCGCAGTTGCAGCCGGAAGGGGCGGTGGCGCCGTTTGATGCCGGGGCATTGGCTCGGCGCGCGCACGCGCTGCTGCACAATCCGCCACCGCCGCCGGCTACGATGCCTTATTCGCTGCAGGCAATGCAGGAGACGACGTTGGCGGTGTATCGCAGCTTGGGGGCGCTGGATTGAACGCTGCGCAGGCACCCACGCTGCGTTGGGCGCCGCTGTGGGCGGCGGCGCTGGTGGCGCTGTGGCCGCTGCCGATGGCGGCGCAGGCGCTGTTGTCCGTGGGCGCGCTGGCGGGCGCGGGCTGGTTGTTGCTGCGCCGATCCAGCGGCAGCGGCGCGTTGCTCAGCGGACCGGCTTGGGCGCTGACCAGCGTGCTGTTTTGTGCGTTCTGGCTGCCCGAGGCGGTGGCCGCGCTCGATGCCGAAGGGGGTTGGGTCGCCTGGCGCGCGGTGCTGGTGGACCTGCGCCTGTTGCCGTTGCTGTGGTTGGCCGCGGCGGCGGTGGCCGATCCGGGCGGACGCCGCCGGGTGTTCGCCGGCCTGGCGCTGGTCGCGCTGGCGTGGGCGCTCGACCTGCTGATTTCCGCCGCATCGGGCGGCAGCCTGCTGCATGGCCTGTATGCCCGCCTGGCGCCATTTGCCGGCGGGTTGGCACAGTGCCCACCGGAGGCGACGCCGGGCGCGATGCCGCTTTCCGCCTTTGCCGGCTGCGGCGCGTGGCAGGGGCTGGCGCTGGCCTGCCTGTCGCCGTTTGCGCTGGCTGCGGGCGCGCGCCGCGGCCACCTGGCCTGGCTGACGGTTGCGCTGGTCATGACGGCGGCGGTTGCGCTGTCGGCGGCGGTGATGGCCTGGATCGCTTGCGCCTGCGTCCTGTTGCTGGAACTGCGGCGCCGGCCCAAGTGGCAACAGGGAGTGCTGCTGTTTGCGGCCGCCGCGCTGGGAATCGGACTGGCCGCGCTGCTGGCCACGCGGGCCCCGGCGAATGCGGGCCAACCACGGATCAGCGCAGCCCACGCGCAAACCGCGCTGGAGGCAACGGCCGGACAATGGCGCGACGCCCTTTGCGTGGCACGCGGGCATGCGCTCAATGGCGTGGGTGCCGGCGGGTTGGAACCGGCGCTGCGCGACTGCCCGTCGGTGGCCGGAACGGACGATGCCAGCGGGATTCGCGCCCTGCCGCTGCCGCTGGAAGTGTTCGCGGAAACCGGCGCGGCCGGCTTGCTGCTCTGGCTGGCCGGCATCGCCCTGGCGTGGCGCGCCTGGCGCTATGCCGATACCGCGGCGCGCGCACGCGCCTGGCCGGCGCTGCAGGCGCTGCTGGCCCTGCTGTTCCCGCTCAATGCCAGCCTGCCGGTGTATGCGGGCCTGTGGGGCAGCGCGCTGCTGTTGCTTGCCGGCCTGTATGCCGGCGCGCTGTGGGGGCGGATCGACGAGGCGACCGCGCCTCAGTCGTAATGCCGAACGCCATCGGGCAGGCGCTTGAAGCGGCGGTGCAGCCACAGGTATTGCGAGGGCGCCTGCCGGACCATGGCCTCGATCGCCGCGTTGACGCGGGCGCTGTCGGCGACCGCATCCGCGGTCGGAAACGGGTCCAGCGGCGCGCCGATGCGCAGGATGTAGCGGCCGCCCTCGCGGCGGTGGAAGAACGGCACCACCGCGCAGCCGGTGAGTCGGGCGAACTGGTGGGTGGCGGTGATGGTGGCGGCGGGAACGCCGAAGAAGGGCGCGAACACCGTGTCCTTGCCGAGCATGTCCTGGTCGGGCGCGTACCAGAGCACGCCGCCGTTCTTGAGGTGTCGCAGCGCAGCGCGGGTGTCGCGGTTGCCGAACATCGCGAAGGCATAGCGCAGGCGGCCGCGCAGCACCGCCCACTCCAGCACCGGATTCTCGTAGCGCCGATACATGCCGGCCAGCGGGACGTGGTCGCACAGCAACCGGCCGCAGATTTCCAGCGTCATGAAGTGGCCGGACACCAGCAGGATACCGCGCTTCTCGGCGCGCAGCCGCTGCAGGATCTCCAGCCCTTCGAGGGTCGCGTCCTTGCGCAGCGGCTCGATCCGCCCCCACCAGGCGCGGGCGAATTCGAACAGGCCGATGCCGACGTCGCGGAAATTGGCGCGCAGCAGCGTTGCGCGTTCGCCGGCATCGAGTTCCGGCAGGCACAGCGACAGATTGATTTCCGCCGCCCGCCGGCGCGAACGCGCCAGCCGCAGCGCCAGCCCGCCCAGCACGGCGCCGAACGCGCGCTGCAACGACCAGGGCAGGTGCGCCAGCGCCACGCACAGGCCTACCCCCAGCCAGGTCGGCCAGTGGCGGGGGGCGAACGAGGGGCGCGACGGCGCGGCGGACATGCCGGTGATTCTAACGGCCGCCGCTCCGCTATCCTTGGCGGATGCGGGCCGATCCCATCGAACGCGTGCTGCGGGCCTTGTATTCGGCCACCTTGTACCTGCTGGTGCCGATCACGCTGTATCACCTGATCTGGCGCGGGTTCCGCCAGCGCGCTTATTTCCAGCGCTGGGACGAGCGCTATGCCAGCTATGCACCGGCCGGCGCGCCGGCGCCGGTGTGGCTGCACGCGGTTTCGGTCGGCGAAGTCAACGCCGCCGCGCCGCTGGTCGATCGGCTGCGCGCGCAGCGCCCGGACCTGCGGGTGGTGGTGACGACCATCACGCCAACCGGCTCCGAGCGCGTGCGCAGGCTGTGGGGCGACGACGTCACCCACGTCTATCTTCCCTACGACCTGCCGGGCGCGGTGGCGCGTTTCCTGGATCAGTTCAAGCCGACGCTGGCGCTGATCGTCGAAACCGAACTGTGGCCGAACCTGCTGTTCGTTTGCCGCGACCGCGGCATTCCCACCCACATCCTCAATGCCCGGCTGTCGGCGCGTTCGCTGCGCGGCTACCGGGTGCTGGCGCCGCTGATCCGGCGTGCGCTGGCGACGGTGCGGCTGGTCGCCGCGCAGTCGCAGGACGATGCGCGCCGGTTCGAGCGCCTCGGCGCCGCACCGGAGCGCATCCGCGTCACCGGCAACCTCAAGTTCGACATTCCCCCGCCGCAAACCGGCGGCTTTGTCCGGGCGTTCGATGCGGCGCTGGCCCAGCCGCGCCCGATCTGGATCGCTGCCAGCACCCACGAGGACGAGGAAGCGCCGGTGCTGGAGGCGCACCGGCTGCTGCGCGAGCGCCACGCCGACGCGCTGCTGCTGTGGGCGCCGCGCCATCCCGAGCGCTTCCGCGCGGTGACGCAGCGCGCGCGCGAGGCCGGCTTCCGGGTGGCCAGCCGCAGCGCGGACGTCTGGCCGCCGCCCGACACCGACGTGTTCGTGATCGACACCCTGGGCGAGTTGACCAGCTTCTACGCCTGCGCCAGCGTCGCCTTCGTTGGCGGCAGCCTGCAGCCGATCGGCGGGCACAACCTGCTGGAGCCGGCTGCGACCGGCACCGCGATCCTCAGCGGACCGCAGCTGCACAACTTCGTCGACATCGCACACCGCCTGCGCGAGGCGCAGGCGATGCGGATGGTGGACGATGCGGCCTCGCTGGCGCAGGCGCTGGCCGCGCTGTTCGACGATGCGAACGCACGCGAGGCGATGGCCGCGAACGCGGCGCGCCTGCTGGAGGACGGACGTGGCGCGCTGGACCGCACGCTGGCGCTGATCGCGCCGGTGCTGCCGCAGCAGGCGGCCGGGGCGGGGGCTTAGGGGGAAGTCAGCGCGGCTTCGATCGGTTTGTCGGAAGTCAGCAGGCGGTTGATGTCCTCGATGTCGGAGACATCCAGCGAACCGGCCGACTGCTCCAGCAGCAGGCGGCTTTGCAGGAAGCTGTACTTGGACTGTGCGTAGGACTGCTGCGCGGAGAACAGCGTGCGCTGGTTGTTGAGGACGTCGAGCACGGTGCGGGTGCCGACTTCCAGTCCCACCAGCGACGCGTCGTAGGCGCTCTGCGCCGACACCACTTCCAGCCGGCGCGCCTCGACTTCGCTGATGCCGGTGACGACGGCCTGGTAGGCGCTGCGGGTGCTCCGTTCGATCGAACGCCGGGTTTGCTCGACCTGGTCAGCGGCGCTGTCGCGCTGCGCCAGCGCGGTGCGCACGCCGGACTGCACCGCAAAGCCGGAGAAGATCGGGATGTCCAGGGTCAGGCCGACGCTGGTGGTGGCGTGGTTGGAGCCGAGGAAAGGCGGGTCGTACAGGCCGGTGATCGCCTTGCCGTAGCTGGCGTGCAGGCCGAGCGTGGGGTAGTGCCCGGAACGCGCGGTGGCGACCGCGGCCTCGGCGGCTTCCAGATTGGCCTGCTGTGCCTGCAAGGTGGGGTTGGAGGCCAGCGCCTCGTTGATCCAGTCGGTGGCGCTGCGTTCGGAGGGCAGCGTGGGCTTGAAGTCGTCCGGCAGGCCCTTGAGCGTGGCGACCGGCACATTGGTGATTTCCAGCAGCGCTTGATAGGCGTCCTGCACGGCGTTGCGCGCAAGCAGGGTGTTGGCGCGGGCGCCGTCGTACTGGGCGCGCGCCTCGTGCACGTCGGTGATCGGCGCCAGCCCGACCTCGAGCCGCTTGCTGGCATAGTCGAACTGCTTCTTGGCCGCGGCTTCCGCGGCCTCGGCGGCGCTGAGGGTTTCCATCTGCACCAGCACGTTGAAGTAGGCGCCCGATGTGCGGGTGATCAGGTTCTGGCCCGCCGCGGCCAGAGTGTAGCCGCCGGCGCGGTCCTGCGCCTTGGCGCCGCGCAGGGCGGTGATGTTGCCGTAGTCGAACAGGGTCTGGTTCAGGCTGACCCCCCAGCTGCCGGTGCGGGAGCTGCCGGCGCCGGTGCTGACGCGGGTGGTGCCGACCGAGCCGCCAAGGCTGGGCAGCATGATCGCGCGTGCCTGCACGGGGCGTTCGGCGGCGACCAGCCGGGACGACTCCGCCTGCGCGAATTGCGGGTCGTTGTTGCGCGCGTTCTGATAGCTCTGCAGCAGGTCGTCCGCCTGTGCCGCCAGCGGGGCGAGGGCAAGAGCGAGGGCGATGGCGAGTGATCGACGCAACATGGTGCGATTCCTTGGAATTTACAGGGTGAACGCGGGCACGGGTTCGGCGCCGGCGAGATAGGGCAGGTCGGTTTCAAACAGCGTTTCGGTGTGCGTTCCGTTGACGTCGCGCCGCACCAGGATGGCTTCCATCACCGGCGCGACGCCCTGCACGGCGAACAGGCGACCGCCCGGCTCCAGCCAGTCGATGAAGCGGGCCGGAAACTCGGCCACCGCTCCGGTCACGCAAATGACGTTGAAGCGGCGGTCAGGCGTGCCGGAGAACACGTCGGCGGCGTGGACGGTGACGTTGGCGAATTGTTGCGCGGCCAGCCGCGCGCGCGCGGCATCGGCGAGGTCGGCGTGGCGTTCCAGGCTCACCACTTCGCGCGCGAGGCGGGCAAGGCAGGCGGTGAGGTAGCCGCTGCCGGTGCCGATTTCCAGCACGCTGTCTTCCGGATCGGGCAGCAGCGCCTGCAGCAGGCGGCCTTCCGTCACCGGCTTCATCATGGTTTCGCCGTGGCCGATCGGCAGCTCGAAATCGGCATAAGCCAGGCCGCGCAGCGCCGGGGCGACGAAGGCCTCGCGCGGCAGGCTGCCGATGGTTTCGAGCACCCGCACGTCCAGCACGTCCCAGGGACGCACCTGTTGTTCCACCATGTTTTCGCGAGCGCGGGCGAAGTCGATGTTCATGTCCGGAAAAATCCCTGCGGAGAACCGTCAATTCTAGTCGGAGACCGCTTGTTGCCGCGCAGTCTGACCGTGCTGATACACCAGCACGCAGTGCCGGAAGTCACCGCAGTCCGCGGCGGGTGCGGCTGGCGTTCAGTCTTTGCCATAGGCGCGAAGGAACAAATCCACGACGCTGGTCACGTGCGCCTTCGGCGTGGGTGCGCGCGGGTCGCAGCACACCCCGAGAACCGCTTGGGCGTGCGGCTCGCCCTTGAGCAGGGTGAAGAAATGCGCGGCGGCCAACGCCGGATCGGCGATCTCCAGTTCGCCGGCGGCGATCCGCCGTTCCAGCAGTTCGACGAAGGCCTCCTGCATGCGCCTGGGGCCGGCGTCCCAGGCCAGCAGAGGCAGCCCGCTGCCCACCGCCTGCGGCGAGCACAGGGTCCGGAAACCGGCGATCGCTTCCGGCGTCATCACCATGGCGAAAAAGGCGTTGCCGATTTCCATCAGATGCCTGCGCAGCGGCAGCGCGGGTCTTGGCTGGAACAGCCGGTCCGGCATGCCCTGTTCGCAGTGGGCGCGCACTGCTTCGGTGAACAGCCGGTCCTTGTCGCCGAAGTGGCTGTATACGGTGAGCTTGGACACGCCGGCGGCGGCGGCGATCTGGTCCATGTTGACCCGCTCGAACCCGTCCTGCAGGAACAGCCGGGTCGCGGCCGCGAGAATCGCGGCGCGCTTCTTCATGTCCTTGGGACGTCCGGGCGTGCCGGACCTGGGGCGCGTGGCTTTGGGCATGCGGCTGGAACGAACCGGATCAATGCGATGCTGCAACTATACCATACTGACCGGTTCAATTACGGTGGAGCGGCCCAGCGTTCGCGTCTTCCCGCCTCGCAAATGGCAACAGCAGCTTGATCCGGTCTTTGCGAATCGCTAAAATCAACGGTTCACTCGATCTTTTTCGCGGCCCCGCGGCCGCAGGATGCCCATGGCCCGTATTACCGTCGAGGACTGCCTTCAGGTGGTCGACAACCGCTTCGAGCTCGTGATGATGGCCGCCAAGCGTGCGCGCCAGCTTGCCGGCGGCGTGGAGCCGAAGCTGGACAACAGCGAAACCAACGACAAGCCGACGGTGCTGGCGCTGCGTGAAATCGCCGCCCAGGCCATCGACGCCGAATTCGTGGACGCGGTCGAGAAGGCCGAGCGCGAACGCAAGGAGCGCGAGGCGCTGGAGTGGGCGGCCGCCGACGTGGTGGCCGGCGACGACGACATGAAGGGCGACGACTGACCGGCTTGCACGCCTTGGAATGAACGAAACGGCCCTTCGGGGCCGTTTTTGTTCGCGGTACCGTTTGCGGGAGCAAGGGGGCGCGGTTAGTCTCGACGGATGAATTCCGGCGACCATGCGATCGTCCAGTCCACCGTGCCCGAAGCGGACGCGGTGCCGGACTACGTGCAGGCGCTGGAGCGCGAGGCCTGCTACCTGAAGCCGGAGCAACTTGCGCTCCTGCGGAAGGCGTGGCAGGTCGGCGCCGCGGCCCACGCCGGGCAGACCCGGCAGTCGGGCGAGCCCTACATCACCCACCCGGTCGCGGTGGCGCGCATCCTGGCCACCCTCGGGCTCGACGTGGAAGCCCTGGTCGCCGCGATCCTGCACGACACCATCGAGGACACGCCGGTCACCCGCGTCGACGTCGAGGCGCAGTTCGGGGAAACGGTCGCCGAACTGGTCGATGGCGTCACCAAGCTGGAAAAGCTGCGCTTCGCCAATCGCCAGGAGGCGGCGGCCGAGAGTTTCCGCAAGATGCTGCTGGCGATGTCGCGCGACCTGCGCGTCATCCTGATCAAGCTGGCCGACCGGCTGCACAACATGCGAACGCTGGGCGCGAAATCGCCGGAATCGCGGCGCCGGATCGCCGTCGAGACGCTCGACATCTACGCTCCGATCGCGCAACGGCTGGGCATGAACCTGATCCGCGCGGAATTGCAGGACCTGGGTTTCCGCGCCCTGCATCCGTGGCGACACGCGGTGATCGCGAAACGCATCGCCAGCCGGCCGCAGGCGCGCCGCGAATCGCTGGCGCAGATCGAAACCCGGCTCGCCCAGCGGCTGGCGCTGGAAAAGCTCGACCACGAGCTGGTCAGCCGGATCAAGGCGCCATGGAGCGTGTACAGCAAGATGGTCGCCCAGCGCCGCAGCTTCGCGCAGGTGATGGATGTGTTCGGGTTCCGGGTGGTGGTCGACAGCGTGGCCGATTGCTACCACGCGCTGGGCGTGGTGCATTCGGTCTACAAGCCGCTCGACGGCCGCTTCCGCGATTTCATCGCCATCCCCAAGGCCAACGGCTACCAGTCGCTGCACACGGTGCTGTTCGGCCCGTACGGCTCGCCGATCGAAGTCCAGATACGCACCCGCGAGATGCACCTGATCGCCGAGCGCGGCGTCGCCGCGCACTGGGCCTACAAACTCGGCACCGAAACCGGAAACAGCGCCCAGACTCGGGCCGCGGCGTGGATCGCCAATCTGGTCGAGAGCCAGCGCGGCACAGGCTCGTCGCTGGAGTTCCTCGAAAACGTCAAGGTCGATCTGTTTCCCGACGAGGTGTACCTGTTCAGCCCGAAGGGCGACATCCTCTCGCTGCCGCGCAATTCCACCGTGCTCGACTACGCCTACGCCGTGCACACCGATGTCGGCAACCATGCGGTGGCCGCGCGCGTGGACAAGCGACTGGCCCCGCTGCGGGCCAAGCTGGTCAGCGGGCAGACGGTGGAGATCATCACCGCCAACGCGGCCGCGCCGAGCACGCAGTGGCTGGAATTCGTTGCGACCAGCAAGGCGCGCACCGCCATCCGCCAGGCGCTCAAGCAACTCCAGCACGAGGATGCCGTGCAGCTGGGGCATTACATGCTCGACCGCGCCCTGGTCGCGATGGGCTCCTCGTTCGACCGCGTGCCGATGGCGCGGATCGACGCATTCCTCGCCGACAACCGCTATCCGCGGCTGGAGGCGCTGCTGGCCGACATCGCGATGGGCAACCGGATGCCGCAGCAGGTGGCCGAGGAACTGGGGCAGGAAGCCGAGGTTGGGCGGAAGAAAGGGAAAGGCCGCAAGACCCCGCCGGTCAGCGTGGCGCGCGAGCCGATCCTGATTTCCGGCTCGCAGCGCGGCGTCATCAGTTTCGCCCAGTGCTGCATGCCGATTCCGCGCGACGAGATCATGGGCTACCACAGCGCCGGCAAGGGCGTGGTGGTGCACCGCCTGGACTGCCCGAACGTCGCCGATTACCGCAAGTCTCCGGAACGCTGGGTGCCGGTGGCCTGGGATCGGCAGGTGTCGGGCGACTTCAACGTCGCCATCCGGATCGAGGTGGACAACCATCCCGGCGTGCTGGCGCAGGTCGCGGCGGCCATCGCCGACGCCGGTTCCAACATCGAGCGAGTGGAGTACCTCGAACGCGACAGCAACATCGCGGTGCTGCGCTTTGCCATCGAAGTGACCGACGGGCGCCACCTCGACGAGGTCATCCGAGGCGTGCGCAAGCTGCACGTGGTGCAGCAGGTCCAGCGCGCCTGAAGCCGTATCCGCGCGCGGCGGCGCAGTAGAATCGCATTTTCGATCCGGCAGCACGCCCTGGAGAGACCAATGGCACGTACCGCATTGCCCCGCACCGCCATCCACAGCGACCGCGCGCCCGCCGCGATCGGCCCGTACTCGCAGGCGGCCCGTGCCGGGAACCTGGTGTTCTTCAGCGGCCAGATCCCGCTCGACCCCGCGACCGGGGCGCTGGTCGAAGGCGACATCACCGTGCAGGCGCGGCGTGCCTTCGACAACCTGAAGGCGGTCTGCGAAGCGGCGGGCGGCACGATGGACGACATCGTGCGCGTCGGCCTGTACCTCACCGACCTGTCGCAGTTCGCGGCGGTCAATGCGGTGATGGGCGAATACTTTGCGCAGCCGTATCCGGCGCGTTCCACCATCGAAGTGTCGGCGCTGCCCAAGGGCGTGGCGTTCGAAGTCGATGCGGTGATGGTGACGGACTGAGTTCCGGCGCGGTTGCGCGCAATGCCGGCAACCCACGCGCTTGCGGGTGCTCGGACGCCGCTTTCCGCCCTGACCGGCGTGGGCCCCGCGCTGCGCGAAAAGCTGGCCGCGCGCGGGCTTTCGACGCTGCAGGACCTGTGGCTGCACCTGCCGCGCGGCTACGAGGATCGCACGGCGCTGACCGCGATCCGCGACTTGCGGTCGGGCGAGGCGGCGCAGGTCGAGGGCAGGGTGGAGGCGGTGGAACGCGGCTTCCGCTACCGGCCGATGCTTCGGGTGGCAATTTCCGATGCCTCGCGCGCCACCCTGGTGCTGCGCTTCTTCCATTTCCGCGCACAGCAGGTCGCGCAGTTCGCCGTCGGCGCGCGGGTGCGCGCATTCGGCACGCCGCGACCCGGCCAGCAGGGCCTGGAGATCGTCCATCCCAGCTACCGCATCCTCGGCGCCGGCGAGCAGCCGCTGGGCGAAGCGCTCGATCCGGTCTATCCGGCCATCGAGAGCGTGGGTCCGGCCAGCCTGCGCAAATTGATCGCGCAGGCGTTGCGGTGCCTGCCCGAGGAGTCCGCGCTGGAACTGCTGCCGCAGGCGTGGCTGGACAAGCAGCAGCTGCCTTCGCTGCGCGAGGCCATCCTGCTGCTGCATGCGCCGCCGCGCGATGCCGATGTCGCGCTGCTGCAAATCGGCCTGCACCCGGCGCAGCGGCGGCTGGCGCTTGAGGAAATGCTGGCGCACCAGCTCGGCCTGCGCCGCCAGCGGCTGGCGCTGCAAAGCGAAGGGGCGCGCCCGCTGAGCGGCGATGCGCGATTGGTCGAGGCCTTGCTGGCGGCGCTTCCGTTTCAACTCACCGGCGCGCAGCAGAGGGTGTACGCGCAGATTCGCGAAGACCTGCTGCGGCCGCGGCCGATGCTGCGGCTGGTGCAGGGCGACGTCGGCAGCGGCAAGACCGTGGTGGCGGCGATGGCCGCGCTGCTGGCGGTGGCCGACGGACGGCAGGCGGCGTTGATGGCGCCGACCGAGCTGCTGGCCGAGCAGCATTGCAACAACCTGCGCGGCTGGCTGGAGCCGCTGGGCGTCCGGATCTGCTGGCTGGCCGGCAAGGTGACGGGCAAGGCGCGGGCCAGGGCGCTCAAAGAGGTCGCTTCGGGCGAAGCGCAGGTGGTCGTCGGTACCCACGCGCTGATGCAGGAGGGCGTGGCGTTCGCCGATCTGGCGCTGGCCATCGTCGATGAGCAGCACCGCTTCGGCGTGCACCAGCGGCTGGCGCTGCGCGACAAGGGCAGCAATGGCGTGCCGCACCAGTTGGTGATGACCGCCACCCCGATCCCGCGCACGCTGGCGATGAGCGCCTATGCCGATCTCGACGTGTCCGCCATCGACGAACTGCCACCGGGGCGCACACCCGTGATGACGGTGGCGCTGCCCGACCGGCGCCGCGACGAACTGGTCGAACGCATCCGCGTCGCCTGCGCCGACGGACGGCAGGCATATTGGGTTTGCACGCTGATCGACGAATCGGACGACGTCCAGGCGCAGGCCGCGCAGTCCTCCTTCGAAGCGCTGCAGGCGGCCTTGCCCGACGTGCGCGTGGGGCTGGTCCACGGCCGCCAGAAGGCGGCGGAAAAACAGGCAACGATGCTCGCGTTCAAGGCCGGGAAGCTCGACCTGCTGGTGGCCACCACCGTCATCGAGGTCGGCGTGGACGTGCCCAACGCGTCGCTGATGGTGATCGAGAATGCCGAGCGCCTCGGGCTGGCGCAGTTGCATCAGCTGCGAGGGCGTGTCGGCCGCGGCAGCGCGGCCTCCAGTTGCGTGCTGCTCTACCAGCACCCGCTGTCGACGCTGGCGCGGCAGCGGCTGGACACCTTGCGGCAAACCAGCGACGGTTTCGCGATCGCGGAAAAGGACCTGCAGTTGCGCGGACCCGGCGAACTGCTGGGCACCCGCCAGACCGGACTGGCCGGATTCCGGATCGCCGACCTGGCCCGCGATGCCGACCTGCTGCCGCAGGTGCATGCGCTGGCCGACCAACTGCTGCGCGACTGCCCCGATCGCGCCGAGCGCATCGTCGACCGCTGGGTCGGCGGTGCGGCCCGCTACGCCGCGGCCTGAGTCGGGAATCGGCGGTCAGGACTTGCAGGCGGGCATCTTGCCGCAATAGATGCCGTGCAGGGTCTCGATGACCCGGCGGGCCGGGCCGTCGGCCAGGCGATAGCGGATCGACTGCGCTTCACGGCGGGTCGTCACCAGGCCGTCCGCGCGCAGCAGGGCGAGGTGCTGCGACAGCGCCGACTGGCTGAGGTCGAGCTTCTCGTTCAGTTCGCTCACCGAATGCTCGCCGTCCGCCAGCAGGCACAGCAGCATCAGGCGCTTGTCGTTGGCCAGCGCCCGCAGCAGCTGGGTGGCTTCGCCAACATGCGAGCGCATCGACTCCGGATCCATGGCCGGGGACGGCGTGGCGAGATGGCGCGTGCGCGTTTTGTCTGGATTGGGCGTCCTGCGCGCCACGGGTCGGGTGTGTGTCGACGTGCTCATGTGGGCAATATATTAGTTGACATGAATATAAGCAAGCGCTAATATAACGCCACAGGCAGTCAAATCCGGAGCGAGGGGGCAAGACGATGGCCAGGATCGTGGTGATGGGCGCGGGGCTGGGCGGCATGAGCGCGGCCTACGAATTGCGGGAAACGCTGGGGAAGGCGCACGAGGTCGTGCTGGTTGGCAAGGGCGAGAGCTTTGGTTTCACGCCGTCCAATCCCTGGCTGGCGGTGGGCTGGCGCAAGCAGGACGAGATCAGCGTCGACGTTGCGAAGCACGTGGGCAAGCGCGGCATCCGCTACGACGGCAGCGGCGTGGAGCGCATCGATGCTGAAGGCAATGCGATCGTCACCGGCAAGGGTGAGCGCATCGACTACGACTATCTGCTGATCTGCACCGGTCCCAAGCTCGCCTTCGAGGAAGTGCCCGGTTCCGGCCCGAACGGAGGTCATACCCAGTCGGTGTGCACGACGCCGCACGCGGCCGAGACCTGGGAGGCCTATCAGGAATTCCTGAAGGACCCGGGGCCGGTGGTCGTGGGCGCCGTGCAGGGTGCCAGCTGCTTCGGGCCAGCCTACGAGTTTGCGATGATCGTCGATGCCGACCTGCGCAAGCGCAAGCTGCGCGACAAGGTGCCGATGACCTTCGTGAGCAGCGAGCCCTACATCGGGCACATGGGCTTGGGCGGGGTCGGCGATTCCAAGGGTTTGATGGAAGCCGAACTGCGCCAGCGCCACATCAAGTGGATCGTCAACAGCAAGGTCACCGAGGTGCGCGACGGCGAGATGACCGTGATCGAGCACGATGGCAGGGGCCAGCCGGGCGAGTCGCACGCGCTGCCGTTCAAGTTCGCCATGCTGCTGCCGGCGTTCAAGGGCGTCGATGCGGTGGCGGCTGTCGAGGGCCTGTGCAACCCGCGCGGTTTCGTCATCGTGGACAAGCACCAGCGCAACCCGAAGTACCCGAAGATCTTCTCGGCCGGCGTGTGCGTGGCGATTCCGCCGGTGGAGGCCACCCCGGTGCCGACCGGCGCGCCCAAGACCGGCTTCATGATCGAGTCGATGGTCACCACCATCGTCCGCAACATCCAGGCCGAATTGAAGGGCGAAACGCCCGATTTCGAGGGCACCTGGAATGCCGTGTGCCTGGCCGACATGGGCGATACCGGTGCCGCCTTCGTGGCGCTGCCGCAGATCCCGCCGCGCAACGTGACGTGGACGAAGATCGGCAAGTGGGTGCACCTGGCCAAGATCGGCTTCGAGAAATACTTCCTCTACAAGATGCGACATGGCACCTCCGAGCCCATCTACGAAAAACACATCCTCGGCCTGCTCGGCATCGAGCGGCTGAAGGACGTGAAGCGATCGTCCTGATCGTTGTTCCAGCCTGCAATACCGATCGATCCATCCAAAGGAGAACTTCCATGACCCTCGACAATGCGGTACGCGCTTTTGCTGGCACGATGGTGCTGATCAGCCTGGCACTGACCTATTTCGTCAGTCCTCACTTCGTCTGGTTGACCGTGTTCATCGGCTTCAACCTGATCCAGTCCTCGTTCACCGGCATCTGCCCGGCGGCGAAGATCATGAAGAAACTCGGCATCGGTCGCGACGGCGGCGACGCTTCCTGCAATCGCTGCTGAGACGGAGCTTCGCGATGCGCCACCTGCGACCCCTGCTGTTGACCGCGCTTCTGGCGTTGGCCGCCTGCGGCAGTGACAAGCCGAACGCGATCCCCGCACTGCCGTCCGACCTGACCACCTTCACGGTGGCGCGGGCCGACGGCTCCCTCCAGGGTCGCGGCTGGGACGGCGTGCTTGAAGCGGTGCAGCGCGCCGACCTGGCGGCACAGACGGCGGGCCGGATCAGCGCTGTGTCGGTGGACGTCAACGATCGTGTCCGCGCCGGCGACGTGCTGCTGCGGATCAGCGCGGTCGAACAGGACGCCGGCGCGAATGCCGCCCGCGCGCAGCTGGCGGCAGCGCAGGCGACCGCGACGGAGGCCGAGCAGAACTATCGTCGCTATGCGGCGCTGGCCGACGGGCAGTTTGTGTCGAAGGCGCAAATCGATCAGGCGCGCGCGGCGCGGGATTCGGCGGTGGCGGCGCGTAACGCCGCGTCCGCCAATCTGGCGCAGGCGGCGCAGCAAATCGCCTACACCGTGGTGCGTTCGCCGTTCGACGGCGTGGTGGCGCGGCGCGAGGTCGAGCCGGGCGAAACGGTCGCGCCAGGTGCGCCGCTGCTGAGCGTGTACGCCCCGGATGCGCTGCGGATCGAGGTGGCGGTGCCGCAGACGCGGGCCGACGCGATCCGCCGCAATCCCGCGGCCAGAGTGCGGCTGGCGGACGGCCGCGAAGTGGCGCCGGCCGAGGTGACCGTGTTCCCGGCCGCCGATGCGGCCAGCCACAGCGTGAACGTGCGCGTTCGGCTGCCGGCGCTGGATCCGCAACCGGCGCCCGGCACCACCGCCAAGGTGGAGTTCGCCGCGGACCCCCGCAGCGATGCCGGCTCCGGCGGCGCCGGTGGGACCTCGCCGGCCGCCCTGCGCATTCCATTCTCCAGCATCGCCCGGCGCGGCGAGTTGACCGGCGTGTACGTGGTGCAGGACGGCCGGCTTTTGCTGCGCCAGCTGCGTCTGGGCGGAAGCAGCGGCGGAACCGTGGAGGTCATTTCCGGGCTCGAACCGGGTGACGTGGTGGCGCGAGATCCGGTGGCGGCGACCGAAGCGATCGCGGCCCAGCGCCGCGCGGCGGAGGGCGGGCGTGACTGACGCCGCGCGCCTCGGCATCTCGGGCCGGCTGGCGGCGGCGTTCCAGCGCAATCCGTTGACGCCGATTCTGGCGATCATGGGCCTGCTGCTGGGCCTGCTGGCCGTGGCCATCACGCCGCGCGAGGAAGAGCCGCAGATCGACGTGACCATGGCCAACGTCATCGTCCCGTTCGATGGCGCCAGCAGCCGCGACGTCGAGCAGTGGGTGGCCACGCCGCTGGAACAGAAGCTGGCCGAGATCGAGGGCGTCAAGCACGTCTATTCGATCAGCCGCCCGGGCATGGCGGTGCTGACCGTCGAGTTCGAGGTGGGCGTGGCCCGCCAGCCGGCGCTGGTGCGTCTGTACAATCAGGTGTTCTCGAACGCGGATTTCATTTCCCCGCTCGCCGGCGTCGGCCAGCCGATCGTCAAGCCCAAAGGCATCGACGACGTTCCGGTGATGGCGCTGACGCTGTGGAGCGACGATCCACACATCGACGCCACCGCGCTGGCGGAAGTGGCGCACACGCTGGAAGCCGACCTCAAGCGCATTCCGGGAACTCGCGACATCTACACCCTCGGAGCGCCGGACCGCAGCGTGCTGGTGACGCTGGACGCCGCCAGGCTGGCGGCCTATGGCCTGGGTGCGAACGATCTGGCGCAGGCGCTGCAGGCCGCCAATCTCGTGCACCAGCCGGGCGAACGGGTGGATGCCAGCGGCCGCGCGATCCCGGTGACCGCCGGAAGTTACCTGGCCAGCGCCGACGATGTCGCCGGCCTGGTCATCGGCAGCCGTGAAGGCAAGCCGATCCTGCTGTCGGATGTGGCGCGGATCGAGGCGCGCGGCGACCTGCCCAGCCAGTACGTCTGGTACGGCGCGCCGGCTGGACGCGCAGGTCCTGCCGCGGGTGTCGCGCCGGCCGTCACGATCGCGATCGCGAAGAAACCGGGCAGCAACGCCTCGGACATCACCGCCGCCGTGTCCCGCCGCCTCGCCCGGATCAAGGGCGAGCTGATCCCGCAGGGCGTGAACGTCAGCGTGACGCGCGATTACGGCGTCACCGCCAGCGACAAGGCGCAGAAGCTGATCCAGAAGCTGGTCTTCGCGACCTTCAGCGTGGTGCTGCTGGTCCTGTTCGCGCTGGGCTGGCGCGAGGCGATTGTCGTTGGCAGCGCGGTGGTGTTGACGCTGGCGGTGACCCTGTTCGCCTCGAAGATGATGGGCTTCACGCTCAACCGCGTCTCGCTGTTCGCGCTGATTTTCTCGATCGGCATCCTGGTGGACGACGCCATCGTGGTGGTCGAGAACATCCACCGACACATGGCGCGCGGCGGCAAGACCCTGTTCGAGGCGATTCCGCCGGCGGTGGACGAGGTCGGTGGGCCGACCATCCTCGCCACCTTCACGGTGATCGCGGCGCTGATGCCGATGGCGTTCGTGTCCGGGCTGATGGGCCCGTACATGCGGCCGATCCCGATCAATGCGTCGGTGGGCATGCTGCTGTCGCTGGGGATCGCGCTGACCGTCACGCCGTGGCTGTCGCTCAAGCTGCTGGCGCGGCACGGCAGCGCCGGCGAGGGCGAGCATGGGCACGGCGCCGAGGAAAAGCAGGCGAGCCGGCTGCACCGGCTGTTCGAACGGCTGATGACGCCCTTCCTCGCCGGCAAGCGGGCGGGCCGCAGGCGCGGGCTGCTGTTTGCGGGGATGGCCGCGCTGGTGGTGCTGGCGGCCTCGCTGGCGGTGTTCAAGCTGGTGGTACTGAAGATGCTGCCGCTGGACAACAAGTCGGAAGTGCAGGTGGTCGTCGACATGCCCGAGGGCAGCACGCTGGAGCAGACCAACGCGCTGCTGATGGAACTGGCGGCCAAGGTCGATACCGTGCCGGAAGTGCTCGACTATCAGGGCTATGCCGGCACCGCTGCGCCGATCAATTTCAACGGGCTGGTGCGGCAGTATTTCCTGCGCAGCGGAAACAACGTCGGCGACCTGCAGGTCAATCTGGTGGACAAGCACCAGCGCAGGCGCCAGAGCCACGAGATCGCGCTGGCGATGCGACCGATGCTGGCGCAGATCGGCAGGAAATACGGCGCTTCGGTGAAGGTGGTGGAGGTGCCGCCCGGCCCGCCGGTGCTCTCGCCGCTGGTGGCCGAAGTCTACGGTCCGGACTACGCCGGCCAGCGCAAGGTGGCGATGGCACTGGCCAGCGAGCGTTTCGCCACCACGCCCGGGATCGTCGATCTGGATACCAGCGTGGAGGCCGATGCGCCGCGCGAACACATCGTGATCGACCGCGATCGCGCCGCGCGGCTGGGCGTGTCGTCGTCAGACATTGCCGACGCGGTCGCGATGGGCGTAGCCGGACTGGATGCCACCTATGTCCACGATGGCGCCTCGAAATACCCGCGCCCGGTGCGGCTGCGCCTGCCGGCGCAGGACCAGGCCGCGCTGTCGTCGCTGCTGGCGCTCCAGGTGCTTTCGGCGCACGGGGCGCTGGTGCCGCTGTCCGAACTGGTGACCGTCGAGCAGGCGCATTGGGAAGGCGCGATCCAGCACAAGGATGGCCTGCCGGTGGTCTATGTGATGGCCGACGAGGCCGGCAAGCTCGACAGCCCGCTGTACGGGATGTTCAGCATCGTCGCGCAGTTGCGTGATCACGCGGTGGCTGGACAACATCTGGCGCAAACCTTCATCAGCCAGCCCGACGATACCAGCGGCTATGCGGTGAAGTGGGACGGCGAATGGCAGATCACCTACGAAACCTTCCGCGACATGGGGATCGCCTATGGCGCCGGTATGGTGCTGATCTACCTGCTGGTGGTGGCGCAGTTCCGCAGCTACCTGGTGCCGCTGGTGATCATGGCGCCGATTCCGCTGACGGTGATCGGCGTCATGCCCGGGCACGCGCTGCTGGGCAAGCAGTTCACCGCCACATCGATGATCGGCATGATCGCGCTGGCGGGCATCATCGTGCGCAACTCCATCCTGCTGGTGGATTTCATCCAGCAGGAGACCGCGCGCGGCGTGCCGCTGGTCGATGCCGTGATCGACGCCTGCGCGGTGCGCGCCAAACCCATCGTGCTCACCGGCGTGGCGGCGATGCTGGGCGCGCTGTTCATTCTCGACGACCCAATTTTCAATGGCTTGGCCATTTCGCTGATCTTCGGCATCCTCGTCAGCACGATCCTCACGCTGGTCGTGATTCCATTGCTGTACGTCACGCTGCTCTCGCGCCTGCGGGGCGGCCATCGGGAGGCTGAAACATGAGTGGTGAACACCCGCTGCACGTCGTTCTTGAACAGCAGGGCCCCTACGCGTTCCGGATCGATTTCGAGGGCGCCGCCTTTGCGTCGCTGCGGAGCGACGAGGCGCCGCCGCTGGGCGCGGGCGAGGGCCCCAATCCCAGCGAACTGCTGCTGGCCAGCATTGCCAACTGCCTGTCGGCCAGCCTGCTGTTCGCCCTGCGCAAATTCAAGAATGCGCCGGCGCCGATCCGCGCCGAGATCAGCGCCGCCACCGAGCGCAATGCCGAGGGCCGGTTGCGCATTCCGCGCGCCAGGGTGTCGATCCGCCTTGCCGAGCCGGCCGCGGGCATCGAGCGGTTCGACCGTGTGCTGGCGCAATTCGAGCAGTTCTGCACCGTCACCCAGAGCGTGCGCGAAGGCATCGCCGTCGAAGTGGAGGTCATCGACGGCAACGGCGTTGCGCACCCGGCTGGCGCGAGTGGTTGAATGCACCATTTCGACAGGAGACCCCGCGTGCGCCGGATCACGACCGCTGCTGCCCTGCTGCTGTCCATGCTGGCAGCCGGCTGCGCGCATGCGCCGTCGCCGTCGGCCGTCGCGCCCGCGGTCAAGCTGATGCAGCCGCTGCCGGGGCTGTACACCGCCGGCCAACCGGCTGCGGCCGACTGGGCCGCGATCCGCGCGCTGGGCGTGCGCACCGTGATCAACCTGCGCGCGCCGGAGGAAGAGGCGGGCCGCGACGAGGCGACGGAGGTGCGCGCCGCCGGGATGCGCTATCTCGACATTCCGGTGGCCGATGCCGCCGCCATCAACGTGGACAACGCGCGCCTGCTGCACGCGGCGCTCGCTCCCGGTCACGGTGGCGGCGTGCTGGTGCATTGCGCCAGCGGCAACCGCGCCGGTGCGCTGCTGGCCCTGGAACAGGCGGATTTCGACGGACTGGCGCCGCAGGCGGCGCTGGAACTGGGGCGCAGGGCTGGCGTCACCAAGATGGAACCGGTGTTGCAGCGCGCGCTGGGCATTGCGCCCTGAGGGAGGCGGGATGGGGACCGATCGCATCACGGTGGTGGGTGCCGGCTTTGCCGGACTGACCGCGCTGCGCGCCCTGCGCAAGCAATCGCGCGAGGTCGAGCTGACCCTGGTCGCACCCAGGGCCGAGCTGCACTACCTTCCGGGCACGATCTGGATCCCCTCGGGCAAGCGCCGCCGGGAAGACCTGATCCTGCCGCTGGACAACTTCCTGCGCCGCAACCGGATCCGTTTCCACCAGGCCAGTGCCACCGGGCTTTCGGAAGACGGGCGCCTGCTCCGCACCGACGCGGGCGATGTCCAAAACGACGGCCTGATCATCGCCAGCGGCGCGCGTTTCCTGCGCAAGCTGCCCGGCATCGAGCATGCCGTCATTCCCTGCGAAGGCGTCGCCGCCGGCGAGGCGATCCGCGACCGGCTGGCCGCGCTGGACGGCGGCACCCTCTGCTTCGGCTTCGGCACCAATCCCAACGAGCCGATCGCCATGCGCGGCGGCCCGGTGTTCGAGTACGTATTCGGCATCGATACCCTGCTGCGCCGGCAGAAGCGCCGCGACCGGTTCCGGCTGGTGTTCTTCAGCCGCTCGCAGGCGCCAGGCCAGCGCTTGGGCGAGCGCGCGGTGGAAATGATCCTTGACGAGATGCGCCGGCGCGGGATCGACACCGTGCTCGGCGAAAAACCGCAGCGGATCGATGCCGACGCCGTGGTGCTGGAACGCACCCGGATCGAGAGCCAGTTGACCTTGTTCATGCCGGGACTGACCGGACCGGCGTGGCTGGACAACACCGCACTGCCGCGTTCGTCCGGCGGGTTGGTGCAGGGCGATGCCCAGTGCCGGGTGCCGGGGGTCTCCTGCACGTTCGTCGCCGGCGACGGCGGCAGTTTCCCCGGTCCCGACTGGATGCCCAAGCAGGCCCACCAGGCCGACCTGCAGGCCGAGGTCGCGGCGCGCAACCTGCTGCGCGCGCTGGCCGGCGAGCCGGTCGAGGAGACCTTCAAGTCGGAACTGCTGTGCATCATCGATTCGCTCGATGGAGGTCTGCTGGTGTCGCGCAAGGAAGGCCGGACCCGGGCCATGCGGCCGACCGTGTTCGCGCACTGGGCCAAGGCGGCGTTCGAGAAGCGCTACCTGCGCCGCTATCGCTGACTTTGCGCCGCGCGGTGCGTCGGGGCACATCCCGGCCCAGAGCCGAAGAGGCTCAGCAGCAGCTTGCACTGATGGCCGTCGAGTGGCTAGAATACGCGGCTCACTACCGCTTCAACGCAGGTTGCACACCATGAAAGCCGGCATCCACCCCGAGTATCGCGACGTCGTTTTCCAGGATGTCACCTCGGACTTCAAGATCCTGACCCGTTCCACCATGTCCAGCAAGGACACGATCAAGTGGGAAGACGGCAACGAATACCCGCTGATCAAGGTGGAAGTGTCGTCTTCGACCCACCCGTTCTACACCGGGCAGCACAAGATCGTGGACACCACCGGTCGGGTGGACAAGTTCCGCAAGCGCTACCAGAAGTAATCCCGGTTCTGGTGCGGCTGCCGCCCCATGTCGGGCGTCGGCGCCGAAGTCCGCCGGAGTGTCGAATGCCGCGGCCGCCCATGGGGCGGCCGTCGCGTTTTCCGGGCCGGTGCCTCCGCGCATCGGACCTTGGTCGGACATGGCGCCCACGGGCGCTATGCGATAATGCCCGTTCAACATGCGCTGGCGCATGGACTGCGGTCCGGCCGGCGCGCCCCACAGGAGTTGCAACGTGTCCGAATTCGATCAGATGAACCTGAGCGCCGGCGACAAGTCGGTGGTCTTGCCGGTGCTCCACCCCACCCTGGGCCAGTCCTGCGTCGACATCGCGAAACTGCCGAAGGAAACCGGCTGCTTCACCTACGACCCGGGCTTCGGGGCCACGGCCAGCTGCAAATCGGCGATCACCTACATCGACGGCAACGCCGGCGTGCTGCTCTACCGCGGCTATCCGATCGAACAGCTGGCCGAGCATTCGAGCTTCACCGAAGTCGCCTATCTGCTGATGCACGGCGAACTGCCCAATGCACAGCAGCTGGCCGAGTTCGAAGGCGAGGTGACGCATCACACGATGATGCACGAGGCGTTCCGTACCTTCCTGTACGGTTTCCGCCACGACGCCCACCCGATGGCGATGCTGACCGGGATGCTCGGCTCGCTGGCCAGCTTCTACCACAAGGATCTCAACCTTGAAGATCAGGTGCAGCGGCGTCTGGCCGCGATCCGGCTGATCGCCAAGGTGCCGACCATCGCCGCCGCCTGCTACCGCTATTCGGTCGGCTGGCCGATCCGCTATCCGCGCAACAACCTGCCGTTCACCGACCGCTTCGTGCACATGATGTGGGAAGTGCCCAGCGAGCCGCTGAACCTGAATCCGATCGTGGCCAAGGCGCTCGATCTGCTGTTCATCCTGCACGCCGACCACGAGCAGAACGCCTCGACCTCGACCGTGCGTCTGGTCGGTTCCACCGGCGCCAATCCCTACGTCAGCGTCGCCGCCGGCGTGGCCGCGCTGTGGGGCCCGGCGCACGGCGGCGCCAACGAGGCGGTGCTGAAGATGCTGGCCGAGATCGGGCGTCCGGACAACGTGCAGTCGGCGATCGACCGCGCCAAGGACAAGACCTCGGGCTTCCGCCTGATGGGCTTCGGCCATCGCGTCTACAAGAACTACGACCCGCGCGCGGCGCTGGTGCGCAAGATGACCCACGACGTGCTGGGCGCGCTCAAGGTCAGCGACCCGCTGCTCGACGTGGCGCTCAAACTCGAGGAGGCCGCCCTCAAGGACGACTACTTCGTCGAGCGCAAGCTGTACCCGAACGTCGATTTCTACAGCGGCATCATCTACAAGGCCCTGGGGATCCCGGTGGAGATGTTCACGGTGATGTTCGCCATCGCGCGCACGGCGGGCTGGGTCAGCCACTGGCTGGAGCAGCAGAACGATCCCGAGGCGCGGATCGGCCGGCCGCGGCAGATCTACACCGGTTCGGTCCGGCGCGACTACGTGGGGATCGACGGGCGCTGAAGCGGCGACCCCCTGTGGCTCAGCCGCGGTCGTAGCCGGCGATTTCCGATTCGGTCAGCAGCGCGCGCAGCTGCGCCGCCGAGGCGCGCCGCTGCGGGCGCTCGTCGATGCCCGACAGCGGGGCTTGCCGCAGGCAGTCCAGCGGCAGCACGGTGAGGTCGAAGCTCAGATCCTCGGCGGTGAACAGCCAGACCGGGGCGTCGTGGTCGCGCTGGCGATCCAGCCGCAGCCGGCGGCTGCGCGCTTCGGCGGGAATCCGGTGCTCGGCGAGCCAGCGCGATACGGCTTCGGGATCGTCGCTGTGCAGGTGCAGGCCGACCGGCGCGTGCGCGTCGGCGGTGCCCTCCAGCACCGGGCCGACCAGGCGCGGGGAGAACGGCGCGAAGAATTCCAGGGCGTGCAGCGCGGCCTCGCGGCGGCGGTGCAACTGGCCGGGCTGGTCGTCGGCGCGGAACAGCCGCTGGTATTGGCGCAGGGCGTCCTCGATCTCGCGGTTGCGCGGCAGCGCGGCGTCGCCTGGGAACCCCAGCCGGCGCGCGGCCTTGAGCTTGGCCTGATGGAAGTCGCGGATCCCGTCCTCGGCCATCAACCGGGCGGCCTCGTGGGCAAGCCGCTGGCGGCGCTCGCGGGTCCGGGTTTGCGCGTGCACCTGGGCGTGGACGAACGGGCGGGCTTCCGGCATCGCGCTCCCTCCTGTGGCCACACACAGTAGGGGACTGTACCCGAGCCGGGGCGGGCGTGCACCCGCGCTTCCCGAACCCGCGGTCAGAAGATGTCGAACGCCTCTTCGCTGGGCGTGGCGGAATCCTCGCCGCCGTAGCCGGCTTCGGATTCGTTTTCCATCTGCTGCAGGTCTTCGACCTTCACCCACTCGGTGATCCCGCCGCTGCCGGGAACCAGCCGCCCGCCGGCGCTGACGCTGACCTGGACCATGCCGGGCGGCGGTTCGACCACGCGCTGCGGCTGATCCTTGAGGGCCACGCGCATGAAGTTGATCCAGATCGGCAGTGCGGCGCGGCCGCCGTATTCGCCACGCCCCAGCGTCTTGAAGTCGTCGCGGCCGACCCAGACGGTCGTCACGTAGGGGCCGCCGTAGCCGGAGAACCAGGCGTCGCGGTAGTTGTTGGTCGAACCGGTCTTGCCGCCGATGTCGTCGCGGTTGAGCACCCGGGCGGCGGTGGCGGTGCCGCGCTGGATCACGTCGTGCATCATCGAACGGATCTGGAAGGCCACGCGCGGATCGATCGCCAGCGGCGCCACGACCATGTTCGCCGGCGGCGCGCTGGGAGCGACGTCCGGGCTGGTCTTGGCCGGCTTGCCCGTGCCGGGTTTTGCGGTTGTGCCGGAGGTGGGCGCGTCCGGGCTGGCCGGGCTGAGGTCGAAGCCATCGATCTGTGTCGGCGCCGAAGTCGGCTGCTGGCCTCCGCCTGCCGCGGAGCCGATGCCGGCGCAGCCCGGGCAGGCGGACGGCGGTTGGGCCTTGAAGATTTCCTTGTCGTCGCGGTCGCGCACGCTGTCGATGAACCATGGCGTGGTCAGGAAGCCGCCGTTGGCGAAGGCGGTGTAGCCGCGCGCCACCGACAGCGGGGTCAGCGACGCGGTGCCCAGCGACATCGACAGGTTCGGCGGCAGGCTGGCCTCGTCGAAACCGAAGTGGGTGATCGCCTTGCGCGCGTAGTCCACGCCGATCGCGTCCAGCAGCCGCACCGACACCAGGTTCTTCGATCGCACCAGGGCTTCGCGCAGTCGCATCGGGCCGGAGAACGAGCCGCCGTCGTTCTGCGGCCGCCAGACCCGCCCGCCGCGGTCACGGAACACCACGGGCGCGTCCAGCACGATCGAGGCCGGATTGAATCCGCGCTCGAAAGACACCGCGTACAGGAACGGCTTGAAGCTGGAGCCGGGCTGGCGTCGGGCCTGGGTGGCGCGGTTGAACTTGTTGCCGGCGAAACTGAAGCCGCCGACCAGGGCGCGCAGGGCGCCGGTGTCGGCATCCAGCGAAACCAGCGCCGACTGGGCGGCGGGAAGCTGGTCCAGCTCCCACGCCGGCGGCGCATCGGGCTGGGCGGCCGGCAGCCGGCGCACGCGCACCACGTCACCGGGCTTGGCCAGCGCCGAGGCGGATCGTTGGGTCCACGCGATCGCCTTGCCGGACAGCGCCAGCGGCGTGCCGTCGGCAAGCACGACATTGAGCGCGCCGCCTTGGCTGCCGGTGACGACGGCGGGCAGCAGGCCGCCCTGTGGCGGAATGGCGTGCAGCAGGAGGCCGATGGCGGCGACGTCGGCGCCGGCCGGGATCGTGACCGTCTCGGTCGGAGTGCGCCAGCCGTGGCGATGGTCGTACTCGCGCAATCCGTCCACCACGGCGGCCTGGGCGGCGGCCTGCAGGGCCGGATCGATGGTGGTGGTGACGTGGTAGCCCTGGTTCAGGACATCCTCGCCGTAGCGGTCGATCATTTCCTTGCGCACCATCTCGGCAACGTAGGGCGCATAGACCTCGATCGGCCGCTCGTGCGGGGCGGCGTGCATCGGTGCGGCGCGGGCCGCGTCCAGTTCGGCGCGGGTGATGAAACCCAGTTCGAACATGCGCGGCAGGATGTAGTTGTCGCGGCGCTGGCGGGCGCGCTCGGTATTGGTGATCGGGTTGCCGCTGGTCGGAAACTTGGGGATGCCGGCCAGGGTCGCGGCTTCATCGACCGTCAACTGGTCGAGCGGCTTGCCGTAGTAGTACTCGGACGCGGCGCCGATGCCGTAGGCGCGGTTGCCGAAGAAACTCTTGTTCAGGTAGAGCGCGAAGATTTCGTCCTTGCTGAGCTCGCGCTCCATCTTCATCGCCAGCAGCATTTCCTCGAACTTGCGGCGGAAGCTGTATTCGGAACTGAGGAAAAACTGCTTGGCGACCTGCTGGGTGATGGTCGAACCGCCGGCCACGCGCTCCTGCCCGCCGGTCTGGATGAGCAGCCACACCGCGCGCGTGACGCCCTTCACGTCGACCCCGTGGTGCTGGTAGAAATGGGCGTCCTCGGCCGCCAGGAAGGCCTGCCGAACCCGCTGTGGAACTTGCGACATTTCAACCGGATAGCGGCGTTTCTCGCCGAACATGCCGATCAGCCTGCCGTCGCGCGCGTAGACGTACATCGGCTCCTGCATTTCGACGTGCCGCAGCACCTGGACGTCCGGCAGCCTGGCGTTGACCGAGTAGACGAGCGCGGCAACCCCGGCCAAGCCCAGCAGGCCCAGCACGAATGCGATCAACAGGAGCCTGCGCAGCAGGCGAAAAAAACGGGCCATCGGGACGGGGTGGATTGCAGCGGGCGAAGCTGCGGAGTATAGAGTAGGCGTGATGCCGACAGTCGGTTAGGATAGGGGCGCCGGCAGGACTCCAAGGGGCGGGGACGGGACGCGAAGGGGCGCGTCCGGAACCCGGGAGCAAGAAAATTTTGCCGGATGGGTTGCCAATACGTGAAAAGTCCGTTATTCATGTAATACAGCGCATGGTGCTTGCAAGCACCCGTGGGAAGGGGAGATACCGTGGGTCTGGGGACAAAGACGCAATCGCCGTTGATCGGCGTTGACATCAGTTCGACCGCCGTCAAGCTGCTGCAGCTGGCGCGGACCGGCGATCGCTACCGCGTGGAGCACTACGCGGTCGAGCCGTTGCCGCCGAACGCGGTGGTCGAGAAGAATCTGGTTCAGGTCGAGGCCGTGGGCGAAGCCATCCGTCGCGCGGTCGCCCGCTCCGGCAGCCGGCTCAAGCAGGCGGCTGCGGCGGTGTCCGGCTCGTCGGTGATCACCAAGTTGATCACGATGCCCGGCTCGCTCAGCGAGGACGAGATGGAATCGCAGATCGAACTGGAGGCGGTGAACTACATCCCGTATCCGGTCGAGGAAGTGAACATCGACTTCGAGGTGCTCGGGCCCGTCACCGGCAACGCCGAGATGGTGCAGGTGCTGCTGGCGGCATCGCGCTCGGAGAACGTCGAGATGCGCGCTTCCGCGCTGGAACTGGGCGGGTTGACCGCCAAGGTCATCGACGTCGAGGCGTTCGCAATCGAAAACGCGTTCGCGCTGATGGCCGGCAGCCTGAATGTGCCGCGCGACGGTCTGGTGGCGCTGGTGGATGTCGGCGCGACCATGACCACGTTGAACGTCCTGCGTGGCGGCCGCAGCCTGTACACCCGCGAGAACGTGTTCGGCGGCAAGCAGCTGACCGACGAGGTGATGCGCCGCTACAGCCTGAGCTACGAAGAAGCCGGTCTGGCCAAGCGTCAGGGCGGGTTGCCGGAAAGCTACGAAATCGAAGTGCTGGATCCGTTCAAGGAAGCGATGGTCCAGCAGGTCAGCCGCCTGCTGCAGTTCTTCTACGCCGGCAGCGAATTCAACCGCGTCGACCAGATCGTGCTGGCCGGCGGCTGTGCCTCGATCCCCGGCATCGCCGCGATGGTCGAAGAACAGCTGGGCATTCCGAGCGTGGTCGCCAATCCGCTGGCGCAGATGACGCTGGGGCCGCGCGTGCAGGCGCATGCGCTGGCGCAGGACGCGCCGGCACTCATGATTGCCTGCGGGCTCGCACTGAGGAGCTTCGACTGATGGCAAAGATCAATCTGCTCCCGTGGCGCGAAGAGCGTCGCAAGGCGCGCCAGAAGGAATTCGTCGGCATGCTGGTGCTGTCGGTGCTGGCGGGCATCCTGCTGACCGGCCTGATCTACACGCTGTACAGCGGCCGGATCGCCAACCAGAACAGCCGCAACGCCTACCTGCAGGACCAGATCACCCAGGTCGACGCCCAGATCAAGGAGATCGAGCAGCTCGACGCCAAGAAGGCCAACCTGCTGCAGCGCAAGCAGGTGATCGAGCAACTGCAGTCCAACCGCTCGCAGATGGTGCACCTGTTCGATTCGCTGGTACGCACCATTCCCGACGGCGTGGCGCTGTCCGCGATCAAGCAGGAAGGCAACATCCTGACCCTGACCGGGCGCTCGCAGTCCAACGCGCGGGTCTCGACCTACATGCGCAGCCTGGAGAGCTCGGGCTGGATGACTCATCCGGACCTCGACGTGATCGAGGCCAAGGACGGCAATCCCGGCCTGCCTTACGAGTTCACGCTCAAGGTGACGCTTGCCGATCCCAATGCGCCCAAGGATGAGGACAGCGAGGACGGGGATGCGGCGCCCGCCGCCGCGCCGGCACCGGCTGCAGGAGGGTCCGCGTCGTGAACGACAAGAAGATCAATTTGCGCGAACTGGACATCAACAACATCGGCAGCTGGCCGCGCAAGGCGCAGCTGGGCTTCTGCGCGATCGTCGCCGTGGTGATCGTGCTGCTGGGCTGGTGGGTGGTGATCCGCGGTCAGCAGGATGAACTGGGCCAGCTGCAGTCGCAGGAAGCCGACCTGAAGTCCCAATTCGAGACCAAGCAGGGGCGCGCGGCCAATCTCGAGCCGCTCAAGCAGCAGCTTGCGCAGATGGAACAGCAGCTGCAGCAGATGCTGCGCCAGCTCCCCAGCAAGACCGAAATGCCCGACCTGATCGTCGACATTTCCCAGACCGCTCTTGCGACCGGCATCCAGACCGACCTGTTCCAGCCGGGCCCGGAAACCAAGCAGGAGTTCTACGCCGAAAAGCCCATCACCCTGCGGATGGTCGGAACCTACCACCAGTTCGGCGCGT
>NZ_JAMQHN010000148.1 GCF_025993755.1 Thermomonas sp. | reverse complement strand
TGACGTCTGCATTACGAGGCGTTCGGGCGGCTGGACAGCACAACATCCGACCTCGCTTCCTGCAGGCCGACGTTCATCGCCTGCGGAATGCTCGGCTCGGTCAGCCGCAGCCACGGAACCTGATGCTGGATCGGGTGGGTGGTGACCATGACCACGCGCATCAGGCGGTTTCCTTTCCGAACGAGAAGGCATCGGCCAGTCGGTTGCGGCCAGGGCGCCAGACCATGAACGGCCGTTCGATCAACAGGTACGGCAGCGCGCAGGCCGCCAGCACCAGCGGCAGGCCGACCACCGCCATCAACGCCATCGCCAGATCGGGATCGCCGGGCCAGCCCACCGTTGCGCGCAATCCCCGACCGACCATCGAGACCACGAAGAAGTGATAGAGATAGATCGAATAACACATCGCGCCGATGCAGTGGATCGGCCACCATCCCAGCGCGCGCCGCAGCAACGGGCCGCGCAGCCCGGCGAACACGAACAGCGCCACAAGTGCCGGCAGCAGCGCATCGAACCGGCGCCCGTCGAGCAGTACCCACAGCACGGCCAGCCCGGTTCCCACACCGAACAGATCGTGCCAGCCGGTGCCGGAGGCGCGCGGCCAGCGCGTCTCGCAGGTCGCCACCCAGACACCGGCAAGGAAAAACCCGAAATATCGAAGCACCGAGAGTACCGCGGCGTGCGGCATCCGATCCCCGAGCGCGAACGCCACACCACCTGCAGCGATCACGATCCACAGCCCTGGATGACGCCATCGCGCCGGGAGACGCACGACCAGCAGCAACAGCAGCGGCGCCAGCAGGTAGAACTGCCATTCGACTTCAAGCGACCACGCCACGCCGTTCACCAGGCTGTGCGTGCCGTAGATCAGGCCGTGCAGATACGCCAGGCTCGCCAGCAGATGCGGGAACAGCTCGACAGCGATCAGCCCCAGCACAGCGACCTTGAGCGTGAACACCAGCAACAGATTGATGAAATACGGCGGTTCCAAGCGCGTCAAGCGGCGCAGGAAATAACGCCGCAAGGTCGGTGGTTTCGGCCCGAGGAACGGCACCGCGATGATGTAGCCGCTGAGCGAGAAGAACAGCGGCACCCCGAAGGCTCCCTGCGCCAACAGCCGATGCAGGAACGTTCCCGGATGCGGCTGCCCGATCGCATCCGCGACGTAGCCCTGCATGTGGTAGAGGATCACCGCGCAAATCGCCACGCAGCGCAGCCCGTCGATCTGCGGGACGAAATCCTGCGCCGGTCGTGGCCGCGCCAGATGGCGCAGCGACCACTCGCGCGCGCGGCCCCAGGCGCTCACCCGCCCGCTCCTTGCACAGCGAAGCGGTCCAGCAGTGCCGTCAGTGGCTCCGAACAAGCCGACCAGTGGAAGCGCCCGGCATTGCGGCGCGCCGCTTCCGAGTACCGCAACCACGCCACGTCGTCATCCAGCAGCGTCGCCAGTGCGCTTGCGGCGGCGGCCGGATCGTCCTGCGGCACGACCATGCCGCCTGGACCGGCGATTTCCGGCGCGGCGGTGCCTTCGGCCACCACGGTCGGGGTGCCGGCCACCTGCGCTTCGATCGCCGGAATCCCGAACGACTCGCAGCGGCTGAGCAGGCAGAACGCGCGCGCCCGCCGGTAGCTGGCGCGCAGGGTCGCATCATCGACATGGCCGGCAATGTCGACCCGTGCAAACAGGCCATGCTGCCCGATCCGCGCCTCGATCCGCTGTCGATAGGCGGAATCCGGCCAGCCCCCGATCAGGGTCAGGCGCAAACGGGGACGATCCCCGGCCAGCAGCGCGAACGCATCGACCAGCACTTCGATCGCCTTGTGCCCGGCCATGGCCGACACCGCGAGGATTTCCTGCGCGCGGGATTGCGGGTCGCCATCCGGTTCCTGCGCGTACAGGGCTTCATCCACGCCCTGCAGGGCAACGATCGAAGGACGCGACGACGGGCCAAGCTGCTGGGCGTAGAGGTCCTGCATGTAGGCCGAATTGAACGCCATCCGCCACGCATGCCGCTGCGCGCGCGCAAACTCCCGGCGCTGCAAACGCAGCCGCAATCCCCGCGCGGTCGGCATCAGCGGCAGGGGATTCTGGGCCAGCACGATCTGCGGCAGCGAGCAGCCGGGGCTGAGCATGCCTGCGGGCGAGAACACCAGGTCCACGTTCCGCGAACGCGCCAGCCGGTCGAAATGCAGCGCTCCCCAGCCGGCGCGCTGCCACCAGGCGGCGCCGATGCCCGCCTGCAGGTGCGCGACGCCCTCAGGCAGGTCCTGCGCCAACGCCGCGTTGCCACGATGGGTCAGGAAGCTGAAGCGCCACGCCTGCGAACGCGCCGCGTGCAGTTCCCGCAGGTGCCCCAGCAGCACATGCCGCCCGGACAGGTTGTTGACCGACAGTGCATCGACCAGCAGATGTTTCAACGCGCCGCCCCTGCGGTCGCGGCAGCAGGCAGCGCAGCGCCGGCCAGCGCATGTGCAAGCGGCGCCGACAGGCGCATGGCACCGGCCTCGCTGAGGTGGTGCCGGTCGGAATAGAGCACGGCACCGTCGGCCACGCCGGGACAGCGGGAACCAGCGCAGAGCGCCGTGAAGGGATCCAGCAAGGTGCTGCCCAGAGCGCTGCCTACTGCGGATCGGAGCAAGGCCAACGATGCACTCCGTTGCGCTTCAGCCGCGGCGCGATCCATGTCGCAGGCCGACTCCGGACGGCGCGCAAGGCAGGCGGGCACGTCATGGGCAAAATCAACGCCGGGGGCCATCACCACCACCCGCAACCCCATGGCATGCAACTTGCCCAACGTCGCTTTCAGCCCGGCCAATGCTGCGGCACGCGCCGATTCGCTGCTCAAATACGCAGGCCAATGCGCTTCCATGACCACTATCTGTAACCCGTGCCTGCTAGATTGCAGCGCCTCCGCCAGCACGTCGGCGTTGAACTGCTCGCAGCTCGTGAAATGGCCGCTGCCACGCGGAAAGTCGATGCCGACCATCGCCGGCGAAAACCCTGGAACCGGCGGGCACTCCGGCATGAAGCGGATGCGCATGGACTGTCCATGCCGCTTGGCGTAGGCGGCAACCGCCGGAGCCAGCGCGTCGGCATGGGAATCCCCCCACAGCAGGATGTCCGCATCCGCTGGCGTGCATCCTTCGCGACGCAGCAGCGCGTGCGCATAGGGTCGCTCCTGCGCGCAGCCGGAGAGCGACTTGCGCATGTGGCGCAGCGCCTCTTGCAGCGAGACATCCCCACTGTCACTCCGCCAGCCCACCCGCGCCCACACGCCCAATCCACCGGCCAGCACCATCACCGCAAGGCAACCCAGCGCGCCCACCGCAAACGCCCGCTTGCGCGTGGCCATCAGCGGGTACTGCCGGTGCCGGATCGGATTCTCGACATAACGATACGTCAACCACGCCAGCACGAACGCCAGCGCGCAAATCGCCGCGGTCCCCCACGGGCCGATCTCTCCCAGCGTGTCCAGTCGCGCAATGACCAGCAGCGGCCAGTGCCACAGGTACAGCGAATACGACAGCAGCCCGACCAGCACCATCGGCCGCAGCGACAGCAACCGCGTACACCCGCCGCGCTCGGCGTGCTCGCCGCCGAGGATCACCATGGCCGCGCCCAGCGCCGGGATGCCCGCGCGCCAGCCGGGAAACGGCGTCGCGCTTTCCGAGAAGGTCGCGCAGGCCCACAGGATCATCGCCAGACCCAGCCACGCCAGCGGCTGCGCCAGCGGCAGCGGCGCGCTGCGCCTGCGGATCAGGAAGAACGCCAGCCCGCCGATCGCGAACTCCCAGGCCCGCGTCGGCGAGCCGAAGAACGCGAACTCCGGATGCGTCCCGGTTGTGACGATCGACAACGCCAGCGATCCGATCCCCACCAGCGCCAGCACCCACGCCGCCGCACGCGCCGGATCGAACCGTCTGCGCACCGCCCAGCGCGACGCCAGCAACAACAGCGTCGGCCAGACCAGATAGAACTGTTCCTCGACCGACAGCGACCAGGTGTGCAGCAGCGGCTGCGCCGCCGCCGGCGCATCGAAATACCCGCCGGTGGCATGCGCGAACCAGACGTTCGAGCCCAGCAGCAGGGTCGCGATGGCCGATTTCGCCAACCCTTGCTGTTCGCCCCCGATCGGCACCAGATACAC
>NZ_JAMQHN010000147.1 GCF_025993755.1 Thermomonas sp. | reverse complement strand
GGTACCGTTCAGCACGCTGGCCATGTTGCCACCGGAAGTGCTGTCCATAGCCATCGTGGCGTTGCCGTCGGAGCGAAGCCTGATTCGACGCAACCGCTTCTGCGCGCCGCCACTCGTACCCCCCCGATTGTTGTTCTGCTCACTCCTCATTTGATCTGACGCGTCGCGGCATCCACCGACGGGCGCCATGCCGCACGGCACGGCGCGAATTGCAGATCAACGGAGTGTTCACCCATGTTGTCCATTCATTTCGTCCGTCACCCGAGGGTGACGGCCTTGGCTTTGTTCGTGTGGGGAGCGGCAGCTGCGATCGCGCAGGCCGCCGAACCACCGCTGACGCTGGAGGCGGCAGTGCGGCAGGGCTTGGCGCGGGCGCCGCAAATAGAGGCGCGCGCCAGCGACACCGCGGCTGCGCACGAGGAAGCCGTGCGGGCTGGCCGGTTGCCGGATCCCACCCTGAAGTTCGGGCTTTCCAACTTTCCCGTCACCGAACCGGGCGCATTCAGCTTGCGATCGGACGGAATGACCATGCGCACCATCGGCGTGACGCAGGCGATCCCATCGCGTGCAGCGCGCACGGCCGAGCGGTCGCTGGCCACCGCGCAGGTAGACGCGGCGGAGGCCGAGCGCGTGGCCGTCGAGCAAAACGTGCGCGAACGCATCGCCGATACGTGGATCGACGTGTGGGCGATCGAGCAGCGACGTGGACTGCTGCTCGACCTGCACGACGAGGCGGCGCTGGCTGTACGGATCACACAAGCGCGCCTGCGCGGCGGCGAAGGCAGCGCCGTCGATGCGCTGGCGGCGCAAGCCGAACTCGCTGCGCTGGACAATCGACTGGAAGCGACCGACGCCGATCTGGCGGCTGCGCAAGCCGGCCTGCAACGATGGCTGGGGGTGCCGCCCGGCGTGCTTGCCGCGACGCAGGACTTCAGCCGGCTGCCGGTCACCGCCGATCGCCTGGTGTCCAGCGTCGATCAACAGGCGCCGCTTCAAGCGTGGGCCGCGCGTGAGCAACTCGCGCAGGCGGCGCTTGACCAGGCTCGCGCAGCGAAACACCCAGACTGGAGCGTGAGTGCCAGCTACGGCAAGCGCGCCCCTGGCATGTCGGACATGGTGATGCTGGAGGTAGGCGTCAGCCTGCCGCTGTTCACGCACGACCGGCAAGACCGCGGCATCAGCGCCCGCCAGGCGCAACGCGACGCCGTGCAAGCCGATCACGAAGACGCGCGCCGCGCCCAGCGCGAAGCGGTGACGCGGGCGATTGCCAGCTGGCAAGGCTGGGATGGGCAGATCGAGCGCTACCAGCAAACCCTGCTGCCGCTCGCGCGCGACCGCGCGCGAACCGCGCTGGCCGGCTACCGCGCCGGAAGTTCGCTGCAACCGTGGCTGGATGCACGCCGCGCCGAGATCGAGCTGCGCCTGAACTACGCTGACGCGCTGGCATCACGCGCACGGTTGTGGGCCTCGCTTGCCTACCTGTTTCCTGCGGAGGTGACGCCATGAAGCGTCCGTTGATCATCTTTGCCGCCGTCATCGCGGCCGCCGTATTGCTCGTGCTCGGCTATTTCGGTGGCCGTCGTCAGGCCACCACCGCGCCCATGACGGCCCATCCGTCGGCGCCTGTGTCGGCGGCTGCCCGCAAGGTGCTGTACTGGTACGACCCGATGGTGCCGGAACAACATTTCGACAAGCCGGGCCTGTCGCCGATGGGCATGGAAATGGTGCCGAAGTATGCCGATGCCGCGACGGACCCGAGCGTGGTGCGCATCGATCCCGCCGTCGTGCAGAATCTGGGCGTGCGCATCGCGCCGGTCGAACGCCGGGTGCTGTCCGCAGTGGTGAAAGTCCCCGGCACCGTAGCGTGGAACTCCCGCGAGACGGTCACGGTCAGCGCCCGCGTCGATGCGGTGGTCAGCAAACTGCGGGTACGTGCGCCGTACACGCAAGTGTCGGAGGGCGAATCACTGGCTGAGCTGCTGGCGCCCCAATGGAGCAGCGCGCTGGCCGAGTACGACGCGCTGCAGGGCGCACAGTCAGCCGATGCGCAATCTCTGCGCGCCGCCGCGCGCGAGCGGCTACAGGTGCTGGGCCTGGATTCCGCGGACATCCGCGCAGCACGCGGCGGTGCGGGAGCGGCGATCACGCTGCATGCGCCTCGGAGGGGCGTTGTCACCACGCTGGATGTGCGCGAGGGACAGCGGGTGAGCGCCGGGCAAACGCTGATGACGTTGAGCGACTTGGCTACGGTCTGGGTCGAAGCGGCGCTGCCACAGGCGGTCGCAGGCGCCGTGCGCGGCGGTACATCCGTCACCGTCACGGCCGACGCACTGCCCGGTCAGGAGTTTCACGGCCGCGTTGAGGCGCTTTTGCCGGATGTCGATAACGTCACGCGGACTCAGCGAGCGCGCATCGTACTCGCAAACCCGGATGGCCGGCTGAGTCCGGGCATGTTCGTTGTCGTGCAACTGCGTCCGGCCGATGGCGAGGCGCTGCCAGTGGTGCCCGACGACGCACTGATCGCAACCGGCCAGCAGACGCGGGTGATCGTGGTGGAAGCAGACGGCCATTTCCGCCCGCTCGCCGTGCGCACGGGTCGATCGGCTGATGGCTTCACGGAGATTTTGACCGGCCTCCACGGTGGCGAGAAGGTCGTCGTGTCGGGCCAGTTCCTGATCGATTCGGAGGCCAGTCTGTCCGGCGCGCTGGAACGCTTGGGTGACGAACGAGGATCGCCGGTACCGGCCTCAAGCGACGTGGATCACGCCACGTCCCGTCCCGCGCATCCGGGAGATCACCCATGATCGCCGCCATCATCCGCGCGGCGATCGCGAACCGCGTTTTCGTACTGCTGGCCGCGCTGGCGCTCGCCGCGGTCGGCGTGTTCTCGGTCGTGCGCACGCCGCTGGACGCTTTGCCGGACTTATCCGATACCCAAGTAATCATCCGCACCAGTTGGGCCGGGCAATCGCCGCAGGTGGTGGAGGATCAGGTCACCTATCCGCTGGCCACCACGATGCTGTCGGTGCCTGGCGCCCGCACAGTGCGTGCGTACTCGTTCTTCGGCGATTCTTACGTCTATGTGCTGTTCGACAACAGCACGGATTTGTACTGGGCCCGCTCGCGCGTGCTGGAGTACCTGAGCCAGGTGCGCGACCGCCTGCCGGCCGGGGTCAACCCGTCGCTGGGGCCCGATGCCACCGGTTTGGGTTGGATTTACGAATACGCCCTGGTCGATCGTACCGGCCAGCACGATCTCGGCGAGTTGCGTGCGCTGCAGGACTGGTTCCTACGCTACCAACTGAAGACCGTTCCGGACGTGGCCGAGGTGGCCAGCCTGGGCGGCATGGAGCGCGCCTGGCAGATCGTGCCGGATCCGCAGGCGCTGGCCGCACGCGGCATCACGATTGCACAACTGGTGGATGCGGTGCGCGCGGCCAATGGTGCCAGCGGCGGCTCGGTGGTCGAGCAAGGCGAGGCGGAGCTGATGGTGCGCAGTGAAGGCTACCTGCGCAGCCGCACGGACTTCGAGAATGTACCCGTCACCACCGGTGCAAACGGCGTACCGGTGCTGTTGCGCGAGGTCGCCACGGTACAGCGTGGGCCGAGCTTCCGGCGCGGCGTCGCCGAACTGGACGGCCAGGGTGAAGTGGCCGGCGGCATCGTCGTGCTGCGCTCGGGCAAGAACGCGAAGGCCGCGATCGAGGCGGTCAAGGCGAGATTCACCGAACTTAAGCGCAGCCTGCCGGCCGGCGTCGAGATCGTGCCGACTTACGACCGCTCACAGTTGATCGACGCAGCGGTGGAGAACCTTTGGGACAAGCTGCTGGAAGAGTTCCTGGTGGTCGCGTTGGTCTGCCTGCTGTTCCTCGGCCACCTGCGCTCGGCGCTGGTGGCGGTGGTCAGCCTGCCGCTGGGCGTGCTCGCCGCCTTCATCGCGCTGCACCTGCAGGGCGTGACCGCGAACCTGATGTCGCTCGGCGGCATCGCCATCGCGATCGGTGCGATGGTCGACGCCGCAGTGGTGATGATCGAGAACGCGCACAAACATCTGGAGCACTGGCGCGACGCGCACGGCGGCGACGAACCGCGGGGCCAGGTGCGCTGGTCGCTGCTCGCCGAGGCTGCGGCAGAAGTGGGTCCTGCGCTGTTCGTCAGCCTGCTGATCATCGCACTGTCCTTCATCCCGGTGTTTGCGCTGACCGGGCAGGAGGGCAAGTTGTTCAAGCCGTTGGCGTTCACCAAGACCTACGCGATGGCGGCAGCGGCCGGGCTGGCGGTGACACTGGTGCCGGTGCTGATGGGCTACCTGATCCGCGGGCGCATCCGGCCCGAGCACGCCAACCCGCTCAACCGCGGCCTGATCGCTTTGTACCGGCCGATCCTGGAAGCGGTGCTGCGTTATCCGAAGACGACTCTTACGCTGGCCGGACTGTTGCTGCTTACCGCACTGCTGCCTATTAGCCGGCTCGGCAGCGAGTTCATGCCTGCGATGGACGAGGGCACGTTGCTGTACATGCCTACCGCGCTGCCGGGCCTGTCCTCGGGCAAGGCCGCGCAACTGTTGCAGCTCACCGATCGCATGATCAAGACCGTGCCTGAGGTCGAGCATGTGTTCGGCAAGGCCGGCCGTGCCGACACGGCCACCGATCCAGCACCGATAGAGATGTTCGAAACCACGATCACGTTCAAGCCGAAAGCGCAGTGGCGTCCCGGCATGACGATGGACAAGCTCAAGATGGAGCTGAATCAAGCGGTGCACGTGCCGGGTCTGACCAACCTGTTCGTGCCGCCGTTGCGCAACCGAATTGACATGCTGGCCACCGGAATCAAGAGCCCGATCGGGATCAAGGTGCTAGGCAGCGACGTGGCTAGCCTGCAAGCGGTGGCCGACCGGATCGAGGCGGTCGCGCGTAACGTACCCGGTGTGGGCTCGGCGATTGCCGAACGCGCCGCCAGCGGACGCTACATCGACGTGCGAGTCCGCCGCGCCGAAGCGGCTCGCTACGGACTGAGCCAGCAGCAGGTGCAGCAGCTGGTGGCGACGGTGGTTGGCGGCGACCCGATCGACCAGGTGGTCGCGGGGCGCGAGCGCTATCCGATCGTACTGCGCTATCCACGCGCGGCGCGCGACTCGCTGGCCGCGCTGGCGCAGTTGCCGATCGTCGCAGCAAACGGCGCGCAGCTGACGCTGGGCCAAGTAGCCGATATTGAGGTCGTCGGCGGGCCGCCGATGCTGAAGAGCGAGAACGGTCAACTGGCAACCTATGTCTACGTCGATACCGCCGGCCGAGACCTCGGTGCGGTGGTGGCCGATCTACAGCGGACCGTGGCCCGCGAGGTGCGCCTGCCGCCAGGCGTCACGCTGTCGTGGTCGGGTCAGTTTGAGTATCTGGCGCAGGCAATGAAGCGACTGACCTTGGTGGTGCCGGTCGTATTGTTGATCGTGTTGGTATTGATCTACGTCGTGTTTCGTCGAGCCAGCGAGGCAATGCTGATCATGGCCAGCGTGCCACTGGCGCTGGTGGGCGGACTGTGGCTGATCTGGCTGCTCGGCCATGCGGTGTCGGTGGCGACGATGATCGGCTTCATCGCGCTGGCCGGGGTCGCCGCCGAATTCGGCGTCGTGATGATGCTGTACCTGCGCCACGCGTGGGATCGCCGGATGGCCACCGATCCGCACGCGGGCTTGGCCGAACTGGACGAGGCGATCCGCGAAGGTGCGGTGCAGCGGGTCCGGCCGAAGGCCATGACCGTCGCCGTCATCCTGGCCGGTCTGCTGCCAATCCTGCTCGGCCACGGGGCCGGTTCGGAAGTGATGCAGCGCATCGCTGCGCCGATGGTCGGCGGCATGCTTACCGCGCCCCTGCTGTCCATGCTCGTGCTGCCCGCAGCGTTCCAGCTTCTGATGCGGCACCGGCTGCACAGGGCCAAGCAGTCGAGCCCGAAGCCCAGTGCCTATCGGGAGCAGTCCTGACGCGATCGCGCCCGTAAAGCCCTGACGTTCGGCGGCGTGACTACGCCTACGTATCAGGATCGCCGGCCGGCGCGCCCAATTGAATGACATAACGATTACAGAAAGGTAACGGGGAGGTCATTCGCCCGACAGCAGCCGCTACCTACAGTTTCCCGATGACGAATTTCATTGGGACCGGCATTTCTGGCATTCGGCTGCCGCCTCTATCTGCCGGCCATCGCTTGGCCGGCGGCTGGGCGTAGGCATTGGTCCATCCAAAAGGTTGGGAGCATCCCTATGAACCACCCTGGCAAGCCATCGAAACACGCTCATTCGCAAGAGGGTGTGCCCCTGAGTTCTGCAGCCCTCGGGACACCTGGGAGCCACAGCCCTGATGGCGGCGTGCCCGTACAAGGCGATGGCCTGCCTCAATCCGATTCCGCATTGCCGACTGATACGACGCGGCGTGACCCGGTTTGTGGCATGACGGTTACTGCACAGTCGGCGCACCGATCCATTCATCGCGGACACACGCACCTCTTTTGCAGCGCGGGCTGCAAGCGCAAGTTCGACGCCGATCCAGCACGGTACGTCAGCGACATTTCTAGCACCGCCGGAAACGACACCCTCACTCACAGCTGCCATCAATCCAGTCCAACCGCTCAACAGCCATCGGTCGTGGCACCTGGGACGGTCTATACCTGCCCGATGCATCCCGAGATCCGCCAGGATCATCCGGGCACCTGCCCCAAATGCGGCATGACCCTAGAGCCGCTACTGCCCGAACTCGACGACGATAACCCGGAGCTACGCGACTTTTCACGGCGCTTTTGGTGGACGCTGCCCCTGACGCTGGTGGTCCTGGCCTTGGCAATGCTGGGCGAGCGCCTGCATCTCATGGACATGACGGTGCAGAGCTGGGTCGAGCTGGTGCTGTCGTTGCCGATCGTTCTGTGGGCCGGATGGCCATTCTTCGCGCGCGGGTGGCTGTCCGTAATCAATCGCAGTCCGAACATGTGGACACTCATCGGCCTCGGCACGGGCGCGGCTTTCATCTACAGCGTGGTCGCAACGGTCGCGCCGGAGGTGTTTCCGAAGTCCTTCATGTCCATGGGTCGCGTGGGCGTTTATTTCGAGGCCGCAGCCGTCATCATTTCGCTCACCCTGCTGGGCCAAGTGTTGGAACTCAAAGCCCGCTCGCAGACCTCCGCCGCAATCAAGTCCTTGCTTGGGCTCGCCCCGAAGACTGCGCGCCGCATCCGCGCTGACGGTGGCGAGGAGGACATACCGCTTAGCCATGTCCACGTCGGCGACCTGCTGCGCATTCGGCCAGGTGAGAAAGTCCCCGTCGATGGAGTGGTCTTCGAGGGCACCAGCTCGGTGGACGAATCCATGCTGACGGGCGAGCCGCTGCCAGTCAGCAAGCGCGAAGGAGACAAGGTCATCGGGGCGACGCTCAACACCCATGGTTCGCTTGTCATGCGGTCGGAGCGGATCGGATCGGAAACCGTGTTGTCGCAGATCGTCCAGATGGTTGCGCAGGCCCAGCGCTCCAAGGCGCCGATGCAGCGCATGGCGGACATCGTTGCCGGATACTTCGTGGCGACTGTCGTTGCTATTGCCATCACAACTTTCTTCGTCTGGGGATTTTTCGGGCCACAACCCTCTTGGGTTTACGGACTGATCAATGCCGTAGCTGTGTTGATCATTGCCTGCCCCTGCGCGCTAGGACTCGCGACACCCATGTCGATCATGGTCGCAACCGGCCGTGCCGCAACACAGGGTGTTCTTTTCCGCGACGCGGCGGCTATTGAGAATCTTCGCAAGGTTGACACGCTGGTTATCGACAAAACCGGCACGTTGACCGAAGGGCGGCCCGTCTTTAACTGCGTGATACCGGCCGCCGGCTTCGCAGCCGAGGAGGTGCTGCGCCTTGCTGCCAGCCTCGATCAAGGCAGTGAGCATCCGCTGGCTGAAGCCATCGTGCAGGCCGCACGTGCCCAAGGCTTGACTCTCGTCAAGCCTCAGACCTTCGAGTCGGGTTCCGGCCTGGGCGTGCGTGGCAACGTGGAACACCAGCAACTGGCGCTAGGCAATACGGTGTTGATGGAGCAAGTGGGCGTGTCGGTCGCACCGCTTGTTCCGCAGGCCGAGACGCTTCGCACCGAGGGCGCCAGTGTCATGTACTTGGCCGTAGACGGCCAGCTCGCCGGCC
>NZ_JAMQHN010000146.1 GCF_025993755.1 Thermomonas sp. | reverse complement strand
GAGGTCGCCCGGCAGCGGCGGCCCTAGCTCGGGCACAGCGGGCGGCAAGGCCGGCGGCAGCTTCGAGTAGTCGGCCGGCAGGCCGTCCAGCCCTTCGGACTTCGAGACGCGATCGACGTTGTAAAGCTCGGTCTGCTCGCCCGCACCGCGTCGATGCGGCTGCAACGACCAGATCGTGGCCCCGAGCACGGCGACCGACAGGCCGCCGATGAGGACGGCCAGCGTGCGCCGGTTCAACCGGGTCACGGCACGCGGCTGGGCGCGCAGCGCCACCGCCTCGGGCGCGACCTTGCCCGTTTGCGGCGCAAGGTCAGGGGAATCGTCCTGGCTCATGGTCAGTTCCTCCGCGTGCCACCCGAGACACCGTCTGTGCGCTCAATGCGCACCACGTCGCCCTTGTCGCCGCCCAGGCGCAATTCGGCCGCGCCGAACAGCCGATCCACGATGTAGTACGGCGAGCGGAAACGGTAGTTCACCAGTTGTCCGTCACCCTGCGCGCCGATGACAAACAGCGGCGGCAGCTCGCCTTGTGCGATGCCGGCGGGGATCTGGATGTAGACCTTCTCGCCATCTTCGAAGGCGCGCAGCGGCTTCCACGGCGGATTGCTGCCGCTGACCGCGTAGCGGAAACGGATCTTCTCCAGCGACAGGCCGCTATCGACCGGCGCGGCGGCGCTGGCCGCCTGCGACTGGCGCTGCAGGGCCAGCATCTTGTCCTTCGGGTACTCCCAGGACACCGATGCCATCCATGTCTTCTCGGTCGAAGTCAGTTCCAGCAGGTACGTCCTGCGGCTGGTGGTGATGACCAGATTGGTCTTCAGGCCCGAGCGGATCGGCTTGACCATCACGTTGACGCGCAGCGCATCGCCGCTGCCGCTCGATGTATCACCCACGATCCAGCGCACGGTATCGCCCGCCGCCACCGTCACCAGTTCCTCGCCTGGCTGGAGCGCGATCACGGTCACGCGGCCCACGGCCGCGTAGACCTGGTACAGCGCGCCATCGGTGAAGGGCCAGACCTGAATCGCGTTGACATAGCCCTCGCGCGTCGGCGCAATGCGCGCTTCGGCATTGGCGCGCGAAACGCGCACGGTTTCATCGGCAGGTTCTGCGGCGGGCTTGGCATCCGGCACAGGCTTCATCTGCGCCGGCATCGGCAGCACCTGCGATACGGCTACTACCTCCACGGGCACAGGCGGCTCCGGCAGCGGCTGGGCCTGCACCGGCTCATCGAGCGAAATGGTCGGCGGCGGCTTGCCCTGCGTGGCGCAGCCAGAAAACAACACGGTCGAAGCCAGAAGCATCACCGGCAAGGCGGATTTACGGAAAAGATCATTCATGGTTTTGCTCCTTCGTTTCCTTCCAGTTCGCGGCTCCATGACAGCCCATTGACGTAGATGCCCAGGGGGTTCTTGCGCAGGCGCTGCTCGGTGCGCGGCGTCTGCTGCACGATGGAAACCACGGCATTCCAACGTTCGGTGCGATCCAGCGCACCGTTCACAAAGCGCGTCTCCGTC
>NZ_JAMQHN010000145.1 GCF_025993755.1 Thermomonas sp. | reverse complement strand
GGCATCCTGCCCCGATTCGGGCGCGCGCCATCCATGGCGCGCTTGACGCAATGCCCCAGCCACCGACAACGCAGCTTCCGGATGTCGAGGTGCTGCCCTTGCACGGCGATCTTCCGATCGAACAGCAATCGCGCATACTGCAACCTGCGGCCGATGGCCGCCGGCGCGTGGTGCTGGCCACCAATGTCGCCGAATCCTCGGTGACGCTGCCGGGCGTGCGCGTGGTCATCGACAGCGGGCTGGCGCGCGAACCGCGCTTCGATCCCAACAGCGGCTTCTCGCGGCTGGACACCGTGCTGGTGTCGCAGGCCGGCGCCGACCAGCGCGCCGGCCGCGCCGGGCGGGTGGCGGAAGGCTGGGCGTACCGCCTGTGGCCGCAATCGCAGCGATTGGAGCCGCAGCGAAAACCGGAAATCGCGCAGTTGGAGCTGGCGGCGCTGGCGCTGGAGCTGGCGGCCTGGGGCAGCGAGGCGCTGCGCTTCGTGGATGCGCCACCGGCCGGTGCATTAGGGGCCGGCAAGGACCTGCTGCAGCGGCTGGATGCGCTGGATGCCGGCAAACTCACCGCCGGCGGCCGGCGCATGCTGGCGCTGGGCACGCACCCGCGCCTGGCGGCGATGCTGCTGGCCTCGAACGACCCGCAGCGGATCGCTTTGGCCTGCGATCTGGCGGCGCTGACGGAAGCGCGCGACCCGCTGCGCAGCCGCTCGGATGCGCTGGCCGAGCGCTGGCAGGCGCTGGCCGCGTTCCGCAATGGTCGCGTGCCCGCCGAGGCCAGCCGCAGCGCGCTGGCCGCCATCGACGCCGCAGCGAAACAGTGGCGTCGCCGCCTGCGCTGCACGGCACTGCCGCCAGCGGCGGCCCCCGCGCATGCGCTGGGCGACCTGCTGGCGCACGCCTTCCCCGACCGCATCGGCAAACAGCATCCGCAAGACCCCAGGCGCTATCAATTGGCGAATGGGCGGATGGCGCGGCTGCTGGACGATTCCGCGCTGTACGGCGAACCGTGGATGGTCGCCGGCGAACTGCGCTTCGAGGCCGGGGACGCCCTGCTGCTGCGCGCCGCGCCGGTGGATGCGGCGTATCTGCGCGAAGCCTTTGCCGCGCATTTTCACAGTGGCGATGAAGTCCGCTGGGATGCCGCGAAGCGCGGCCTGACGAACGAGCGCATCGAGCGCTTCGACGGCATCGTGCTGTCGACGAAATCCGTCGGCAAGGTGGATCCTGCCCTGACCGCGCAGGCCTTGACCGACGCCGTGCGCTCGCTGGGGCTTGGCTGTTTGCCGTGGACGGAAGCGCTGGTGCAGTGGCGCATCCGTGCGATCTGCCTGCGTGCGTGGATGCCGGAACTGGGCCTGCCCGACCTGTCCGATGCCGCGCTGCTGGCCACGCTGGAGCACTGGCTGCGGCCCGCCTTCGCCGGCAAGACCCGGCTGGACGCCCTGGGCGAAAGCGAGCTGGCCGCGGCGCTGAAATCCGGCATCGACTGGAGCCTGCGGCAAAAGCTCGATCAGCATGCGCCGACGCGCATCGAAGTTCCCTCGGGCCTGCAGCGCGCGATCGACTATCAGCTCGACGACCACGGCCAGCCGGCGCCACCGGTGCTGGCGGTGAAGCTGCAGGAACTGTTCGGGCTGGCGCAGACCCCGCGCGTGGCCGACGGCCGTGTGCCGTTGTTGCTGCACCTGCTCTCGCCCGGCGGCAAGCCGCTGCAGGTGACTTCGGACCTGCACAACTTCTGGACCAATACCTATGCCGAAGTGAAAAAGGAAATGAAGGGCCGCTACCCGCGCAACCCGTGGCCGGACGACCCGTGGAATGCGACCGCGACCCATCGCGCCAAGCCGCGGGGAACCTGAGCTATCCCGCGCGGTGCGCGGGCGTCGGCAATTCGGGAAAAGTCACCGCAGGCTGAATGGATGGCCGTGGACTTGCCAAGGCGCCGCCGTTTCGAGCGATACTCCGGGCAGAAGTCGGGATTCGAGGAGCGCGGCGATGGGCAAGCTGGACAAGGCGCAGGATCGGGCAATGGAACTGATCGGCGAAATCGGCGATGGTCTGCGCAAGCGCGTGCCGGACAAGGCCGTCCAGTGGGTGGAAACCGGCGCGGCGCTGGGCGCGCTGCGCGCCAGCTCCAAGGTGGCCGGCAGCTTCATCCGCCGCAACCCGTATCTGGTCGGTGCGGCCGTGGCCGGGGCCGGCCTGCTGTGGCTGGCGGCGCGACACCAGTCGCGCAAGCGCCAGGCGCAGGCTGACAGCGTTCTGCGACTGCAGGCGGTGCGACGCGGCGATTACGAACAGGACGACTACGGCGTCTGATCGTTTCCGGCGCGGTCGTCGCACGCCGCCGATGGCAGCTCGACGATGAACCGGCTGCCGCCGCCTTCGCGGTCTTCGTACCACATCCTGCCCCCCGCGCCGAGGACGATCTGCCGCGCCAGCGCCAGGCCGAGCCCGTTGGACAGTCCTCCGGGCGCATCGTGGCCATCGACCCGCTGGAACGGCTTGAACAGCAGGGGCTGGAAGCTCGTCGGAACGCCGGGGCCGCGATCCTGCACGACCAGTCGCCAGACGCCATCCGCGCCGGCAAGTCCGGCAAGGTCGATCTCGCCGCCGCTGCGTGCGTACTTGAGCGCATTGCCGATCAGGTTTTCACCGACGTGTCGCAGCAGGCGCGCGTCGATGGCGACGCAGGCATCGCCGTCGGGAACAGTGCTGTGCAGGCGCAGTCCGCTGGCTTCCAGCTGCAGTTCGTAGCGTGCCGTCAGCCAGCGGATGGCGTCGCCCAGGGAAGTGCTTGCGCCGGGTGCGCCCTCCGCGGTCGGGTCGGTGGGCGACTGGCTTTCCAGATAGCTGCGGATATAGTCAAGCGCCTCGCGCGTGCTTTCCTCGATGATCTGGAGATAGCGTTCGACGCGCTCCGGCTTGCAGTCCGGCAGCGCCAGCATTTCCCGGGCGAACAGCACCGAAGTCAGCGGGTTCTTGATGTCGTGGGCGATCAGGTTGAACAGCTCCTGGCGCTGGCGCAGGGCGCGGGCGAGGTGCTCGCGCGCCTGTCTCTGGCGCAGGTGCACGCGCAGGCGCGCCAGCAGTTCTTCCTCGTCGCAGGGCAAGGTGAGGAAATCGGCGGCTCCCGCGCCGAACGCGCGCAGGCGCAGGCGTGGGACATCCTCGCCCGTGCCCAGGACCAACACCGGCAGCAGCGCCTGCTCGCCGATTTGCGACAGGGCCGTGAGCAATTCGATTCCGGCGGCTTCCTGTTCGACGATGTCCAGGATCACCAGATCCGGGGCCCGGGTGGCCACGGCCACCTGCGCCTCCTCGGCGTCCCGCGCGACGTGGACCGCGTGGCCGGCTTCGCGCAGCAGTCCGGACAGCGCCGCGGCGTCGCCGCCCAACGTGACGATCAGGATGCGGCCGGTGCTGGAGGACGTGTCAGGCACCCCGAAGGGGCTCCCGTTCCTGAATGGACTGGCTACGGTAGCAAACCACCGTGGTCGCGACCATGCCGATGGGCGGAACACTCAGGCGCCGCAGGCGCGCCATTGCCCCGGTACCAGCCCATCCAGCCGGTGCGTGCCCAGGGCCACACGCACCAGCCGCAGGGTCGGCAGCCCGACCGCGGCGGTCATCCGCCGCACCTGGCGGTTGCGACCTTCGCGAAGCGTCAGTTCCAGCCAGGCGTCCGGCACCGTCTTGCGGAACCGCACGGGAGGGTCGCGTGGCCACAGCGCGGGCGGGTCGATTTCGCGCGCCTGCGCCGGCCGCGTCGGTCCATCATTGAGCGCCACGCCTTCGCGCAGCGCCCGCAGCTGCGGTTCGGACGGCGTGCCCTCCACCTGCACCCAGTAGGTCTTGGGCTGCTTGTGCCGGGGGTCGGTGAACCGGTGCGCCAGCGCGCCGTCGTCGGTCAGCAGCAACAGGCCTTCCGAATCGAAATCCAGCCGGCCCGCCGGATACACCCCCGGCGGCAATCCGAATTCGGCCAGCGTCCGCCGCGCCGGCACGCTGCGGTCGGTGAACTGGCAGAGCACGCCGTAGGGTTTGTTGAAGGCGATCAGCATGACCGGCCCGGGCGCCGTGGCGTCAATCGGGCTTGCGAAAGCGCAGCGTCATCCGGTCGCTTTCGCCAATGGCGGCGTACTTCGCGTCGTCAGCGGCGTCGTGGCGGTTGGTCGGCGGCAGCGTCCACACGCCGTTGGGATGATCCTTGGTGTCGGCGGGGTTGGCGTTGATCTCGCTGCGGTCGTCCAGCACGAAGCCGGCCCGCGTCGCCAGGTCGACGATCAGCGCTTCGGTCAGGTAGCCGCTGGTCTTCATGGTGTCCAGGTCGGTTCCGGATCGGGCGCGGTGATCGACCACGCCCAGCACGCCGCCCGGTTTGAGCACGGCGAAGAAGGCCTTGAAGTAGGCTTCGGCGTTGCCGTCGGCCACCCAGTTGTGGGCGTTGCGGAAGGTCAGCACGGTGTCGGCCGATTCCGGCGGGCCGAAACTCGGCGCGGTGGCGTCGAACAGCCGCACTTCCGGCTGCCCGTACGTTTCGGGATGCGCGGCGAACTTCTCGCGCAGGGTCTTGTTCAGCGCATAGCGGTAGCCGGGCTGGCCGGCGATGGCATCGTCCCAGGTCGCCGCGACGTAGTGGCCGCGCGCGCGCAGGTAGGGCGCGAGGATGTCGGCGTACCAGCCGCCGCCGGGGGTGACCTCGATGACGGTCTCGTCCGGTTGCACGCCGAAGAAGGCCAGCGTCTGGCCGGGATGACGATAGCGGTCGCGCAGCACGTCGGCGGGCGCGCGCCAGGCGCCGGCCAGCGCGGCATCCAGCGCGGCGCCGGGGGTGGCCGGTGTGGCAGCGGGCGCCGGGGCGTCCTGCGGAGGAACCGCCAGCGCGGCGCCGGCCAGGGCCAGGCAGGCGACGAGGGCGGTCAAACGGATCGGACGAACGAACATGCGGGCGCTCCGCGTTGGGCGAAGCGCCAGCCTAAACCCTCGACGCTCAACCCGCGAACGTCGCCAGCGCCGCGTTCAGCGTGGCCGAAGGCCGCATCGCGGCCGCAAGCTTGCCCATGTCCGGGTGGTAGTAGCCGTCGATGTCCACGGGATGGCCCTGCACTGCCAGCAGTTCGGCGACGATCTTTTCCTCGTTCTCCGCCAGCTGCGCGGCCAGCGGCGCGAATCTGGCCGCCAGCGCGGCGTCCTTGGCTTGCGCCGCCAGTTCCTGCGCCCAGTACAGGGCGATGTAGAAGTGGCTGCCGCGATTGTCGATCGTGCCGAGCTTGCGCCCCGGCGAGCGGTCGTTGTCGAGGAATTTCGCGTTGGCCGCGTCCAGCGCGTCGGCCAGCACCTGCGCCCGGGCGTTGCCGGTGGTGTTGGCCAGATGCTCGAACGAAGCGCCCAACGCCAGGAACTCGCCCAGCGAATCCCAGCGCAGGTAGTCCTCGGCGAGGAACTGCTGCACGTGCTTGGGCGCGCTGCCGCCGGCGCCGGTTTCGAACAGTCCGCCGCCGGCCATCAGCGGCACGATCGAGAGCATCTTCGCGCTGGTGCCCAGTTCCATGATCGGGAACAGGTCGGTGAGGTAGTCGCGCAGCACGTTGCCGGTGGCGGAAATGGTGTCCAGGCCGGCGCGCACGCGCTTGAGGGTGTGGCGCATCGCCTCCTCGGGGCTGAGGATGCGGATGTCCAGCCCGGCGGTGTCGTGGTCGTTGAGGTAGAGCGCGACCTTGGCGATCAGCCCGCGGTCGTGGTCGCGCTGTGGATCCAGCCAGAACACCACCGGAGTGCCGGACAGCCGCGCGCGGTTGACCGCAAGCTTCACCCAGTCGCGGATCGGCGCGTCCTTGGTCTGGCACATGCGCCAGATGTCGCCGGCCTTGACCTTGTGCTGCAGCATCACCGTGCCCTGCTCGTCGAGCACCCGCACCACGCCGTCGCCGGCGATCTTGAAGGTCTTGTCGTGGCTACCGTATTCCTCGGCCGCCTGCGCCATCAAGCCGACGTTGGGCACGCTGCCCATGGTCGCCGGATCGAACGCGCCGTGCTCTTTGCAGTCGTCGATGACGACCTGGTAGATGCCGGCATAGTTGCGGTCGGGCAGCACCGCCTTGGTGTCCTGCAGTTCGCCCCTGGCGTTCCACATCCTGCCGCCATCGCGGATCATCGCCGGCATCGAGGCGTCCACGATCACGTCGGACGGGACGTGCAGGTTGGTGATGCCCTTGTCGGAGTTGACCATCGCAAGTCCGGGGCGCTGCGCGTACAGCGCGGCAATGTCGGCCTCGATTTCCGCGCGCTTGGCCTCGGACAGCTGCCCCAGCTTGGCGTACAGGTCGCCGATCCCGTTGTTGGGATCGAAGCCCAGCTCGGCGATGGTCTTGGGGTGCTTTTCCAGCACCGGCGCATAGAAGCGGTTGACCGCGATGCCGAACATGATCGGATCGGACACCTTCATCATGGTCGCCTTCAGGTGCAGCGAAAACAGCACGCCGCGCGCCTTGGCGTCCTCGATCTGGGCGTCGATGAAATCGGCCAGCGCCTTGGCGCTGAGCACCGTGGCGTCGATCACCTCGCCGGCCTGCACCTGCAGCGGCGCGCGCAGCGGGAAGGTGCTGCCGGTGGCGCTGACGAACTCGATCCGGATCGTGCTGGGGTTGGCCAGGGTGTAGCTCTGCTCGCTGCCGTAAAAATCGCCGTAATCCATGTGCGCGACGTGGGTCTTCGAATCCGCGCTCCACGGCGCCATCCGGTGCGGATGCGACTTCGCATACGCCTTCACCGCCTTGGGCGCGCGGCGGTCGGAATTGCCTTCGCGCAGCACCGGATTGACCGCGCTGCCCTTGACCTTGTCGTAGCGCGCCTTGACGTCCTTTTCGGTTTCGCTGATCGGCGACTCGGGATAGTCGGGAATCGGGCAGCCCTTGCCCTGCAGCTCCTGGATCGCGGCCTTGAGCTGCGGGATCGAGGCGCTGATGTTGGGCAGCTTGATGATGTTGGCCTCGGGAGTCTTCGCCAATTCGCCCAATTCGCGCAGGTCGTCGCTCACGGCCTTGTCGCCGAGGCGGTCCGGGAACTGCGCGAGGATGCGCGCCGCCAGCGAGATGTCGCGGGTTTCCACGTCCACGCCTGCGGTCCTGGCGTAGGCCTGCACGATCGGCAGGAACGAGGCGGTGGCAAGGAAGGGCGCTTCGTCGGTCAGGGTGTAGAGGATCTTGGACATGGCGGCTCGGATCGGCGGGTCAAGTCCGCCATTGTCGCGCAACCGCGGCGCGACGCGGAAGCCGCTGCCGCTGCCGCCGGTATCGGCTGCCGGCAGCCGGCCAGCCCAAGGCCGAGCGCACAGATCGCCGGCCAAGGGCGCATGCGCCGCATCGCCTACTGCCGCAGCGCGCGCTGCGGCGGCGGCGGCGGGGTGCCGGGCGTGGCCCGCCACGGGTTGATGTCCAGCCCGCCGCGACGGGTGTAGCGCGCCTCCACCGACCGCGCCTGCGGCGCGCAGCGCGCCAGCACGTCGCGGAAGATGCGCTCCACGCACTGCTCGTGGAACTCGGCGTGGTCGCGGAAGCTCACCAGATAGCGCAACAGCCCTTCCCGGTCGATGCGGGGGCCGCTGTAGGCCAGCGTGAGATCGGCCCAGTCCGGCTGGCCGGTGACCGGGCAGTTGGACTTGAGCAGGGCGCTGGTCAGGGTTTCGGTGACGTCCGGGTTTGACGCGGACAGGCAGGCCGGATCCGGCGGGCCGTAGCGATCGATCGCGACATCGAGCCCGTCGATGCATTCGCCGGACGCTGCGGGCGCCATTTCCGGCAGTCCGAACGCCAGCGCCACCGCCGCGCCCGCCGCTGCACCCAGGTCGGCCTCGATCCGCGCCCGCACCTCGGCTTCGGAGGCGAAGCGCTCGCCGTTGAAGGAATTGAGATAGAGCTTGAGCGATTTCGATTCGATCAATTGCGGCGAATCCGCCGGCACCGTCAGCGTGGCCGTGGCCACCTGCGGCTTGCCGCGCCCGTCCAGCCACGACAGCTCGTAGGCCTGCCAGCGGTCCAGCCCGATGAAGGGCAGCCCCACGCCGTCCAGTCCCAGCGCCGCGCGCCCCGCCGCCCGCGGGATCGGGAACAGCAGGCCCGGGTCGTAGCGGCCCGGATAGGCCACCTCGCGGCCAAGCGGCGAGGCGTCGGCGGAAGGCGCGCTCATCGGGCGTGGTGCTCGGAGGTCAGGTATTCGGCGGACTGCATTTCGACAAGCCTGGAGGCGGTGCGCTCGAACGCGCCGGCGATGCGTTCGCCGGCATAGAGTGCCATCGGCGCGGCGGCGGCGGTGCAGACTAGGTTGACGTGGCGGTCGTAGAGCTCGTCGATCAGGTTGACGAAGCGCCGCGCCGCGTCGTCGCGGTCGGTCGTGAACACCGGGATCCCGCCCACCAGCACGGTGTGGAATTCGCTGGCGATCTCGATGTAGTCGGCGCTGCCGCGCGGGCCTTCGCACAGCGCGCCGAAATCGAACCAGCACAGCCCCGAGCCGCGCGCGCGCACCGGAATTCGCCGGCCCTCGATCACGATGCCGGCGTCCAGGTGCGCGTCGCCGCCGCCCAGCTCGCGCCAGCGCTGCGCCAGCCAGGCGTCGGACTGCGCGTCCAGCGGCGCGCGATAGACCGGCGACTGGGTCAGCGCCCGCAGCCGGTAGTCGGTCGGGCTCGCCAGCTCCAGCACCTCGCAGCGGCGCTTGAGCATTTCGATCGCCGGCAGGAAGCGCGCCCGCTGCAGGCCGTCCTTGTAGAGGTCGTCGGGGGCCGCGTTCGAGCTGGTCACCAAGGTCACGCCCTCGGCGAACAGCCTCTCCAGCAGGCGCGACAGCAGCATCGCGTCGCCGATGTCGATCACGAAGAACTCGTCGAGCACCAGCACCTGCAGGCTGTCCCGCCATTCGCGGGCGACCCGCGCCAGCGGGTCGGCCTGCTCGGCGTGCGCGCGCAGGCGCTCGTTCACCTCGCGCATGAAGCGGTGGAAATGGGTCCGGCGTTTCTTTTCGACCGGAAGCCCGTCGTAGAACAGATCGATCAGGAAGGTCTTGCCGCGCCCGACCCCGCCCCACAGATACAGACCACGTACCGGCTCCGGCGCGCGTGCGCCCAGCAGCCGTTGCAGCAGGCCGGGCGCGGGTGGCGTGACCAGCAGCTCGGCATGGATGCGGTCCAGCGCCGCCAGCGCCGCACGCTGGGCCGGATCGTCCTGCCAGTCGCCGCGCGCCACGCCATCGGCGTAGCGCCGCGAGGGAAGCGCCGCTTCGCTCATGCCGCCGGGGGCTGCGGCAGCCAGTCGCGCACGCCGTTCTTCACCACCCCGCGCAGGTCCATCAGCTTGCGGTGGAAGAAATGGCTGGCGCCCTCGATCTCGACCAGCCGCGGCGGCTGCGCCAGCCCGCGCGCCCAGGCGCGCACGGCCTGCGGATCGACGATTTCATCGACATCCCCCTGGACCAGCAGCCAGGGCACCGTCGGCAGCGCGATGCCGCCGAACGCCCAGATGCGGCCGACCGGCGGGGCGATCGTGATCAGGCCCCTGGCCCCCAGTTCCACCGTCGCCCGCAGCGCGATCCACGCCCCGAAGCTGAATCCGGCCAGCCACAGTGCGCAATCCGGATACCGCTCCCGCGCCCACGCCGCCACCGCGCGCAGGTCGTCCAGCTCGCCGCGGCCTTCGTCGAAGGCGCCCTCCGAGCCGCCCACGCCGCGGAAGTTGAAGCGCAGGGCGGCGGCGCCCGACTCGCGCAACGCGCGCGCCGTCATCGTCACCACCTTGTTGTGCATGGTGCCGCCTTCGGTCGGCAGCGGGTGGCAGACGATCGCCAGCGCCTTCCTGGCCGGGGCCTGCGCCGGCGCCAGGGCCGCCTCGATGCGGCCGGCCGGACCGGGAATCGCCAAACCTTGTTCGTCGTGCGCGGAAGGGCCGGACGGCTCGTTCATGGCGTCATCCTGCCAGACGCGGCGTTAAGCATGAGGCGGGTTGCGGATGCCATGCATTGCGGGAGCGCGCAGGGTTTTGCGCGTCGTCCCCGCGCGGGCGGGGACGACGCTTATTTCTTGCTCTGCGCCACCATGTACTCGACCGCCGCCTTCATCTGCTCGTCGGTCAGGGCGGCGTTGCCGCCGCGCGCCGGCATGGTGCCGGTCGAGCCGGTGAAACCGGCGATGGCCTTCTTGATCAGCTCGTCCAGGCCCTGGGCCGCCACCCGCGCGCCGATCCCGGCCGCGTCCAGCTTGGGCGCGCCGCCGACACCGCCGGTATGGCAGGCGGTGCAGGGGCCGTCGTTGAAGATCGTCGCGCCGTCGGTGCTGCCGCCGAACGGCACGTTGGCCGCCGCGGCCGCCTGCTCGGCCGCCGCTGCCTCGGCCTGCTGCGCCGCGCCGGTGGCGCCCGCGTAGACCGCGCCCTCGGGCGCGATGCGCGCCAGCGTGCTTTGCGCCACACCCGGATCGACCGGATGCACCACCCGGCTGTTCAGGTAATACGCGAACAGCGCCAGCCCGATCCCGACCGAGACCAGGAACGCGATCAACAGCGAAAACTTCTTCAGGAAAACGAGATCGAGCGGACGCACGGTTTACCCCTGGGATCACGGCCGACGAGGGCCTGCACCTGAACGATTATTCCAGATCAGGCGGGCGCCGGTCGAGGGTGGTGTGTATTCAGCTTCTCCGACAAGAGCGGGGCTCCGAGAGAGGGCGTTCCTGTTTTTGTGCAATGTCGTGTCCGGTTTGCGCGCAAGCTCGCGTTTTGCGATTGTAGACAGGGGTCACGTTTTGTTCAGCAAATTGTTATAGTCGGCACCCGGCTGCGCCTCTCGTGGCGTTTGTCTGGTGCGTTTTCCGGACGATGAGTCCGGCGAAATTCGAAGTCGATCGCTTTCCGGCCCCGTGCCTGGAAGTGGGTCGACGGCAACGCGATATCACCCGAGGAGCAGAGACTTACATGAACGACAACCGGAACGTCACGCGGTCTGCCAAGGCCGTCCGCAGCATCAAGCAATCGGCAATGACGCGCGCAGTGCGCTCGGTGCTGGCGGCTT